>JBKGHK010000399.1:0-9418 GCA_046520375.1 Pyxidicoccus sp. 3LFB2
TCCTGCGGGACGCGGAGGCGAAGCTGAGCACGGCCCGCGAGGCGCTGGCGCAGCGGGAGGCCCAGGCCGAGGCGCGCTATGCCGAGGCCTTCGCGGAGATTCGCGCCACGCTGAAGGACCGGGTGCAGCGGCACCTGTCCGCGAGCCGCCCGCGCCTGACGCTGCTGCTGCGCCGGGTGGGGGCGGAGCGCTCCATCCTCCACGCGGAGCGCGTGTCCGGGGACACCCCGGTGCTGCTGTGCTTCCTGTTCAGCGGGCGGATTCCCTCGCGCCATGGCTTCCTGCTGGACGACTCGACAGAGGACGTGGCGCTGGCTCCCGCGCCGCTCTATCCCGACGAGGGCGTGGCCCCGGCGGACGTGCGTCCGGACGCGGCGGGCCTGGAGGCACGGGTGCGGGGGGAAGGGGAGGTGGCGCCGCTGAAGGGCTTCCTGCCCGTGTTCGTCCCGCGCGCGGGCGGAGGCGAGGACTTCTTCCGCCTGCTGCAGCGCGGGGCCGTGCTGGAGGTGGAGGTCGCGGAAGGGGCGGCCTTCCGCAACGTCCTCACCCGCGAAGAGGCCGAGCGCTTCGCGGGGCACCTGCTGCGCCTCAAGCTCGAAGGCCGCATCGACCTGGAGCTGGAGGCGGGCTGAGCGTCAGCGCGTCGGACGACGCCGACCTCGGCGGTGCCCGCGAGGAGCGCGCTGCCGAGGAACAGGTTGTCGGACTCGGCTCCGCCCAGGCGCACCGCCTGGAAGATGACGAGGTACGTCTTGTTCGCCTGGGGGAACGCCGTGCCCGGAATCGTCACGCGGGCCTCGCGGTACGGGCCCGGCAGCCCCACGAGCTGCAGGAACTGCACCGGCGTCTTCGGCACGTTGGTGTACGTCGGGTCGCCCTGCGAGCCATCCGCGCTCAACGGCACCACGGTGACGAAGCCCAGCGTGCGGTCCTGGCCCTCGGGCACGGCCGCCCGGTCGAACCCCAGCGACGTATTCGCGTCGATGCGCAGGAAGTTCTCGGGCGGGTGGAAGGCCGCGACAGTCTCCTTCGGCGGCGCGTTGTCCACCTGGCCCACGTAGCGCGTGCTGCCCTGCGCGGCGATGAACTGGTAGGTGGCTCCGGACTGGTACTGGAGCCCCTCGTCGCCCACGCTGGTGCGGCTGTAACTGCCGGCGCCATCCTCCGTCAGCGTCGTGGCCTGCCCACCCTCGGGCTGCAGCGTCACGGACGCGCCGCCCACGCCCGACGGCTGGGAGTTCTCTCCGTTCCGGGTACCGAAGAACACGGCGGCCGCCGTCTGCGCGGGCAGGGAGATGACGTCACCCCCGTCCGCGCCAAACGTCCCGGCGTCGTAGCCGGCCAGCGCGGAGGCGGACACGTCCACCTGGGGCGTGGAGAGCAGGGTGCCGACCATGACGTGGTCGGCGGCAATCTGGTTGCCCGTCTTCTCCAGGTCGCAAGCCAGGGGGGCGAGGGAGGAGGCGGCAAGGACAGCGGACAGCAGCAGGCGTTTCATCATCAGTTTTTTCCGAAGGTACGGCGGGACGCCCGAGCATAGCAGGCGCACGTGGAACGACGCCCTCGCGCGGGCCGGACTCGGGGTATCCTCGCAGCCCCCGTGCAAGGTCACCGCGTCCACTCCGCAGGCCAGCGCTTCCTCAAGCGGCTCGGCGTCTCGCTCCTGATGGCAGTCAGCTTCGGCTGCGTGCTGGGGCTCCTCGTGTACCTGCGCGCGCCCGGACTCGCGGAGCCTCGCGACGCCTCCGAGGGCTTCGGGCCCTCCAGCGTCTTCGACACCGCCCAGGCGCAGCTGGAGACCTGGGAGCGCGCCACCTACGACTGGCGCGTGCGCGAATTGGGCGAGCGCTCCGAGCGCCCCGACGAGGCAGTGGTCATCGCCATCGACGACGAGACGCTCACCGAGGCCCGCCAGGATGACCGGCCCGGCGTCGCCATCCAGCCGTGGCCGCGCCAGCTCGTGGGCGGCATGGTGCACCGCCTCGTGGAGGAGGGGGCCCTGTTCGTGCTCGTGGACCTGCCGTTTCCCGAGCTGAGCCCCAGCGTCTGTGTGGACCCGAAGCTGTCGTCCCTCACCCCCTCCAGCGACGACGCCGCCTTCCGCGCCATGCTGGACCGCGAGCCCGGCCGCGCGCTGCTGGCCTTCTCCTGGGAGTCCCAGGGCCCGCGCGTGCTGCCGCCCGCCAGCCGCCTGTGGCCGTACCGCGTGAAGCTGGGCGCCTACGCCACGCCCGCCGAGGCGCGCACCCGCGCGCAGGCCGTGCTCGCCGTGCAGCGGCCCGCCTTCGTCATCCCCGCCGGCAATCAGGTGGAGGTGTGGGGCGGCGCCACGGACGAGGTGGATGGCCGCGCGCTGGGCACCCGGCTGGGCACCAGCTCCGCCGCGATTGAGGAGCGCCGCGCCGCCGACGACACCTACCGCGTGGGCCCCACGGACCTGTTCGTGTCGCTGGCCGAGGTCCAGGTGGAGGGGTTGGACCCGACGAAGCTGGTGGAGGTGCGCCACGTCCAGCACCCGGTGGCTCCGCTCCTGGGCGGTGGCAGTGGCTACGGCGCCGTCACCCTTCCGGCGGACCCGGACGGCGTGGTGCGCGCCATTCCGCACCTCGTGGCATACACCGTGCGGGGCCAGCGCCACGTGCTGCCCTCGCTGCCGCTGGCCGCCGCCATGCGCCTGGCCGACACGCGCAAGCTGCGCTACGCGGACGGCCACCTGCACGTGGGGGACGCGTACTCGGTGCCCATGGATGCGTCGGGCATCAGCCTGGTGCGGTGGGATGCGCCCACGGCGGGCCGGGGCTCCCGGGGCTCGCTTGCCCGCTCCATCCGCGCGTGGAACGTGCTGCTCAACGTCTTCGACGTGGCCGGCGAGCGGCCCGCGCGCTTCGACAACGATTTGGAGGGTCGCACCGTCGTCCTCACCCGCACGGCGGGGGAGGGGGGGCATCTGAAGGCCACGCCCATTGGCCCGGCGACGCCCGGAGGCGCCATCCTGGGGCAGGCCCTGGCCAACATCCTGCGCTCGCAGGGCATCACCCGCGCGCCGCCGGACCTGGACCTGATGCTCACCGTGGGGCTCGCCTTCTCCGGGGCCTTCCTCGCGCTGTCGCTCAGCTTCCTGCTGCGCTCGGTGCGGGGCGCGGTGCTCTACGTCGGCATGCTCGTCGCGGCCGGCGCGGGCTACATGGCGGCGGCCTCCTACGTCTTCATCGAGCAGCGGCTGTGGATTGCCCTGGTCGGCCCGCTGATGGCCATGGTGGGCGCCTTCGTCGTCACGCTGCTCTACGCCTTCAGCACCGAGCGGGAGGTGCGGGACTTCGTCCACAACGCGCTCGGCCGCTACGTCAGCCCCGAGGTGGCGCGGCTGGTGTCTCGTGACTTGAACCTGATGCGCCCCGAGCGCCGCAAGATGTCCGTGTACATCTGCGACATCGAGGGCTTCACCCGCCTGTCCGAGGGCATGTCCCCCGAGCAGCTCGTGGCCCTCTTCAACGAGTACCTCACCGAGATGGCCGCGGTGGTGCGCTCCACGGCGGGGCAGGTGGACAAGTACATCGGCGACTCCGTCATGGCCTTCTGGGGCGCGCCCGTGCGCACGGACCGGCACTCGCACCTGGCCTGCGAGGCCGCGCTGAAGCTGCGCGAGGTGCTCGCGGAGAAGCAGGACGTCTGGGAGAAGAAGTACGGCCACCGCCTCGGCTTCCGCGCCGGCATCGACACCGGCGAGGTGGTGGTGGGCGACATGGGCAGCCAGCTCAAGTCCAACTACACGGTGCTCGGAGACGCGGTGGGGCTCGCCGCGCGGCTGGAGTCCGTCAACAAGGTGTACGGCACCCACGTGCTGGTGGGCGACGCCACCGCGCAGCTGGCCAGCGACAGCTACGTCTTCCGCGTGGTGGACCACGTGCGCTTCAAGGGCCGGACCCAGCCGGTGCGAGTCCATGAGCTGCTGGGCCGCCGGGGGGAAATCACGCCGCGCATGCAGGAGCAGCTCGCCCTCCACGAGCAGGCCCTGACGCTGTACCACCAGCGGCGCTTCGCCGAGGCCCATGCCCTCTTCGAGCGCGCCAGCATGGACTTCCAGGACACCGTGGCGGCCGTGTACGTGGCCCGCTGTGCACGCTTCATCGTCACGCCGCCGCCCGCGGAGTGGGACGGGGTGCACGGCCTGGAAGATCCGGGGCCCACCGCCGTCGCGGCGTAGGTCCGACTCCGGGCGCGTCCCCACACCGGGAGCGACCGCTCACGTGCAGCTCGGGACCGTTCGCCCTTCCGGGCAACACGGGTGGGGGCCTGGCCCGGCATGCTCCGGCCATGACGCGCAGCCTCCTGTTGCTGCTCCTGGCCATCGCCGTCTGGCTCCCGACGGTCCACCGGCTCTTCCGGCATGACACGCCCCGTGAGCTCGCGCCCGCGCTGGCCTCACGGCTGCGCGCCCTGGCCACGCGGGAGGACAGCCCCGAGAGAGACCTGCTCCGTCGCAACAATCCGGAGTGGGACCTGATGGTCCGCACCTTCTCCGTGCTCGCCTTCGCGAACCTCGCGCTCAGCGAGCCGGACCGCAAGGCCGAGCACCTCGCCGTCCTCGACGCGGTGCTGGACCGCACGCTTCGCGATGAGCGCGGGGGCATGGACACCTTCCTCCTGCCCTATGTGCACCATGGCTCCTTCCAGGATGCGAGCGGGCGCAGCCTCTTCGTCGACGGAGAGCTGGCGCTCATGCTCGCCGCCCGCCAGTTGGTGGAGCCGCGTGCCGACCTGGCGCCGCTCCTTCGGGCGCGCATCGACCTCCTCACCCGCCAGTTGGAGCGTGCGCCAATGCTGTCCGCGGAGAGCTACCCCGACGAGGCGTGGACCTTCTGCAACACCATTGCCCTCGCGGCGCTGCGCCTCTCCGACGCCGTTGACGGGAGGGACCACTCGGAGTTGCGGCGGCGCTGGGTCGACACGGCGCGGGCGAAGCTCGTGGATGCCCGCACCGGGCTGCTCATCTCCAGCTACACCTACGCGGGGACGAGGCGCGACGGGCCGGAAGGCTCGTCGCTGTGGCCCTCCCTCCACATGCTCCAGCTCGTGGACGCGGACTTCGCGCGAGAGCAGTACCAGCGCGCCCGCAAGGAGCTCATCGGCGAGGCGCTCGGCTTCGCCTGGGCCGGGGAGTGGCCTGGGGGCACGTCCAGGCAGGAGGACATCGACTCGGGACCGAGCATTCCGCTGGTGAATGCGAACGCGGGCTCCAGTGGCCTCGCACTGCTGGGCGCGGCGGCCTTCGACGACGAGCCGCTGCTCTCAGGCCTCGTCACCAGCCTCCGTTTCGCCGCGTTTCCCATGACGGACGACACCGGCATGCGCTTCGCCGCGGGCAACGCGCTGGCCGACGCCGTGCTGCTGTACTCACTCGTGGAAGGCCCCCTCTGGCAGCGTGCCTTGGAGCTCCGCCACCTCGAGGCGCACCCATGAAGCTCCGTCTGCCGCTCCCCCTGCCGCTCCAAGGCGCGCTGGTGCTGACCGCGCTCTTCCTGCTGCTCCACCTGCTCGGAGGCCGCCAGTACGTCGGGGTGCTGTCCGGAACACGCGAGGGCGGGAGCGGGAGCCTCGTCTTCGGCCTCGCCTACGCGCTGAGCTGGTTCTGCACCGTGCTGCTCGTCCCGCCGCTGGTGCTCACGGGGCTGGCGCGCCTCACGCTGCTTCGAGACCCGGCCGCCCCCCGACACTGAGCCCCGTCACCGGGGCACGGCGGGGCGTCAGTCCTCGCCGGAGTCCGAGTCCGGCTGGCCGAAGAGCTCCTTCACCGGCGCGTCCTTCGCGATGTGCTCCTCCACCACGCGCCGCATCTTCTCCGGCGTCATGTGCGAGTAGTACACCTCGCCCGGCCAGCCCATGAGCTGGTAGTCCTCGGGAGAGAGCGGATCTCGCTTGCGGCCGGTGTCCTCGCGGACGACGACGTTGGGGCCCATGTGGCAGAAGCCGTAGCAGCCGCCCCGGTACAGCTCGCAGCGCGGCACCAGGCCCTGGCCGGACAGCGAGTCCCTCGCGGCGGAGTAGACGGCGTCGGCACCACCCGCCTTGCAACTGGAACCCTTGCACACCGACAGGCGGTATCGCTTCATGCGTGGGCCCACCCTACGGAGTCGCCGCCCTGTGTGAAAGCAGACAGGCTCCCGCGAGGGAAGGCCGCCTGCACACCGCGCGGGCCCAGAAGCCGGCCGTCATGGTGCGTGGCGCCAGGGCCATTGAAGAGCTTCATCGTCACCATCTGCACCCCGAAAAGGCACCGGCCCGCCTTTTCCGCTGTGGCAGCGGAAGGGCGGGCCGGCAGTCACGAAGGCCCTACGGGGCCCGTGAGGTAGACAGATCTACTTGAGGAACTTCGTCACCTGGATGGGGCCCTGCTGCGTCACCACCGTCTGGCCGCCATGCGCGCCCGTCTGGGCACCCTGCGTCGCCTTGCCGTGGCCGCCGTGGCCGTGGCCCGCGCCGATGTTGCCGTGCTGCGGCAGCTTCAGCTCCACCAGGCCCTCGCCAATGCGGGTGTGGGCCTCCTTGTGGGAGTGGTGGGGCTCCTCGGAGCCGTCGCGCTTGTTCCACGGGTCCGACGGGTGGGACACCGCCGGCCCCTTCAGCAGCTTGGGGATGTCGTACACGAAGTTCTGCCGCGTGTACTCCGGAGGCGTGTGCGTGTACGTGTCCATCCGGATGGCGTCCTTCGGGCACGCATCCACGCACAGGCCACAGACGATGCAGCGCAGCTCGTCGATGACGAACTGGGTGGGGTACTTCTCGATGACGCGCGACTCACCCTCGGCCGTCGTCTCCTCGTACTCGCCCGCCTCGATGTAGATGCACTGCGCCGGGCAGATGGTGGCGCACATGTAGCAGGCCACGCAGCGAGGCTTGCCGTCCTCGCGCGGAACCAGCCGGTGCAGGCCGCGGTAGCCCTCGGGGTAGATGGGCTTCTCCTCGGGGTACTGCACCGTCGTCATCAGGCTGGTGCCGGTGCGGTCCACCACCGACACGTTGGTGTCGCGCGTCCCGAAGAGGTTGCGGAAGAAGTGCTTCGTGGTGATGGCCAGCCCGCGCAGGAGCTCGGGCACGTACGCCCGCTCTCGGATGTCGGTGCGAGGGTCCTGGGTTACCTTGTAGGCCATGATGGTGTTCTCGATTCCCGGAGTGCCTGGGCCGCCGGTGGAAGTCTAGTGCGTGGAGGCCGGGGCCGCGCCGTGCGCGTGCGCCGGGAGCCCGGGAGCGCCGTGCCCGTGTCCGTGGTCGTCGTGGCCGTGAGCGCCGCCGTGCGCCCCATGCGCACCGCCCTCCGCCGGTTCCTTCGTCGTCATGGTCAGCACCATGATGAACCCAATCTCCAGCATGCCCAGGATGGCCAGCCACCGCAGGGACGGATCCAGCAGCACCAGCGCGCCGCTGACGAACACGTTCACCAGGCCCATGGGCAGGAGGATCTTCCAACCCAGGGACTGAATCTGGTCGTAGCGGAAGCGGGGGAACGTCCAACGGATGACCATCTGGATCCAGATGAGGAAGACCACCTTCAGCCAGAACACCGTGCCCAGGATGGCCCCGTACAGCCAGCCGTGCTCCTGCATCAGGGGCTGGCTCGCCAGCCACTCGCCGCCGAAGGGCAGGTGGTGACCGCCGAAGAAGAGCACCGTCGTCACGCCGGCCAGCACCACGACTTCCACGAACTCGGAGATCATGAAGAGGCCGAACTTCATGCCGGAGTACTCGACGAAGTAGCCGATGATTTCCGACTCGCCCTCGGGCAGGTCGAACGGGGCGCGCTTGGTCTCCGCGAAGGACGCGGCGAAGAAGCCCAGGAAGCCCAGCGGCTGCAGGAGGATGCCCCACGCCGGCAGGCCCAGGTCGAAGGCCCCGTCGGTGCGCCACAGGTACTGCGCCTGGCCGGTGCCGGCGGTGAGGGCCGAGCCCAGCTCACCGACGATGACCGGCAGCTGCACGGAGGAGAAGGCCAGGAACAGGCCCACCAGCGACAGGCCCAGCGCCACCTCGTACGAAATCATCTGCGACGTGGCGCGCACGCCGCCCAGCAGCGCGAACTTGTTGTTGGAGGCCCAGCCCGCCAGCGCGGTGCCGTAGACGGCCAGCGACGCAATGGCCAGCACGTACAGCATGCCGAAGTCCGGCGTGGCCACCACCATGTCCACCCGCTGCCCGAAGACATTCACGGACGGGCCGGCCGGCACCACCGCGAACAGCGCGAACACCGGCGCGAAGGCGAGGATGGGGCCCAGGTTGAACATGAACCGGTTGGCCGTCCCCGGGATGAAGTCCTCCTTCGTCAGCATCTTGAGGACGTCGGTGAGGATGTGCGGCAGGCCACCCAGCGCCCGGTTCTTCAGGCCGGGCAGGTTGATGCGCGCGCGGTTGGGACCGACGCGGTCCTGGATGTAGGCGCTCCACTTGCGCTCCGCCATCGTCAGGAGCGTGGCGATGATCATCACGAAGACGAGGATGAGGAAGAGGATGTTGGTCAGCCGGCTGGCGCCGGTGAACCAGTGCTCCTCCACCAGACCGCCCACGAGGTACGCCGCCGCCGCCACACCGAAGATGGTGGCGACGATGGTGAACATGGCGGTGAGGATGGTCAGTACGCGGCTCATGGCTAGATACCCCTCACCCGGGGCGTACCGAACTCGCGGTACCCCGGAGGACGCCCATCGGCGCCCGCAGGCAGCGGATTGATGCCCGGCTTCTCCCGGTCCGGCGGAGAGGCCTTGTCCCAGTTGAACTCGGCGAACGCGGCCACCTTGCCGGACAGCTCGCGCCACACGTCCCGCGCGGAGGCCCAGGCGGCCTCGCCGCCCAGCTCCCGCGTCAGCTCCGTGGCCCAGCGCCAGTGGGGGACCACGTCGCCCTTGGGCGGGTAGGCCTTGCGGAAGCGCTGGATGATGCCGTCCTGCTGGACGAACGAGCCCTCGTCCTCCACGTGCACGGAGGCCGGCAGCAGCACCGTGGCCTGCGCGGTGATGGGGGACTCGGTGAAGGCCTGAGCGACGAAGACGTCCAGCCGGCCCACCGCCTGCGCGAAGGCCGCGGCGTCACCGGGCACCTCGGTGCCGATGGCGTACAGCGCCTTCACCCGGCCCGCGCCCAGCGCGGTGGTGAGCGCGTCGAAGGACTCCAGCTTCAGCCCCAGCCCCTGGGCAATCAGCTCCAGGCCCTTGCGGTTGGGGTTCTTGTCCGCCGTCATCAGGTAGTGGTCCGCGGGGCCCTGGGGCCGGCCGCCCACGTACACCGTGGACACGCCCAGCGTGGCCTTGGCGAAGGTGAGGCCCGCCAGCAGGTCCTCGTTGGAGGCCACCGGCGAGGCCAGCACGGCCAGCTGCGCGGTGCCCACCAGCGGCTTGAGCGCGCGGGCGGCGGCTGCACCGCCTCCTTGCGC
>JBKGHK010000039.1:0-28109 GCA_046520375.1 Pyxidicoccus sp. 3LFB2
CCCGGCGCCTCGCCGGACGTGGAGGGTGAGGCCCGGGCCCTGGCGGAGGCAATTGGAGCGCGCTGGCTGCCGGTGGCGCCCGCGGAGCGGCCGGGTTCGCCCGTGCGGACGGAGTGGTGGACGTGGAAGGCCGGCTGGGCGCCTGGTTCGCGCGGCACGCGGCGGACCTCGTGGTGCTCCGCCCGGACCGCTACGTCTACGGGACGGCGAGCCGCGGCCAGTCGGGCCAACTCCTGGGCTCACTGCGTGGACGCATCCGCCCGCTGGCAAGTAGCGGGCAGGGCGACGTGCGGCAGGCGGGCTAAGCCCACCGGAGTCGGTTCTGTCAGGAGAGCCCTCCGCCGAGGCCGAAAAGTCGGGCCCGGCGCGGGCTCCCCTTGAACGGATTGGGTTCGGACGGCACGTTCCGTCTTCGCGCGAGGACGGAACACACTTCGCGGACGCGGGGGAGGGCAGGGGACTGGAACGCACAGGCGCCCGCGGGCACACGCATGCCCGGGACGCCCTGGTTGCGACTGGAATGTGAGGGGGGCTCAGCGACCGGAAGCGGGGCGCGAACTCAAGCAGCGGCGGACTTGAGGATCTGCTCGGCGCGCTCGACGCAGTTGGCCATGTGGTTCAGGTAGATGTCGAGGGCGCGGGCACCCGTCTTGCCGATGAGGGCCGCCTGCTCCGGCACCTGCGTCAGCAGCTTGCCCAGCATCACCTCGTTGAGGGCGGTGTGGCCCACGTCGATCTCCGCGTGCTCCTTCAGGAAGGACAGGGCCTCCATGATGTCGTCGCCGAGAACGCGGCGCGCCTGCTCCATCAGCCCGGGCACGAAGACGACCGACAGGTTCTCGATCTCGTACTCGATGGCGACCTGGGCGGCGGGCATCGGGCCGACGATGGTGTCCTCGTGGATGGCCCGGTACTCCTTCATCGGCTGCGACGGGGTCTGGTTGAGCAGCGTCTCCACGTCCAGCTTGGGCGAGCGGCGCTTGTTCCAGTTGGCGACGAGGGCCTTGGAGTCCTCGATCATCATCAGGTGGTGGCCGGCCTCGTGCTTGGCGTGGGCGATGAGCTTGGTGCCCACGTCCTCCAGGCCGATCTTCACCGTCGCCTCACCGGCGCGGCGAATCCACCCGTCCACCGGCTCCGTCATGTAGACGCCCAGCGTGTTGAACTGGATGAGGAAGGCCTCGACCAGCGCCGGGTTCGCCTTCGGATCCAGCAGGGTCCTCATGGCAGGGGACGTCTGCAGGCGCTCACGCGCATCCTTGGCGTGCGGCGCGTACAACTCCTCAACAAGCTTCTTGCTCATGTGTGTTTACCCCTGACGAGTCGTGTTGGGGGCGTTGCGGCGCCCGATGGTCAGCTCACTGATGTATTCCAGGTAGTCCGGGACCAGCTTGGCGGAGATGATCCACAGATACGGCTCGCATCCACCGTGGATGCCGGCTTCCTGGACGGCCTGCACCGCTGCATCCTCTTCGCAGAGGAAGTGGAACGACGTGCGACGGCGCGCGGCGTACCAACGGCGGGCGGCATCCACCAGCGCGACATAGGCGGTCGGCCCGTCCTCGGTCAGCGGGAACAGGCGGGACATGTCCAGCAGGCAGAACAGGTTGGTGCCCTGCTGGCCCAGCTCCAGGACGGCGGCGGCGATGGCAACGCCATTGCGGCGGGCGATGATGACCTCCCGCTCACGCTCCAGGCCGAACTCCTTCCAGCGGGCCTGCATCGGCCCCAGGTCGAAGCGCTCGCGGGCGAAGTCGAGTGCCTCCACGTAGCAGCCGGGGCGGGTGCGGGCGATGCTGTCCGCCAGCATCGTGATTTCGTTCGGCGTGGCCGTGCCGATGGTGATGCCCTCGAAGGTGCGGCCCGTCAGCTCGTGGCTGGCGATGTCGAACATGTGCACCCGGCGGGTGAAGGCCTGGCTGGAGCCCGCCTCCATCTGCCGCTCGGCGTAGCGGATGTGCGAGCGCGCAATCCACGGGCTGAGGGGCTCCACGTAGGACACCACCCACTGGAAGTCCGGGTCGCTCTGCGGGTGCTCGAAGGCGCGCACGTACAGGTCGCGCATCACCTGACCCGGCGCCGTCACGCCCGCGGGGGCCTTGCCCGGCTGCTTCGCCAGCTGATGAACCATCCAGGTGTTCTGGTAGGGCTTCATCATGGACAGCGTGGCCTCGGGGCCGCGCTCGGACGTGCGCACCGCCTGGCAGAACAGCTGCGGAATCTCCGCGGCCCGCTTCGCCATGCTGCGGAACGCCAGCCGCACTTCCTCGAACTCGGCGGCGGACTTGCCCGCCAGGCTGAAGAAGCCGGAGCGGGTGAACAGGTCCCACAGCCCGTCCTCCAGATTCTCGCTGGTGCGGGTGTTGGGCGAGGCCGCCTGCGACACGAAGCGCACCCAGCGCGCCTCATCCGAGGTGTAGGGCAGCACGCCCAGGCCGCAGAGGACGGTGCCGTCCGCGCGCACGCTGCTGACGTAGCGGATCTCCCCGCGCAGGCTCAGCGTCTGGCCGTCCTCGGTGTGCAGCTCGAGCAGGGGCGGCAGCAGGCCCGGGAACACCAGGTCCTCGGGGCGGCAGCGCACGCACATGCCGGAGAAGGACACGTCCACCACTTCACGCGACATCTCCCCCAGCTCCCGCCACAGCGGGTGGTGGAAGCGCACGCTGGAGCCGGCGGGGGCCGGCACGCGGCGGTGCCAGCGGTGACGGATGCGGAAGAGCTGCTCGGGCAGCGGCGTGAAGAGGCGGTCACCGTCCGTGGTGCCCGACTCCAGCTTCATCCGGTACGCGCTGTTGTAGCCGATGACGTCGATGTCGTAGGGCGCCTCGCCCCACTCCGTCACGGGCTCGTCGGAGCGCCACTCGAGCTGCTCCGTCTCGGGGTTGAAACGCTCCATCACCATGCGCACCGTGCGGCCCATGCGGCGCAGCACGCCCTTGTTACCGGAAGCGCAGATGGCCACGAGGATGGAGCGGATGCGCTCGGCCTCTTCGATGGTGTCCTGCACCGGCAGCGCCGACGCGGCCGGCTCCGCCACGCCGCGCTTGAGCGCGTCCGCCAGCAGCGACAGCAGCTGCCGACCCTGCTCCAGCGTCACGCCCACCAGCTGCAGGCCCACCGGAGCGTTCGCCGTCTCCGCGTCCGCCCGGATGAAGGCGCCGAAGAAGGGCCCGAGCGTGACGCCGCGGCCGGACAGGTACACCGGCATCGTCCGCGACTCGGAGGTGTCCACCGTGCCCTGGGGCTTCACCCACACCACCGTGGGAGACAGCCGCGTCACCTCTCCAATGAGGCCTTCCGGCGTCTTCAAGGAGCAGGTGATGGCGTCAGCGCCAGTGCCGTGCAGCGAGTAGCCCGAGTCGTCCAGGGCCGCCTCGGCCGGCGGGAGAGGAATCACGTTGAACAGCGCGTCACGGCTGATGAACTCCAACGCCTGCTTGGAGGAGACCGGATTTCCCCCTTCCATCGGCAGGAGCCCCTTTCTCCGCTGCTGAGGAACGCTTGATGCGGATGTCGAGATTGCAATCACAACAGTCCCTCCCTGCTTCCGCGGCTCTGCGGTCAACGGCGAATCGCTATAGGTCCGCATCATACGGATTCAGAAGGAACAGTCAAATCGAATTAATGCAGCCAGGCTGTTTTCTGGCTGGCGGGAACGTAGGGCCGTGGGTCGGGGGTGACAGGCGCTTTCTCCGAGTTCCACAATTTGCGATGCCCTCTACTGAACACCATCACGGCGATGTTAGCGCGCGGCTGTAATGTCACAAGTCGGGCAGCGTGTGCGTACTTTCTCGTAGTGAAATCGGGTGCGTCTGTGGAGTGCGTCAGACGGAGGCGTTAGAGTAGCTGCTGTCTGACAGAGGGAGAGGTGCGGGATGAGTGCAGCAGTCAGCACCATTGGTGGGGCTCAGTCTCAGGAGCCGTCGCAGCAGGGCGGGAACGGCCGTGTCGGCACGCTGGAATCCGTGGAAGCGCCCGACGTCTTCCGGGTGGATGTCGCGGCCATCGGCCAGACCGCGGTGGAGCTGCTGCGCGCCACGCGCCGGCTCCATGGAATTGAAGTCGCGGTGGAACTGCCCGAGGACGTCGTCCCGGCGCGCGTCAGCAGCCGTCGGCTCCAGCAGGTGATGTTGCTCCTGCTGGCCCACGCCGCGGACGCGGCGAACGGGCAGGGCGTCCGGCTGGTGGTGGACGCTCCCGACGACTTCGGCGACGTGGGCCCGCGCTTCCAGGTGATGGCGCCGGGCGCCCAGCTCTCCGAGCGCGAGGCGCAGGCCGTCTTCCTGTCGCCCATGCTGGTGGGGCCGCTGCACCGCCGCCTCGCTCGCGCACGCGAGCTGGTGGAGTCCGTCGGTGGCACCCTGGAAGTGGCTCGTGGCGCCAGCGCCGGTATCACCGTGACGGTGGACCTGCCCGCGCCGGGCCTGTCGAGCTGGTAGTCCGACGCTGCGTCCGCGCCCGCCGCTGCGCCCCTTGGGAGGCCAGCGGCGGTTGAGGTGGACCGCTCGGCGCCGCACCCTTCAGTTCATTCCCTCATAAGGATGCGGGCGCGGAGCCCGCGCGGTGGGCTGCTGCCTGCCGCGCCGCTGGCTCCGATAAGTCCTGCAACCTGAGCGAGCGGCCAAACTCCTTGACGCGAGGGGGCTTGTTTTCGACTATCCCGCGCCTCTTCTTACACGGCCACACCTTCCAGGAGTACGCCCATGGCGCCCCCGTCTTCCGGAGAGAAGATCTCCCTGCAGAACGGCAAGCTGTCCGTGCCAAACAACCCGATCATCCCCTACATCGAGGGCGATGGCACCGGCCGCGACATCTGGCGCGCGTCGCAGGCGGTCTTCGATGCCGCCGTCGAGAAGGCCTACGGCGGCAAGAAGAAGATTGCCTGGTACGAGGTCCTCGCCGGCGAGAAGTCCTTCAAGCAGGTCAACAACTGGCTGCCGGAAGAGACGGTGGAAGCGTTCCGCACGTACCTCGTCGGCATCAAGGGCCCGCTGACGACGCCGGTGGGCGGTGGCATCCGCTCGCTGAACGTGGCGCTGCGCCAGATGCTGGACCTGTACGTGTGCCTCCGCCCGGTGCGCTACTTCAAGGGCGTGCCCAGCCCGGTGAAGACGCCGGACAAGGTGGACATGGTCATCTTCCGTGAGAACACGGAGGACATCTACACGGGCATCGAGTTCGAGGCCGGCACGCCCGCCGCCGAGAAGTTCCTCGGCCTGCTCAAGCAGGAGTTCCCGAAGGAGTTCGGGAAGATCCGCTTCCCCACCAACGTGGGCGTGGGCCTGAAGCCCGTCTCCAAGGAGGGCAGCGACCGGCTCATCCGCGCCGCCATCCAGTACGCGGTGGACCACAAGCGCAAGAGCGTCACGCTGGTCCACAAGGGCAACATCATGAAGTTCACCGAGGGCGCCTTCCGCAAGTGGGGCTACGAGCTGGCCGCCCGCGAGTTCGGTGACAAGGTCTACACCTGGGACCAGTGGGAGGTGACGAAGGCGGCCAAGGGCGAGGACGCCGCCAACGCCGAGCAGAAGGCCGCCGTGGCCGCCGGCAAGGTCATCATCAAGGACTCCATCGCGGACATCACCCTGCAGCAGGTGCTCACCCGTCCGGACGAGTTCGACGTCATCGCCACGCTGAACCTCAACGGCGACTACCTGTCGGACGCGCTCGCGGCCCAGGTGGGCGGCATCGGCATCGCCCCGGGCGGCAACATCAACTACGTCACGGGCCACGCGGTGTTCGAGGCCACGCACGGCACGGCGCCCAAGTACGCCGACCAGGACAAGGTGAACCCGGGCTCGGTCATCCTCTCCGGCGAGATGATGTTCCGGCACCTGGGCTGGCATGAGGCCGCGGACCTGATGATCAAGGGCATGGACCGCGCCATCGCCAACAGGACGGTGACCTACGACTTCGCCCGCCTCATGAAGCAGGAGTCGGCGGGGACGGTCACCGAGGTGAAGTGCTCCGAGTTCGGGCAGGCCATCATCAAGAACATGTAGTCCCCCTCCGGGGACCTGAGAGAGGACGAAGCCATGGCTCAGAATCGCAAGAAGAAGATCGGCCTCATCGGCGGCGGCCAGATTGGCGGCAACCTGGCGCTGCTCGCCGTGCAGAAGCAGCTCGGCGACGTGGTGCTCTACGACATCCCCGCGGCCGAGGGCATGGTCAAGGGCAAGGCGCTGGACATCAACCAGCTGTCGGCGGTGGACGGCTATTCCTGCCGCGTCACGGGCACCACGGACTGGAAGGACGTCGCCGGCTCGGACGTCATCATCATCACCGCCGGCGTGCCGCGGAAGCCGGGCATGTCCCGTGAGGACCTGCTCGAGATCAACCTCAAGATCATGAAGGACGTGGCGGCCAACATCAAGCAGCACGCCCCCAACGCCTTCGTCATCAACGTGGCCAACCCGCTGGACGCGATGGTGTTCGCGCTCCACAAGATCGCCGAGCTGCCCAAGCACATGGTGGCGGGCATGGCGGGCGTGCTGGACACCAGCCGCTTCAAGTGCTTCGTGGCCGAGGAGCTCGGCTGCTCCATCCGCGACGTGGAGGCGCTGGTGCTCGGCGG
Source organism: Pyxidicoccus sp. 3LFB2 (assembly GCA_046520375.1). Taxonomy (GTDB): domain Bacteria; phylum Myxococcota; class Myxococcia; order Myxococcales; family Myxococcaceae; genus Myxococcus. The sequence goes on from JBKGHK010000039.1 coordinate 6,575, forward strand.
CCACGGCGACGACATGGTGCCCCTGGTGCGCCACAGCACCGTGGGCGGCGTGCCCCTGACGCAGCTCATCCCCAAGGACCGGCTGGACGCCATCATCAAGCGCACCCGCGAGGGCGGCGCGGAGCTGGTGGCGCTGTACAAGACGGGCAGCGCGTACTTCGCGCCGGCCGCGTCCTCCATCGTCATGGCGGAGAGCTACCTCTTCGACCGCAAGCGCGTGCTGCCGGCCGCGGCCCTGCTCGAGGGCCAGTACGGCATCAACGGCTACTTCTTCGGCGCCCCGGTGCAGATCGGCGCGGGCGGCGTGGAGAAGGTCATCACCGTGGAGCTGGACGGTGACGAGAAGGCCCAGCTGGAGAAGTCCTTCCAGTCGGTGAAGAAGACGGTCGACTCCGTCAAGCTGTAGGCCGTTCCAGGCACACGTGGCCCGCCGGGTACCTCCGGCGGGCCCTCGTGCCTGATGCCGTGGATGACGCGGCCTTATCCTCGCCCGCGCCTTCATTGCGGCGGAGTTTCAGCAAGTTATCTAGCCTGTAGATCTCGCACGGGATGTCCGAGCCCTGGCGCGCCACACGGCGAGCCGGCTCACGACGGCAGCGTCGGGCATCCGGCAGTCAAGGAGACGATGATGGCAGCAGCAGCGCGGTTCACGGTGGTGGGCGGCGGTCTCGCCGGGCTGATGACGACGATCAAGCTCGCGGAGGCGGGTCACCAGGTGGATGTGCTCTCGCTCGTCCCGGTGAAGCGTTCGCACTCCGTTTGCGCCCAGGGCGGCATCAACGGTGCGGTGAACACCAAGGGTGAGGGCGACCACCCGGACATCCACGTGAAGGACACGCTGCGCGGCGGCGACTTCCTCGCGGAGCAGACGTCCGTGAATGGCATGTGCCAGGCGGCCCCCGGCATCATCTACCTGCTGGACCGCATGGGCGTGACGTTCAACCGCACGTCCGAGGGTCTGCTCGACTTCCGTCGCTTCGGCGGCACGCTTCACCACCGCACGGCCTTCGCCGGCGCCACCACCGGCCAGCAGCTGCTGTACGCGCTGGACGAGCAGGTGCGCCGCTACGAGGCCGAGGGCAAGGTCACCAAGTACGAGTACTGGGAGTGGCTCGGCACGGTGAAGGACGAGGGTGGCCGCGTCATCGGCAGCGTGGCCGTGGACCTGCGGACCATGGAGATCCGCACCTTCCCGGCGGAGGCCGTGTGCCTCGCCACGGGTGGCCCGGGCATCGTCTTCGGCCGCTCCACCAACTCCATCATCAACACCGGCACCGCCGCGGGTCGCGCCTACATGGAGGGCGCCATCTACGCCAACGGCGAGTTCATCCAGGTGCACCCCACCTCCATCCCGGGTGAGGACAAGCTGCGCCTGATGAGCGAGTCCGTCCGTGGTGAGGGCGGCCGCGTCTGGGTGCCCCGGAAGAAGGGCGACCCTCGCAACCCCCGGGACATCCCGGAGGGCGAGCGCTTCTACTTCCTGGAGGAGAAGTACCCCAAGTACAAGAACCTGGTGCCCCGCGACGTGGCCACGCGCGAGATCTTCATGGTCTGCCGCGACATGGGCATGGGCATCAATGGCAGGGACGGCGTGTACCTGGACGTCACGCACATCCCGGCCAAGACGCTGGACGCCAAGATCAAGGGCGTCATGGAGATCTACGAGAAGTTCGTGGGAGACGACCCGCGCGTCACGCCGATGGTCATCTTCCCGGGCATGCACTACTCCATGGGCGGCCTGTACGTGCAGTTCGAGGCCGATCCGCGCACAAAGGCACCGGCGGACGGCAGCCCGAAGAACCAGTCCACCAACATCCCCGGCCTGTACGCCACGGGTGAGGCGGACTACGCGTTCCACGGCGCCAACCGCCTGGGCGCCAACTCGCTCTTGTCCTGCATCTACTCGGGCATGATTGGCGGCCCGGCGATGGCGGCCTTCGCCAAGAACAACGCCACCAGCGCGGCGGCGATGCCGGAGAAGTACTTCCAGAACGCGAAGAAGTACTGGGAGGACCGCTTCGCCACCATCAAGAAGATGGCCGGCCCGGAGAACCCCTACGCGCTCGCGAAGGAGCTGGGCGACGTGATGACGGAGAACTGCACCGTCGTCCGCTACAACGACCGGCTGAAGAAGACGGTGGAGAAGGTCCGCGAGCTCAAGGCGCGCTGGGCCAACTGCAACGTGCTGGACACGGGCAACGTGGCCAACCGGGCGCTGTCGTACACGAACCAGGTGTGGAACATGCTCGAGCTGGGCGAGGTCATCGCCACCAGCGCGCTGCTGCGCGACGAGAGCCGCGGCGCGCACTACAAGCCCGAGTTCTCGCTGCCGGAGCCGAAGTCGAAGGACCCGCGCGAGGACGCCGACTGGATGTCGCTGTGGCGCAAGCGCCACGAGAAGTGGGCGAAGACGACCATCGCGAAGCACAGCGAGCAGGGACCGCAGATCTCCTACGAGGAGATTCCCACGCCGGTCCTGGAGCCCGAGCCCCGCTGGTACGCCTGAGCCGGGACACTCATTCTGGTGGGCCCGCGCCAGCAGGGGCGGGCCGCCGTAACTGCTTTGGGAAGTGAAGGGTCGAGCGACATGGATACTGCACAGGCAAGCGCCGTCACCACCAAGACCGTCACCTTCCGCATCTGGCGGCAGGATGATCCGAACAAGCCGGGTCACTTCGATGAGTTCAAGGTTCCCTACAGCAAGGGCGCCAACGTCATCTCGTGCCTGATGGAGATCCAGCGCAACCCCGTCACCGTGGAGGGCAAGAAGGTTGCGCCGGTCATCTGGGACGCCGCCTGCCTCGAGGAGGTGTGTGGCAGCTGCGCGATGAACATCAACGGCCGCGTGCGCATGGCGTGCTCGGCGCTGGTGGACAAGCTGGAGCAGCCCATCACCCTGGAGCCGATGAGCAAGTTCCCGGTGGTGAGGGATCTCTCGGTGGACCGTGAGCGCATGTTCAACGCGCTCAAGCGGGTGAAGGGCTGGATTCCGGTGGACGGCACCCACAACCTGGGGCCGGGCCCGCGGCAGTCGCCGAAGGACCAGGCCGTCATGTACGTGCTGTCCACGTGCATCACCTGCGGCAGCTGCCTGGAGGCGTGCCCCCAGGTGAAGCAGGACAACGACTTCATGGGTGCAGCGGCCATCAGCCAGGCCCGCCTGTTCAACATGAACCCGACGGGCAAGCTGCAGGCCGAGGAGCGCGTCCGCTCGCTGATGGGCCCGGGCGGCATCCAGGACTGCGGCAAGGCGCAGAACTGCGTGAAGGTCTGCCCGAAGGAGATTCCCCTCACGACGTCCATCGCGGTGATGAACCGCGAGGTGACGAAGCTGATGATCAAGGACATCTTCTTCAAGGAAGAGGAGCAGAAGAGCCACGGCGGTCCGGGGTAGTCCACCCGTTCGTCGCAGCAAAGCGGCCCCGTGCTGGCGTCCTCTTCCGGATGCCGGGCGGGGCCGCCGCCGTTTCAGGGGCCTTTCGCCGCGAGGGCCCCAGGGAAGGGCAGGGGACGAGCGCCCGTCCCACCCAAGTCCTCTGGGAATGTCCGGTACCGGCCCTGGTCCGCTCTGCGCCCGGCCTCCGGAATGCCCGGCGGCGGTGAAGCCGGGCTCATTCTGGCGGACATTCCTGGTTATCGGCTGTGCACGGGGCCGCACGGAGCGATTCCGTCGGGGTCAAACGGCCTTGCCATCCGTCGGTTTCTGCGCAATGAGGGCCCCGCGCTGACGCCTGTTTAGAAGGCTGTCTCCCTCGTCTCCACCGGAGCCTCGATGAAGATCCACGAGTACCAGGGCAAGGAAATCTTCCGGAAGTATGGCGTGCCCACGCCGAAGGGCATCCTCGCGATGTCGCCCAACGAGGCGGAAGCCGCCGCCAAGCAGCTCGGCACGCCCGTGGTCGTCGTGAAGGCCCAGATTCACGCGGGCGGTCGTGGCAAGGGCGGTGGCGTGAAGCTCGCCAAGAGCCCGGCCGAGGCCAAGGACCTCGCCAAGCAGATGCTGGGCATGAAGCTGAAGACCATCCAGACCGGCCCCGAGGGGCAGACGGTCCACAAGGTCTACATCGAGGAAGGCCTGGCCATTGGCCAGGAGCTGTACCTCGGCGTGACGCTGGATCGCGCCACCAGCCGCATCACCTTCATGGCCTCCCGCGAGGGCGGCGTGGAGATCGAGGAAGTGGCGGAGAAGCACCCCGAGAAGATCCTCCGCGAGGCGGTGGACCCGGCGGTGGGCTTCACCGACTTCCAGGGCCGCAAGCTGGCCTTCGGCCTGGGCCTCACCGGCCCCACGGTGAACAAGTTCGTCGGGTTCTGCTCCTCGCTCTACCGGATGTTCATGGAGACGGACGCCTCCATCGTCGAGGTCAACCCGCTCGTCATCCTCAAGGACGGCGGCGTGGTGGCGCTCGACGCGAAGGTGAACTTCGACGAGAACGCGCTCTACCGGCACAAGGAGCTGCTGGAGTACCGCGACCTCGCCGAGGAGGAGCCGCGTGAGACGCAGGCCAAGGAGTGGGACCTGGCCTACATCGCGCTCGACGGCAACATCGGCTGCATGGTGAACGGCGCCGGCCTGGCCATGGCCACCATGGACACCATCAAGCTGGTGGGCGGCGCGCCGGCCAACTTCCTCGACGTGGGCGGCGGCGCGAGCAAGGAGAAGGTCACCGCGGCCTTCAAGCTCATCCTCGCCGACCCGGCCGTGAAGGCCGTGCTCGTGAACATCTTCGGCGGCATCATGAAGTGCGACGTCATCGCCGAGGGCATCATCGCCGCGGCGAAGGAGGTCAAGCTCCAGGTCCCGCTCGTGGTGCGGCTCGAGGGCACCAACGTGGAGAAGGGCAAGGAGCTGCTGCGCAACTCCGGGCTCGCCATCACCCCCGCGGACAACCTGCGGCAGGCGGCCGAGAAGGCCGTCGCGGCCATCAAGTAGTCCGGCGCACTCCGTCGCCAACAACTTCCTGAAGGAGCGCCATGAGCATCCTCGTCAACGAAAACACGAAGGTGGTCTGCCAGGGCATCACCGGCTCTGCGGGCTCGTTCCATTCGAAGCAGATGATGGAGTACGGCACCCAGCTCGTGGCCGGTGTGACGCCGGGCAAGGGCGGCACCGACTTCGAGGGCAAGGTCCCCGTGTTCAACACGGTGGCTGACGCCGTGAAGCAGGCGGGCGCCAACACCTCCGTCATCTTCGTCCCGCCTCCCTTCGCCGCCGACTCCATCATGGAGGCCGCCGACGCGGGCATCTCCCTCATCATCACCATCACCGAGGGCATCCCCGTCAACGACATGGTGCGCGCCAAGCGCTACCTGCAGGGCAAGCCGGGCGTGCGCCTCATCGGCCCGAACTGCCCGGGCGTGATTACGCCGGGCGCCAAGTGCAAGATCGGCATCATGCCGGGCCACATCCACAAGCCGGGCCGCATCGGCGTGGTGTCCCGCTCCGGCACGCTGACCTACGAGGCCGTGCACCAGCTCACCCAGCTGGGCCTGGGCCAGTCCACCGCCGTCGGCATCGGTGGTGACCCGGTCAACGGCACCGACTTCGTGGACGTGCTGAAGCTCTTCAACGCGGACCCGGAGACGGACGCGGTCATCATGATTGGTGAAATCGGCGGCGACGCCGAGGAGCGCGGCGCCGAGTACGTGGCCCGCGAGTTCACCAAGCCCATCGCCGGGTTCATCGCCGGCCAGTCGGCGCCCCCGGGCAAGCGCATGGGCCACGCCGGCGCCATCATCTCCGGCGGCAAGGGCACGGCGACGGAGAAGATGAAGGCCATGGAGGCCGCCGGCTTCCTGATGGCCGCCAGCCCCGCCGAGCTGGGCACCGCCCTCCAGGAGGCCCTCAAGCGGGGCGCTCCGAAGAAGCGCTGAACCGCAGCGCTTAAACCCCAACGAGCACAAGGAGCCAGTCACATGGCCATCGAGCGCACGCTGTCCATCATCAAGCCGGACGGTCTGGAAAAGGGCGTCATCGGGAAGATCATCAGCCGCTTCGAGGAGAAGGGCCTGAAGCCGGTCGCCATCCGGCTGCAGCAGCTCTCCCAGAAGGAGGCCGAGGGCTTCTACGCGGTCCACAAGGCCCGGCCCTTCTTCAAGGACCTGGTGCAGTTCATGATCTCCGGCCCCGTCGTCCTGATGGTGCTGGAGGGCGAGAACGCCGTCCTGGGCAACCGCGACATCATGGGCGCCACCAACCCGGCCCAGGCCGCCGCGGGCACCATCCGCAAGGACTTCGCCACCAGCATCGACAAGAACACGGTGCACGGCTCCGACAGCCTGGAGAACGCGAAGATTGAAATCGCGTACTTCTTCCGGGAGACGGAGATCCAGGCGTACCCGTACCAGAAGTAGCCGGCCGGCCCCCTCGTGGGGCCGCCACCCCCGGCCCGTGTCCGCGCCCGTGAAGGCTCGGGCCCGGGCCGTTGTTCTTCCTGGAGAGGGCCACGCGGCGTCCAACAGGCGGGTAGGGGAGCGTGCGCTCCTTTGACTTGCCGTGCCCAGGTATGGGAAGGGACGCCCTCGGTCCCACCGTTTACAGGCCAACGACGATGTCAGAGACCTCCGCTACCTCCCTGCCTGTGACCGAGCCGCTTCCGGCGCCCGCCCCCGCGAAGCTCGTGGACGTGGCCAGCCTGTCGCTGGAAGCGCTCACGCGGTTCGTCACCGAGACGCTGGGCGAGAAGTCCTTCCGCGCCCCGCAGCTCTACCGCTGGCTGCACCAGCGCGGTGTCACCTCGTTCGACGAGATGACGGACCTGTCCAAGGCCCTGCGCGAGAAGCTCAAGGCCCGGGCGGAAATCGTCCCCCTGGTGAAGGACGCCGAGCTGCGCAGCACCGACGGCACCATCAAGTACCGGTGGAAGACGCGGGACGGCCGCTTCATCGAGTCCGTCTACATGCCCGCCGAGGACCGCCGCACCCTGTGCGTGTCCACCCAGGTGGGCTGCGCCATGGCCTGCGGCTTCTGCATGACGGGCACCATGGGGCTCAAGCGGAACCTGACACCCGGGGAAATCGTCGCCCAGGTGCACGCCGTGAATCGCGAGGTCCGGAAGAACGAGGGGCACGAGACGCTCCGCCCGCTCAGCAACCTGGTGTTCATGGGCATGGGCGAGCCCCTGCACAACTTCGAGAACCTCAAGACGGCGCTCTCCATCCTCCAGTCCCAGGACGGGCCCAACTTCAGCCACCGGCACATCACCGTCTCCACGGTGGGCCTGGTGCCGATGATTGAGCGCTTCGGCCAGGAGACGGACGTCAAGCTGGCCATCTCCCTCAACGCCAGCACCGACGAGCAGCGCAGCAAGACGATGCCCGTCAACCGCAAGTGGAACATCGCGGCGCTGCTGGACGCCTGCCGGAAGTTCCCCCTGCGTCAGGGCCGCCGCATCACCTTCGAGTACGTGCTCATCAAGGGCTTCAACGACGCCGACGAGGATGCCCACCGGCTCATCGAGCTGCTGAAGGGCATTCCGGTGAAGGTGAACCTGATTCCGTACAACGAGAACCCCGGCCTGGGGTTCCACACCACCGGCGACGAGCGGGCGGAAGAGTTCCGCGCCATCCTCGCCGACGGGCACATCGCTGCCTACATCCGCAGGAACCGGGGTCGGGACATTGCCGGGGCCTGCGGGCAGCTCGCCAACCAGGGCGAGGCTGTTGCCGAGGGCACGACATAAGGTCCCGAGCTTCCTTGACAATCCCGCGGGTGCGGCGGTAAGAGCGCCCCCCTTTCCCAAGCTGTAACCTGTTCGTTGGAGCAACTCATGGCCGTCGTCCTCCGTCTCGCCCGCGCGGGCGCCAAGAAGAAGCCGTACTACCACGTGGTCGCCACCGACTCCCGGAACCCCCGGGATGGCAAGTTCATCGAGGCCGTGGGCGCGTATGACCCCAACCTCGAGCCCCCCAAGGTGGAGTTCAACGAGGAGCGGCTGAACTACTGGCTGAAGACGGGCGCGACGCCTTCCGAGACGGTTGCGGACCTCATCAAGGTCGCCGCGAAGGCCAAGACCGCCGCTCCCGCGGTCTGAACCCGCTTCGCTGAGCGGACGTGGAGCAACTTCTCACCTATCTGGCGCGGGCCCTGGTCGACCAACCGGACCAGGTCAGCCTGCGCATGTCCGACGTGGACGGCGCCCGGCTCTATGAGCTGAAGGTCGCCCCCGAGGACGTCGGCAAGGTCATCGGCCGTGACGGGCGTACCGTGAATGCCCTCCGGACGCTGCTCAACGCCGCCGCTCAGAAGTCCGGGCAGAAGGTGCGCCTGGAGATTCTCGATGACCGGCGCAACGCGGCGGGCGCGCCCGGCGCAGCGGACACCTCCCGGTGACGCCGCCGCCCACCCTCGAGCTCGGCTTCGTGTCACGTGCGCACGGGCTGCGGGGCGAGGTGGCCATCCGCACGTATGATCCTGCCTCGGAGGCGCTCGATGTCGTCGAGCGCGTCCTGCTGCACACCCGCTCCGGTGAGCAGCGCGAGATGTTCCTGGAGGCCGTGCGCCCCACGCCCAAGGAGAACATCGTCGTCCTCGAGGGCGTGGAGTCACGCACCGAGGCCGAGGCCCTGGTGGGCGCCAAGGTGTTCGTCTTCCGCGAGGACCTGGAGCCCCCGGGCGAGGGCGAGTTCTTCCAGGGCGACCTGGTGGGGCTCCTCGCCGTGGACGAGTCCGGCGCCGAGCTGGGCCGCGTGGAGGAGATCTGGTCCACCGGCGAGGTGCCGAACATCGTCATCCGCGCCCCCAATCGGCCGGAGCTGGTGGTGCCCTTCGCGGACGAGTTCGTACCCTCCGTGGACCTCGCCACCCAGCGCATCGTCATCCGCCCGCCCGAGTACGTGGAGGTGGGGCGCCCCGACAACGTCCCCCGCGCGGTGAAGGCCACGCCCGGCGACGGGGAGGGTGACGTCCCCGACGACGAGGGCGCCGACGAGGATTCCGGGGCCGGGGCATGAGCCCGCCGTACCCGGTGGAAATCCTCACGCTCTTCCCGGGCATGGTGTCCAGCTACCTGGGGGCGAGCATCCTCGGGAAGGCCCAGGAGAAGGGCCTGCTGTCCGTCACCGTCACCGACGTGCGCGAGTACGCCGAGGGCAAGCACCGCGTCACCGACGACGCGCCCTATGGCGGCGGCGCCGGCATGGTGATGAAGCCCGAGCCGCTGGTGGCCGCGATTGAGGCCGCCCGGGCGCGGCTGCCCGGCGCCAGGGCCCTGCTGATGAGCCCCCGCGGGCCCACCTTCGCCCAGGCCACCGCGCGGGAGCTGGTGCGCCACGAGGCCGGGTTGATCCTCGTCTGTGGCCGCTACGAGGGCGTGGACGAGCGCGTCATGGCCCACCTGGACGGGGAGCTCTCCCTGGGGGACTTCGTGCTCACCGGCGGGGAGATTGCCGCGCTGGCGGTGGTGGACGCGGTGGCGCGCCTGGTGCCCGGCGTGCTGGGCAACGTGGACTCGTCCGTCACGGAGAGCTTCGAGGAGGGGTTGCTGGAGCACCCCCAGTACACCCGCCCGCCCGTCTTCCGGGGAAGCGAGGTGCCCGCCGTCCTCCAGTCCGGAGACCATGCGCGCATCGCCCGGTGGCGCCGGTGGAAGTCGCTGATCCTCACCCGGGAGCGCCGGCCGGACCTGTATGCCCGGCTGGAGCTCTCAGCCGCCGACCAGAAATTGCTGGCCCGGCGGGAGGAAGACCTGTAACCCTGAGCGTTCCCAGCGGGTTGGCTCATCTGTGGGCTTGTCCGACACTGCTCTCTCTGGTAGTACGGCCCGCTCTTTCACGCGCCCCGCGCGTAAGTTTCCGATTTTCCGGAGTCCGTCATGCGTAACGCCGCTCTTCAGCACGTCGAGGCCAAGTTCCTGCGCCAGGACGTCACCGCTTTCCGTCCTGGTGACTCCGTGCGCGTCCACTGGAAGGTGAAGGAGGGCGACAAGGAGCGCGTGCAGGCCTTCGAGGGCGTCGTCATCCGCCTGAGCGGCCGCGCCCACCGCGCCACCTTCGCCGTGCGCAAGACGTCCTTCGGCGTCGGCGTGGAGCGCATCTTCCCGCTGCACAGCCCCCGCTACGAGCGCATCGAGGTTCTGTCGCGCGGCGATGTGAACCGCAGCCGCCTGTTCTACCTCCGCGGCCTGAAGGGCAAGGCGGCTCGCGTGGACGTGCAGGAAGAGCCGAACGTCGCCGGTGGCAACACCACGGCTGGCAAGAAGGCCGCCAAGGCGACCAAGAGCGCCCAGCCGGCGTCCTGATGCCTGCCTGCCCGTGAGGGCGCAGGGGTTGTCCTGAAAAGGAGCGTCCGTTCTCGGACGCTCCTTTTTTCATTCGCGCTAACATGCGTGGGCCATGCAATTCGCCGAGGTTGCCGTCCAGAACGTCCGGGGCTTCTCTCCAGCGGGGCGCTTCGCGCTCAAAGCCGGGTACCTGGTCCTCAAGCCGCCCACGGCGGAGGCCAGCCCGCTGGCGGGCCTGTCGCTCGCGCTGCTCTTCGCTGACGGACGCGGCGGTGACGCCAGCTTCCTCGCGCCGGGCGCGAAGTCGGGCAAGGCGGCCCTCACCTTCGTGGGCGTGGATGGGGTGACGTACCGCGTGCTGCGCGAGCTGGGCGGCTCCGGGACGCTGCACCGGATGAACAAGACCACGCAGCAGGCGGAGCTGGTGTCGTCGGACTCGTCGGAGATCAGCCAGTTCCTCCGCGGCCAGGCGGGCCTGCCGCCGCGCACCACCTTCGAGCAGGTGTACTGCGTGCAGGCCGGGCAGCTCCCCTCGAAGCGCCCGCGCAAGCCGGCCGCCGGGGCGAAGCAGGACCCCAAGACGTCCGGGAAGTTCCCCTCCCTGGCCTCGGCCGCGACGGTGGCGCCCGCCGAGGACATCGCCGCCGCCGAGGCGAAGCTGCGCGCGCTCGAGCAGGAGCTGGTGGGCGCCAGCGAGGTGGACCAGATTCAGTTCAAGGTGGATGGCCTGACGTCGCAGGTCTTCGACGCCGAGCAGCGCCTGAAGGGCACGGACGGGCTGAAGGCGGCCATCTCCGACGCGGAGGCCGCCTGGCGGGCCGCGCCCACGCCCGAGTCGCTGGGGCTGCCGCAGGACATCCTGCACCGCGTGCAGCGCTACCCCAAGGTGGTGGCGAAGCGGGACGACGCCCTCGCCCGGCTCAACCAGGACCGGGACGCGGAAGCGGACGCGGTGCCCGCGCATGTGGAGCCGCTGAAGGAGAACCGCATCTTCTGGGCGGGGCTGGCCGCGGGCGTGCTCTTCCTCGCGCTGGGCGTGGGCCTGGGCTTCGGCGTGGACAACACCTTCCGCTACCTCACGCTGCTGGACATCCCCGCCTTCGGCGTGGCCGCGTTCATGGCGCTGCGCCACGTGGACGAGCTGCAGAAGGCGTCCCGGCATGGCAGCAAGGAGGGGCGGTTCGAGGCCCGCGAGAAGAAGATTCTCGACGAGTTCGAGGCCGAGGCCGCCCCGCTGCGCATGGCGCAGAAGGCGCTGGGCGTGGAGTCGCTGGACGAGATTGCGCCCACGCTGGAGCGCAAGGAGTTGCTCGGCGCGCGCGTGGTGGAGCTGAAGGACCAGCTGGCGTCGATGGAGGCGGACCCGGACTACGTGGCCGCCGTCAGCCAGCGGCAGATGCTCCGGAGCGAACTGGACGCGCTCAACGCGGAGCTGACGCAGAAGGGCTCCTACGTGCGCGACATCCGCGAGGTGGAGCGGGAGATTGGCCGCGTGAAGGAGTCCATCGCCTTGGCCAAGGCGCCGCCGCCGGCCGCGGCTCCGAGCGCGGATGGCACTCCGGCCCCGGTGGAGGCCCTGGAGGACCCGTCGCCCCTGCTGCTGTCCCAGGCCGCGGACGTGTTCACGACGGATGTGCTGTCCGTGCAGGGGATGCTCAAGGAGCGCTGCCTTCAGTACCTCACCGCGCTCACGGACCGGCGCTACCAGGGTGTCGAGTGGGACAAGGAGGGCCGCGGCTTCGCGCTCGCGCAGGGCAAGCGCATCCCCGTGGGCGAGCTGCCGCCAAAGGACCTGGACCTCTACTACCTCGCGCTGCGGATGACGGTGGTGGAGAAGGCGAGCGCCCGCGTGAAGCGCCCCTTCCTTCTGGAGGACGTCTTCGCCGGTGTCGAGGAGGTGAAGCTGCCCCTCATCGCCCGCATGCTCAAGCACCTGGGCACGCTGACGCAGGTGCTGCACGTCACCGGGCACCCCGGCTTCGCGCAGATGTCGGACGGCACCGTTAACGTGTAGGGCGACTCGGCGGGTTGCCTCCATGAGGGAGGACCGGTCGGGGCACAGACATGGGTGGCTCGGCGGGAAGCTCCATGGGGAATCGCCTCCAGAAGGGAGCGCCCGCCGCGGTACATCCGAGGGCGAAGTGGCGGAGCCTCCCGGAGGGAGCACCGCCAGGGGAGGGTGCATGGGACGGGCGGCGCCGGGCGAGAGGCGGGAGTATGGGAACGCGGCCGAGGAAGCCGCAGTGGGCTTCCTGGAGGCACAGGGGTGGCGGGTGCTGGCGCGCAACTGGACGTGCCGCTATGGAGAGCTGGACGTGGTGGCCGAGCAGGGGGACACCGTGTGCTTCGTGGAGGTGCGGATGCGCTCCACGGCCGTCTGGGGAGACCCGGCGCACACCGTGTCCTTCGCCAAGCAGCGTCGGGTGGTGAAGGCCGCGCTGCACTACCTCTTCGCCTACGAGCTGGGCGAGCGGATGATTCGCTTCGACGTGATTTCGGTGGTGGGGCGCGGTGAGCGCGCCACCGTGGAGCACATCCCCGGCGCCTTCGACGCGGGCATGTGAGAGGACGCCATGGCTGGAACGCTCTACCTGGTGGCGACGCCCATCGGGAACCTGGGGGATGTGACGTCACGTGCGCTGGAGACGCTGCGCACCGTGCGCTTCATCGCCTGTGAGGACACGCGGCACTCGCGTGTGCTGCTGGACCACTTCGGCATTGGCGGGAAGGACCTGGTGAGCCTGCCGGCCTTCGCGGAGGGCCAGCGCGCCGGGCGCATCCTGGACCGGATCGCGGAAGGCGAGGACTGCGCGCTGGTGACGGACGCGGGCAGCCCGGCCATCAGCGACCCCGGCGAGAAGCTGGTGTCCGAGGCGCTGGAGCGGGGGCTGACGGTGGTGCCCATTCCAGGCCCCACGGCCCTCGTCGCGGCGCTGAGCGCGTCCGGCCTGCCCACGGGGCGCTTCCACTTCCTGGGCTTCATCCCGCGCAAGGGAGGAGAGCGCCGGGCCATGCTGGAGGAGGTGGCCCAGCTGTCCGCCACGCTGGTGCTCTACGAGTCCCCGCGCCGCGTGGGTGAGACGCTGCCAGACCTGCTGGACGTCTGGGGAGACCGGCGCGCCTGCGTGGCCCGCGAACTGACGAAGCTGCACGAGGAGTTCGCTCGGGGCACGTTGTCGGAGCTGGCCGCGCGCTACGCGAAGGAGGAGCCCCGGGGCGAGGTAGTGGTGCTGGTGGAGGGCCGCACCGGCGAGCGCCGCTGGTCCGAGGAGGAGCTGCGCAAGGCGCTGGAGGACGGGCTGTCACGCGGCGAGAAGCTCAAGGCGCTGAGCACCGAGCTGGCCCGCCGCGCGGGCTGGGCCGGTCAGGACGTGTACCGGCTGGGCCTGTCGCTGAAGCGCTGAAGAAGGCCTCGCGCTGGCAGGGAGAACGTGCCCAGGTCAATCCGCCTGGGCCAGGCCTGTCGCTGAAGCGCTGAGGCGACAAGGGGGACGGACGGGCTCGCGGCGCGCCCGTCCCCTGCCTGCCCGCTAGAAGCTGAACGTGGCGCTCAGGTCGAAGCGGAACGAGGTGCTCTCCACCGCGCGGAAGCGGCGGGAGACCAGGTCATAGCGCCAGTCGAACGTCGGGTTGACATCCCCCGGGGCTGGACCGTTTGGTTCTGCAGGCTCCACGTCCACTCTTCCGCTACCATCGACGTCCCGGCCGATCTCCTCGGCGGTGAGGGTGTGGTCCGTGTTGTAGAGGAACGTGCCGGACGCGCGGATGGTGAAGGACTCGGCTGCGCTGGCGTTGACGCCCAGCATGCCGCCCACCTGGAAGTAGTCCTCCGAGGTGAGGAGCTTGCCCAGCGCCTGGCTCAGCTCGTTGTAGTACCGGCCGCGGCCCACGTAGTTGCCGATGGTGCGCAGGTCCAGGGCGAACTTCTGGTGCTTCTGCGGCTTGTCGAAGGGCACCAGCTCCACGCCGAAGAGCATGCCGCCCGTCGTCGGGGCCTTGATGCCCGTCTCCTTGCGGTCCCACGGGCCCGTGAAGCAGTTCCCGGGAGCGCCCAGGTTGTCCGGGTTGGACGCCGCCTGGTCGCAGTTGGAGTAGATGCCCGGGCCGCGCACGGGGATGGTGTAGTGGGCCTTGAAGTACGGCTCGGCCACACCCATGCGTCGCGAGAAGGACGTGTAGAGCTGGTACTTGTGGACGCGGTCCCCGATGTTGCCGCGCTCGTCGGGGTCCCGGGTATTCGCGCTCGGGTCGCGCTGCTTCGCGGTGGGGGCCTCGTAGTCCAGGCCGAGAATCCACGTGGGCTTGGTCGGGTCCCGCTCCTGCTTGAAGAAGGCGTAGGCCAGCCCGAAGTGCATGTTGCCCAGGCCGCCGCGGAAGCTCTCCTGCGGGAGGCCGAACAGGGAGCTCGGACCGTCGCTGCCCGGCACGTCAAAGCAGCCCGGAAGCGCCGAGCCGTCCGCCGCCACGCAGGTGTTGGTGATGGTGGAGGTCCCCGACGACGACTCGGAGGTGAAGTCCCAGCGCTCGTTCTGCTGGAACACCAGCGGGAGCGTGAAGGAGAACTCCAAATCCCGGTACAGGCCGAACGCCAGCTCCAGGTTGAGCCGCGCGTCCACGCCCTTGTACCAGAGCTCCGAGCGGTCTCTGCGCTCCAGGCCGCCGTCCTCCGTCAGGCCGGGCACCTGCTCGCGGATGATCTTCGCGCGCGTCTGCGTGCGCTCGAAGCCCACGTCGATGAAGAGGTCGAACGGATCGTCATCGTCGAAAGACGATGCAATCCGGGTGATGTCCGCAGCGCTGGCGGCGAGCGGTGCGCCCAGGGTGAAAGCGGCGAGTACGGCGCGAAGCCTGTGCATCCGACCTCCGACGGCGAAACACCCGGACCTTCCGGCAAGGTCCGGGGGGCATCCAGCTAGCCGCGCCGTCGAAGGAGTGTCAAGAAACGGGTAGCGATTACTTGCCCGCCACCGAGGTTCCGAGGAGCCCGTCCAGGCGCCGCACCTCGTTCTCGAAGAGCGCCTTGTGGCTGGTGTTCAGCGACCGGCGGTACGTCTTGTGCTGGTCGAAGGGGTCCAGCACGCGGTCATCCTGCGTCATCAGCTGATAGTGCAGATGGGGTGCGAACGAGCGGCCCGTGTTGCCGCTGGCGCCGATGACTTGGCCCACCGTGAAGCGGCTGCCGGGCTTGATGTTCTTGTCCACCGCGTCCAGGTGCAGGAAGAGCGCCCGCCGGCCGCGGCCACCGGTCTCCACCAGCTCCAGGCAGTTGCCGTTGCTGCCGAAGTTCCAGTTCTTGCGCTTCACCACGCCGCTGAAGGGCGCCTTGATGGGCGTGCCCACGGGGGTGCGGAAGTCCACGCCCTTGTGACGGCGGCCGTCGCGCAGCAGGGACGTCACCATCTCGTAGTTGTCGATGGGCGACTTCTCCAGGCGCAGCTCCAGCTCGTCGCCAGAGGAGAGGTAGTAGCGGGCATTCGGCTCGCCCTCGCCCTGGTAGCGGTAGGCGCTGAGCGTCTTGCCCAGCTTGCCGCTGGTGAAGCGCACCGCGTGCACCAGGGGCTCCTCGTTCTCGCGGCGCTGGAAGAGCACGTCGAGGGTGTCACCCCGGAGAATCTCCCCGGGCACCTCCACCCACCACACCAGCGTGCGCGTCACCACCTGGGCCAGGGCAGGGCCGATGTCCGAACCGACGGCGCCATTGAGCGCCGTCTCCAGCGGGCCGTCGATGCGCACCGAGGCGCGCTCCAGGCCTGCGGCCTTCACCGGGTCCACGGGGGCTGGAGGGGCCACGGGCGCCGCGACGATGGCCCCCGCGTCAACAGCCACCGGAGCGGCCTGCGCGGCACCTTCCGTGGCATGAGTCATCCGCTGCTTCCACCACCACACACCGCCGGCGGCTCCGCCGAGGATGAGTGACACGGCGACCACCGGCCCGAAGGGACTGCGCTTCGGAGGTGAACCGAGGGTGGGAAGGTTCGGCCGCATACAAGCTCCCTGCGTTTGGA
Organism: Pyxidicoccus sp. 3LFB2; assembly: GCA_046520375.1. GTDB lineage: Bacteria > Myxococcota > Myxococcia > Myxococcales > Myxococcaceae > Myxococcus. The sequence continues at coordinate 22,800 of JBKGHK010000039.1, forward strand.
AAGAGTGGGCGGGCCCGAAACCGACGCGCGCGCGGAGGAATTCCGCCTCCGCGCGGGCTACTCCTCGGCGCCTTCGTCCTGCCCGTCTGGGGTGGTGTCGCGCAGCCCGAACTCCTTCATCTTGGTCTGCAGCGACTTGCGGCTGATCTGCAGCAGGCGAGCGGCCCGGGTGACATTGCCGCCCGTCTCATCGAGCTTCTTCACGATGAGGTCCCGCTCCAGCTCGGCCGCCTTCATGCGGACGATGTCCTTGAGCCCGACCTCGCCCGTGGGCACTTCCATGGACGGTGAGGAGTGCGACGACACGGCGCCCGCCTGCACGCCTGCTCCTCCGCGCACCGGCTCCGGCAAATCCCGGGCGGTGATGAAGGGGCCGTCCGCGAAGAGCAGCACGCGCTCGATGAGGTTCTCCAGCTCGCGGATGTTGCCCGGCCACGCGTAGGCCTGGAGCAGCACCATGGCGTCGTCGGCGATGCCTTCAATCTTCTTGTTGAGGCGCTTGTTGTACTTGTCCAGGAAGTGCCGCGCGAGCATGGGAATGTCGCTGCGGCGCTCGCGCAGGGCGGGCAGGGTGATGGGCACCACCGCCAGCCGGTAGTACAGGTCCTTGCGGAAGCGGCCCGCCTCGATTTCCGCCTGGAGGTCGCGGTTGGTGGCGGCCACCAGGCGCACGTCCACGCGCGTGGTCTTGATGCCGCCCACGCGCTCGAACTCGCCCTCCTGGAGCGCGCGCAGCAGCTTCACCTGCATCTCCACCGGGATTTCGCCAATCTCGTCCAGGAAGAGGGTGCCCTCGTCGGCCAGTTCGAAGCGGCCGGGCTTGGACGTGACGGCGCCGGTGAAGGCTCCGCGCTCGTAGCCGAACAGCTCGCTCTCCAGCAGCGTGGCGGGAATGGCCGCGCAGTTGATCTTGATGAAGGGCTTGTCGCGGCGGCTGGACGCGCCGTGCAGCGCGGTGGCGATGAGCTCCTTGCCGGTACCGCTCTCGCCGGTGATGAGCACCGTGGAGGGCGTGTCCGCCACCTTGTCGATGATTTTGTAGACCTCTTGAATCTGCGGCGAGTCGCCGATGATGGCGGCGCGCGCCTTGAGGTCCGGCCGGACGGAGCGGCGGGCGCTCTCGTTCGTCTTGGCGGCCTTGGCCACGACGGAGGACAGCTCCGCCTGGTCGAAGGGCTTGGTGATGTAGTCGAACGCGCCGGCCTTGATGGCGTCCACCGCGGAGTCCACGGTGCCGTGCGCGGTGATGATGATGACGGGCACGTCCGGGTTGGCGGCGCGGATGGTGCCCAGCACCTCCATGCCGCCCACCTTGGGCATCACCAGGTCCGTCACCACGATGTCCGCGCCGTTCTTGTGGAACTCGGCGAGCCCCTGCTCGCCATTCTCCGCGACGGTGACGTCGAAGCCATCGCGGCGCAGCATCGCGGCGAGCACCTTGCGGAGGTTCGCCTCGTCGTCGATGACCAGGACCTTTGCCATGAGCGTTGCCGTGCCCGGGGCTAGCGGCGGTGCGTGGGGGCAGGGGGCGCGTTGGCGGCGCCAGGGCCCTCGAGCGTGCAGATGGCGTCCGGGTGCTTGATGCGCAGCAGCAGCGCCTCCAGCACGCGGAACGGGTGGTTCATCCGGGACGCGCCCAGGTACGCGGCCACCATGTCCATGGACACGGCGAGGTCCATGTTCTCCCGGCCCGTGGACACCACCACGCCCGAGTCCCCGCGCAGGCGGTTGGACTGGTAGACGCCGTCCGACGCGAGCTGGCGGATGGTCTCGATTTCGAGCACGCCCGTCTTCTCGTAGATGCGGTGCAGCTGCGAGTACAGCCGCGGTGACAGCACCACGGCGTAGGGGCCGAAGTGGCCGTGCTCGTTCAGCTTGCGGGTGGAGTCGACGATGGCCTGGAAGCCACCGCCCGCCACCGTCCAGTCGCCGAGCGGCACGGTGAGCCGGCCGTTGGCCGTCATCAGCCCCTCGTAGCCCAGGCGCGCGTCACCGTAGAAGATGAGCTCGTCCTCCTGCTGCGCGCACAGCGCGGCGGCGCCCGCGGCGGCGGACACGTCCAGCGGCATGTTGTGCGTGCGCGCCGCCTCGATGTCGCGCCAGTGCAGCAGGAAGTCCTTGTAGAGGATGGGGATGGTCTTGAACTTGCGCGCGTCGGTGAAGACCATCGCGGTCTCCTGCTCGCCGACGATGTCCACCGCGCCCGGGGACACGCCCTGGAACTCGTCGTAGGGCACCGTCTGCACCCCGGCGCCCAACGGACCGTAGATGTCCAGGATGCGACGGCCGACGAGCGACCGCCGCGCGACCTGGATGACGGTCTCGTTCAGGCGCGCCCACTCCTCTTCGCGCAGCGGGTTCTCGGCATGTCCAAGGAAGTCAGGCATCAGGTGTTCTCCAGAGGAGTCAACAAGGAGAGAAAGGGGACGTCAGCGACCGCTGCCACCGCCGCCACCACCCCGACGGAGCGAGCCGACGGTGAGCGGGTGGGACTCCACCGCGGGCGGCGGGGCGGGCAGGCCGTACATCAACCGCTGCGGAGGCAGCGAGGTGGGGGGCTCCGAGCCCAGGCGGCCATTGCGGCCATTGCCTGAGACGGAGGGCGGCGCCGCCGGAGCGTTCCGGTCGGCGGCGACGGTGGCGGGCGGCACCGCGGCACCGGCCGTCCCCTCGAAGTGTCCGGGGACGTACGGCTTCGTGAAGTGCGCATCCTGACCGTTGTCCAGCACGCGGAGCATGTGGACGGCCTCGGAGACGTGCTCCTTCTCCTCGGCGGCCAGGTGAAGGAAGAAGGCGCGGACCTCGGGCGAAGAGGAGGCCCTCGCGAAGGCCTCGTACTCGTTGATGGTCTCGAGCTCGCGGGCCAGCACGCGGCGGATGCGCGCCACGTCGTCCAGGTCGCTGTCGGGGGTTCCGGCCATTGGGAACGGACCCTGGCAACCTGGCGAGGTAGCGTCAAGTGAAAGAGGCTGGCCGGGTTTCGCGCTTCATGCCACTCAACGGCGCGCGTAGAGTCCCGCGCCTTCGTGACTGCCTCCGCTCCCGAGTCCCCACCGCCGCCGCCGCCCACCGCGCCCACCCGGTCCGCGCGTCCGGGAGGGAAAGGGGCGCTGCTCGTCGCCACCGGCATCCTCGCCTCGCGGTTGATGGGGCTGGTGCGCGAGCGCGTCTTCGCGCACTACCTGGGCAACTCGGTGGAGGCCGCCGTCTTCAAGGCGGCGCTGCGCATCCCCAACTTCCTGCAGAACCTCTTCGGCGAGGGCGTCCTCTCCGGCTCGTTCATCCCCGTGTACGCGGGGCTTCTGGGGCGCAAGGAGGACGAGGAGGCGGACCGGGTGGCCGGCGCCGTCTTCGGCCTGCTGGCGGTGGTCACCGCGCTGTCGGTGGCGGCGGGCATGCTCGCCACGCCGCTGCTGGTGGACCTCATCGCCCCGGGCTTCAAGGGCCCGTCGCGGGAGCTGGCCATCACCTCCGTGCGCATCCTCTTCCCCGGCACGGGAATGCTGGTGCTGAGCGCGTGGTGTCTGGGCATCCTCAACAGCCACCGCCGCTTCCTGCTGTCGTACCTGGCGCCGGTGGTGTGGAACATCGTCATCATCCTCACGCTGGTCATCGCCGGCGGCCGCTACGCCGAGGACCGGCTGGTGGAGGTGCTCTCCTGGGGCGTGGTGCTGGGCTGCACCCTCCAGTTCGCGGTGCAGGTGCCCTCGACGCTGAAGCTGCTGGGGCGCTTCCGCCCGACGCTGTCGCTGGCGGGCGAGTCGGTGCGACAGGTGCTGAAGAACTTCGGCCCGGTGGTGCTGGGGCGGGGCGTGGTGCAGTTCAGCGCGTGGGTGGACACCGCCTTCGCCACCCTCATCTCCAACCGCGCGGTGTCCTCGCTGCTGTATGCGCAGACCATCTACCTCATCCCCGTGAGCCTCTTCGGCATGGCGGTGTCCGCCGCGGAGCTGCCGGAGATGTCCCGCGCCTCGGGTGAGGGCCAGGACGTGGCCGCGAAGCTGCGCGAGCGCATCGGCAACGGCGCGCGGCGCGTCACCTTCTGGGTGGTGCCTTCCTCCGCCGCGTTCCTCTTCCTGGGGGACATGGTGGCCGCGGCGCTGCTGCAGACGGGGCGCTTCGACGCGGCCGACTCCCGCTACCTCTGGTACCTGCTGATGGGCGCGGCGGTGGGCCTGGTGGCCTCCACCGTGGGCCGCCTCTACGCCTCTGCCTTCTATGCGCTGAAGGACCCGAAGACGCCGCTGCGCTTCGCCGTGGTACGGGTGTCCGTGGGCGCCCTGGGAGCGTGGCTGCTGGGCCTGTACCTTCCGCAGCGGCTGGGCCTGCCCCAGGACCTGGGCGCGCTGGGGCTCACCCTGGCGAGCGGCGTGGTGGCCTGGCTGGAGGCCAGCCTCCTGCGGCGCAAGCTCGTCTCCCGGATTGGCCCGGTGGGCGTTCCCCGGGGGCTCCTGCCCCGGCTGTGGGGCGCGGCCGTCGTCGCGGGCCTCGTGGGGCTGGGCATCAAGCTGGGCCTTGCCTCGCTGCTCGGACCCATGCCGGGCCTGGAGGCGGAGTGGGGTGGAAAGCTGCTCGTGCCGCCCCATCTGCACCCCGCGCTGGGCTTTCTGGCGGTGGCCGTTCCCTTCGGTGTCGTTTATTTCGGACTGGCCGCGGCCCTGGGCGTTCCCGAGGCCGGCGCCGTGTTCCGCAAGGTCGGCCGCAAGCTCCGTCTGGTGCGCTAACCCCGCGTGAATACTCGGCTCCTGACTGACCGGCCGGCACTTCGTTGGGGCTGAAAGCAGGGCCCGGGGATGGCCTGACGCGCTGCCTCCGTTATTGGACGAAGCATCGGAGCACACGGCGTACGCGTCATCTGGCTTCCTCCGGACGTGGAGCGCGTGTAGAGTGCGCCGCCTTTTTCACCGGGGCCCGGCTTCTCGGGAAGCCAGGGTCGAATTCGTCTCAGGAAGGTCTCGGCAGTGAGCGACGAGAAGAGCGGTTCCAATTCGGGCGGTCCGGGCGGGATGGGTCCCAAGAAGCCGAAGGCAACCTTCGGTGACGTGATGCTCGGCATCCCCTCTGGGGGAAGTGGCCGGGACGGGGACCGGGGTGGGCGCGGAGGTGGCCGCGGTGGTGAGCGTGGTGGTGGCGACCGCGGAGGTCGTGGCGAGCGTGAAGCGTCGCCGCGTCCCGAGGGTGGCGCCCCGCGTGGCGACCGTCCTCCTCGTCCTGGCGGTGACCGGGGCGGCGAGCGCCGGGGTGGCGGCAGTGGCGGCGGAGAGCGCCGCCCGTCCGGCCCCATGGTGGTCGTGAAGCGCGCCTCGGGTG
>JBKGHK010000003.1:0-55424 GCA_046520375.1 Pyxidicoccus sp. 3LFB2
CGGATGCGGGAGACGAGGCGGGTGGCCAGCAGCGAGTGCCCCCCCAGCTGAAGAAGTCGTCGTGCAGGCCGACGTGCTCCAGGCGCAGCAGCTCCTTCCAGAGCGCGGCCAGCTTCTCCTCGTACGGAGTGCGCGGACCCTCGGACCCGGCCGAGCCCCGCGACACCTGGGGCGCGGGTAGGGCGCGCCGATCCACCTTGCCGTTGGGCAGCAGCGGAAGCGCCGCCAGGGCCACCAGGGCCTGCGGCACCATGAAGGCGGGCAGACGCTCCGTGAGCCACCCCTTCAGCTCCGCCACGTCGAGCGTCTGTCCGGCGCGAGGCACCGCGTAGGCCACCAGCTGCTTGTCACCGGGCGCGTCTTCGCGCACCAGCACCAGCACCTCGTGCACCCTCGGGTGGCGCAGCAGGGCGGCTTCGACCTCGCCCGGCTCGATACGGAAGCCGCGCACCTTCACCTGGGAGTCACCGCGGCCCAGGTACTCGAGGGTGCCGTCGGCCCGCCAACGCGCCCTGTCTCCCGAGCGATACAGGCGCTGCCCGGCCTCGGAGGCGAACGGATCCGGCACGAAGCGCTCGGCGGTCAGCCCCGGCTGGTCCAGGTACCCGCGCGCCACGCCCTCGCCGCCCACGTACAGCTCGCCCGGCACGCCCACGGGGACGAGCTGCTGCGCCTCGTCCAGCACGTAGGTGCGCACGTTGAGCACCGGCCGGCCGATGCACACTTCACGGCCCTCCGGCTGCACCTGTGCCGACAGGTTGATTGCCGTGGCGACCGCCATCACCTCGGTGATGCCGTAGGTGTTGAGCAGCGGCACGGCCGGGCCTACGCGCCGCATCCACTGCGCCACACGCTCCGGTACCGCGCGCTCGCCACCGATGATCAACCAGCGCAGTCCGCGAGGCAGCCGCCCATGGCCCTCTTCCAGGCTGGCCACCAGCTCATGCCAGAAAGCGGTGGGGAGGTTGAGCTGGGTGATGCCCTGCGCCTCGCACCAGGCCAAGAAGGTCTCGGGTGCTTCCACCTGGGCCGGAGGACGCAACACCAGCGTGCCTCCCTGGGTGAGGCACGTGTAGATCTCCTCCGCGCTGGTGTCCCAGCTGATGGAGGCGAACTGCAGCAGCCGATCTCCCGGGGAGACGGGCGAATAGCGCGAGGCAGCCCGGCTGTAGTTCACCAGCGACCGGTGTGACATCACCACGCCCTTGGGCGTGCCCGTGGAGCCCGAGGTGTAGAGCACGTACGCCGCCGCTTCGGGAGGCAGCACGACGGAGGGCGCCGCTGCGCCGCACGCGGCAATCGCCTCGCGCGCCGCGTCCAGGCACACCTCCTCCACGTGCCCGCCGGACAGCTTCCCGCGCGTGGGCGCATGCACCAGCAGCAGGCGGATGCCGCTGTCCTCCACCATGTGGGCCAGCCGCTCGGCCGGATAGGCACTGTCCAGCGGCACGTAGGCGGCGCCCGCCTCGAGGATGCCCAGCAGCGCCACCACCATGTCCAGGGAGCGCTCCAGGCACAGGCCCACCCGCGCCTCGGGGCCGATGCCGCGCGCCCGCAGGAAGTGGGCAAGCCGATGGGCCCGCTCCATCAGTTGCGCGTACGTGAGGGTGCCGCCGTCCGCGGCCACCACGGCCAGGGCCTCGGGCGTGCGCGAGGCCTGGGCCTCGATGAGCGCATGGATGCGGGTGTCGCCAGCCGGTCCCTCGCGCGTCGTGTTCCACTCCACCACCACCCGCCGCTGCTCCTCGGCGGGCAGCAGGGGCAGCGTCCTCACGCGCGTCTCCGGGGCCCGTACGGCGCCCTCCAGGAGCACCTGCAGGTGCCCCAGCAGGCGGTCCAGGGTGGACGCGTCGAAGAGGTCCGCGTTGTAGAGGGCCTCCAGCCACACCCCACCGGGGGCGCGGTCGAGCGTCACCGTCAGGTCCAGCTCCGTGGTGGCGGGCACCGTCTCCAGCGCCTCCACGTGCAGGCCCGGAAGCGTCAGCCGCGACAGGGGAGCGTCGAGCTGGTTGAAGAGCACCTGGAAGAGCGGCGCGCGGCGGCCCAGGCTCTCGAAGGGCACGTGCGGATGGGCGAAGCCCTCCAGCACCGTGTGGCGGGTGCGCGCGAGCAGCTCGCGGAAGGTGGGGTTGCCGGCCAGGTTGGCGCGGAAGACGAGGGGCTCGAAGAAGAGGCCCACCACGCCCTCGAGGCCCGCCTGCCCGCGGTGGGCGAAGGGCGACCCCACCAGGAAGTCCTCCTGCCCGCTGTAGCGCGACAGCAGCACCTTCAGGCCCGCCAGCACCGTCATGAACAGCGTCCCCGACTCCTGTCGGGCCAGCACCTCCAGGCCCTGCACCAGCGTGGGGGGCAGCAGCACCTTGCGCAGCCCGGCGCTCCCGGTGGCCGCGCGGCGAGGCCTGTCCGTGGGCAACTCCAGCGACAGCGGCGCGTCCGCCAGGTGCTGCCGCCACCAGGAACGTTGCGCCTCCAGCGCCTCGTCCTGGAGCGTGGCGCGCTGCCAGGCGGCGTAGTCGGAGTACTGGAGCGACGGCTCGGCCAGGGCCGGCTTCCTGCCCGAGTGGAAGGCTCCGTAGAGCTCTCCCAGTTCGCGCACCAGGACACCGGCGGACCACCCGTCGGCGATGATGTGGTGCAGCGTCACCAGCAGCACGTGCTCATGCCCACCCAGCCGCAGCAGGGTGAGGCGCAGCAGGGGACCGCGGGAGAGCTCGAACGGCCGGTGCGCGTCCTCGCGCATCAGCCGCCGCACCTCGGCCTCCCGCGCGATGGAGGGCAGTGCCCCCAGGTCGACCGGAGAGAGCGTGAAGGCGGCAGGGGGCGAGACAACCTGGAGGGGCTCGCCAGCCTCGGTGTGGAAGGTCGTCCGCAGCACCTCGTGGCGGCGCACCAGCTCGCCCAGGCTCTGCTCCAGGGCCGTGACGTCGAGCGCGCCCGCGAGCTTCAGCGCGGCGGACAGGTGGTACGCGAGACTGGCCGGCTCGAGCTGCTCGAGCAGCCACATCCGCTGTTGAGCGAGGGTCAGCGGCGCCGGGCCGCTCTCGGCGCGGCGGGGGATGGAGACGCGGGCCTTCTTCTCGCGCCAGCGCGCCAGCAGGTGGTCGGCGGTGACGGCCAGCGTCGGGTACCGCCACAGGAAGGCCGCGGGCAGTGCCAGCTCCAGCTCCGCCTCGAGCCGGCCCTGCAGCTCGAGGATCATCAGCGAGTCGAGGCCCAGCTCCGCCAGCGAGGAATGGCTGTCGATGCCCGAGGCATCCAGGTGCACGACGCGGGCGAGCACGCCGCGCAGGTAGCGCTCCAGCAGGGAAAGCTGCTCTTCGGGAGCCGTGGCGCGCAGGAGCTCCACGATGGAGAGGTCCCCCTGCGTCGCGGGCTCCGGCTGTTCCGAGACGACGGAGCTGCCCACCGTTTCGAGGGTGCCGGTCATGAAGCCGACGCGGCACGCGTGGCGCTGGATCTTCCCGCTGGAGGTCTTGGGGATGGAGCGCGGCTCGAGCAGCACCACCGCATGGACGTGGACCGCGTGCTCCTCGGTCACCTTCTTCCGGATGGCGTCGGTCACCGCGTCCGCGTCGGCGCCGCGCAGGTCCACCTCGGCGGCCACGCCCAGCCGCTCCTCGCCCTCCACTTCCACGGAGAAGGCGGCGATGCAGCCCTGGCGCACGGCCTTGTGGGCCGACTCGAGCGTCAGCTCGATGTCCTGGGGGTAGAAGTTGCGGCCCCGGATGATGATGAGGTCCTTCAACCGGCTGGCGATGTACAGCTCGTCGCCGGAGAAGAAGCCGAGGTCTCCCGTGCGCAGGAACGGCCCCGAGCCATCCGCCAGCCGCGCGCCAAACGTGCGCGCCGACTCCTCCGGGCGGTTCCAGTAGCCCTGCGCCACGCTCGGACCGGAGAGCCAGATCTCCCCCACCTCATGGCTGGCGCAGGGAGTCCCCGTCTCCGGGCGCACGATGAGCATCTGCTGCTCGGACGGCCGCCGACCCGAGGACACCATCACCCGGGCGCCCCGCGTGCCCTCTGGCACGGCGGTGGCCTTTCCCTGCTCCAGCGCTTCGGAGGCCACCGGCAGGGAGGTGAACAGCTCCTCCTTGTTCCCACCCGAGGCGATGAGCGTGGCTTCGGCCAGGCCGTAGCACGGGTAGAAGGCCTCGCGCCGGAAACCGCACGGAGCGAAGGTCCGGGCGAAGAGCTCCAGCGTTTCCTGGCGGATGGGCTCGGCGCCGTTGAAGGCCAGGTCCCAGCGGCTCAGGTCCAGCTCGGCGCGCTCCGCCTCGGTCATCTTCCGGGCCGCCAGGGCGTAGGCGAAGTTGGGGCCGCCGCTGGTGGTGCCACGGAAGTGAGAGACGGCCTGCAGCCAGCGCGCGGGCCGCTGGAGGAAGGCGATGGGCGACATCATCGTGCAGGGGAAGCCCACGTACATCGGCTGGATGACGTTGCCGATGAGCCCCATGTCGTGGAACAGCGGCAGCCAGCCGACGCCCACCGACTCCGGGGAGTGACCGAACCCCCGCGCGATGAGCAGCTCGTTGTGCAGCACGTTGGCGTGGGTGAGCATCACGCCCTTGGGCGTGCCCGTGGAGCCCGAGGTGTACTGGAGGAAGGCCAGCGTGTCGCCGGAGACGTCCGGCCTGCGCCAGGCCTGGGCGGCGTCCGCGGGGGCGGCGTCGGTGGCAATCCACTTCAGGACCGCCATCTCCGGTGCCAGCTCCTGGAGCGCCCCGGACATCTCCAGGATGAGCGAGGAGGTGAGGACGAAGCCCGCCTCACAGTCACGCGCGATGGCCCGCAGGCGGGGCAGCGTGCGCTCGAGCCGCATCGGGTCCGGCGGGTAGGCCGGAACGGCCACCACGCCACCGTAGAGGCAGCCCATGAAGGCAGAGATGAACTCCAGCCCCGGGGGAAACAGCAGCAGGGCCCTCTGGCCCCGGGCTCCCGCCGCCTGCAGCACCGCGCCGATGGCGCGCGCGCGAGCGTCGAGCTGGGCGTAGCTCCACTCCTCCATCCCGCCGTCCAGGTCGCCGGTCTCCAGGAAGCGGAACAACAACTGCTCTGCCTGCGCCTCCACACGCATGCGCAGCAGATCCACGAGGTTGTCGCATTGAGGATGAAGCAGAGCAGACCGGTTCAAGGTTCCCCCTGGAGCCCGATTTCAGCAGTTGGAAGTCGAGGAGATGGAGACGTGTCTTCGGGGTACGCCGGTCGGTGCCTCGAGAGCGAGGAACGGACCTCTACGAACCCGGCATGTGGAGCGAGGCCGGCGCCGGGCAATGCTGGCCCGATGCCCGCGTCAAGCTCACCACCCATCGTTCAGGACGGGGAGTGATTCCTCCACAGCAACGGAGAGTCATGGCGAGGCAGGGCCGCCGCGACGGAAACTTCGCGGGCTCCGAAAGCCACCACACGAATGAAGGACAGCAGCGCAAGCACCAGAAGCGGGCGCACCGACGACGCACTGCAGGGACGGCATGATCTTCCTTCCATCGCTAAGCGGAAAGCCTCGTCCCCTTTATATCAATCTGTTCAGCTTTTCATAGCTATGCTGGTTCGCTACCCTGAGGGGTTTGTCATGACCGCGCGGCTGCTCGTCCTGTACTCGGGAGAGCGGGCGTAGCTTGGAGAGGGCAATGGCTTCGGGTAGGGCGCCGACACTGCCTCCGGGACCCCGGGGCAACTGGTGGGGAGGGCGTTGGATCGAGGTGCGGACCGATCCAATTGGGATGTACATGCGCTACTTCAAGCAGCATGGGGACATCGTCCGGTTCACGCTGGGTGAGGCCTCGCTCTTCCTCGTCAGCCATCCCAGGTACGTGAAGCACTTCCTGGCGGACAACGCGGCGAACTACCAGAAGGACATGGGCGCGAAGCAGGGGGACGCGGGCCTGTTCGCGCTCTCCGGGGAGACGTGGAAGCGGCACCGGCGGCTCATGCAGCCGGGCTTCCATCGCCAGCGAACCGAGACGCTGGTGCCGCGGATGGTGCGGAGCACGCAGCGGACCTTCGACACCTGGTGGGAGGCGCGGGTGCGCACGGGCGAGCCCTTCAGTCTGCTGGAGGCGCTCTCCCGGGTGACCGTCTCACACATGGCCCAGAGCGTGTATTCCGAGGAGGCCAGCGAGGAGGTCTTCGCCGCGACCCGCCGAGTGCTGGACTTCAACAACGCCCGGCGTTCGCCGCTGTTGGCGATGTTCTTCCAGGCGCTGCCCTTCCTGGATCGGCGCATCCCCCAGCGGCAGGCGGCGAGGGGCGTGATCAAGGAGCTGGGCCGCCAGCTGGTGGCCCGGCGGCGGCAAGGGGGTGGGGGCACGCAGGACATGCTCTCCGCGATGATGGAGGCCCGTGACGAGGCAGGGGAGGGCCTGAGCGATGCGGAGCTGGAGGCCGAGTTCTTCACCCTCTTCTTCAAGGGGCACGAGGCGACCACGTCCGCGCTGGTGTGGACGTGGGCCGAGCTGGCGCGTCACCCGGAGGTCGAGGAGCAGGTGCGCGAAGAGGTGGAGCGGGTCCTGGGGGACAGGCCCCCGACGATGGAGGACCTGCCGAAGTTGAGCTACCTCACCCAGGTGTTCCAGGAGGCGATGCGCCTGCACCCTCCGGCGCCGGTGCTGGGACGGGTGGCGCAGGCGGCGGACCGGATGATGGAGTTCGACGTGCCGGCGGGAACGAACGTCATCGCGGTGCCGTACGTGCTGCACCGGCACCCGGCGTTCTGGGAGGAGCCAGAGCGATTCTGGCCGGAGCGTTTCTCCCGGGAGCGGGAGCAGAAGCTTCCGCGCTTCCTCTACGTGCCCTTCGGAGCGGGACAGCGGCAGTGCATCGGAAACAACCTGGCGCTGATGGAGGCCACGCTGACGCTGGCGATGATGGTGCAGCGCTATCGGGTATCCCTGGTGCCGGGGGCTCCCATCGTGCCGAAGCTGGGGGCCACCTACCATGTGAAGGGAGGGCTGAAGGTCACCCTCGCGCCGGCGCGCCAGGCCGCGTTGAAGGTGCGCCGGCAACCCGCCGTGGGGGAGTCGCGATAGGGCCGTCCCACGCAGCTCGCACCGCGGCCTCCCGCCCCTTCGTCAGATGCGCTCCGAGTCCTTCAGGCGCAGCTCGGCGCGGAGCTGCTCCAGCTTCCGCGCCAGCTCAGCGGCGTGCTCCTCACGGATGCGCTGACGCTCGCCGCCGGAGCCGCCCTTGCGGATGAAGCTGCCCTCGGGCTGCTCGTACATGGCCAGGCGGAAGTCGAACTTCGACTCGTGCAGCTTCATGTACTCGAAGCCGCTCTTGTGGAGGATGTCGCCCAGGCGCTCCTCCTCGAGGGGGATGCCGCAGAAGGCGGCGATGCGGCGCACCTGGCCTTCCAGGTCCGTGCGCAGGTCCTCGTAGCGAACCCACAGCACGTTGTCGTCATGGCGGTGCGGGAGCCACGAGCGCATGTACTCGAACCAGTCGGTGCTGCCATTGCCCCGCAGCGAGCCCGCCATGTAGGCGTCGAAGTCCATGAGGAACCGCGTCGCCAGCTGGTGATGGTAGTAACAGGAGATGAGCGCGTCGTGGACGTCGCGAGTGACCAGGATGACGCGCGAGTCCCTGGCCGGCTTCAGCCGCTCGTACGTCATGTGCGTCTTCATGAGCCGTGGCGACGGCAGGCGCTCCAGGTGGCGGACGCGGCCCTTCTGGATGAGATCATCCAGGAAGGGCGACTGCTGGAGGATGTGGCCGAACTCTCCGCGTCCCCCCGAAACCAGCTGGACGAGGATCATCTGCATCCAGGTGGTGCCGGACTTCGGGTACGTCGCGATGTAGATGTCCCCGGGCCGTGGCCGGAACTCCAGGCGGACGCGAAGGTTGCCCAGCACAGACCGGCCCCACCGGGAAAAGCCTTCGGCAAGGCTCACCGGCACGGAAAGGGCCACGAAGAGGAGATTCGCGAACCAGCGCATTGCCAGTCCTCTATCCGAAATCCATGAAAAAAGGATAGGGGCTGAACCAGGACCTGGAGGGGCGGGTGCGGCGCGGAGCCTCAATCCCGGTCCGGCGCGCCCAGGGGGAAGTTCGGCCGGAAGTACCGCGCTTCGTCCACCGCGCGGGCGAAGGACGGGCGTGCAAGCAACCGCGCGCGGTAGGCGCGCAGCCCGGGAAAGGCCTCGGGAATCCGGTGCGTCCAGTCCGCGTAGAAGAGCGAGGGCGCGGCCGCGCAGTCCGCCAGCGTGAAGTCCGCGCCAGCGACGGCCCAGGTCCTGTCGGCGAGCTGCCCCTCAAGCCAGGCGTAGGCGAGCTCCAGCTTCTCCCTGGCCAGGGCCAGTCCGTCCTGGCGCTTCACCGGATCGCCCGTCAGCGCCTCGGCGACCGCGTGCTGCACCGGGCTCATGACGTGCAGGTCGAAGAAGCGGTCGAGAAAGCGCACGTCCAGCGCCGCCAGCGGGTCCGCGGGCAGCAGGCGCACCGGGCCGGGATGCACGAGCTGGAGGTACTCGATGATGATGCTGGTCTCGACGACGTTGCGCTCGCCGTCCACCAGCAGCGGGAACTTGCGCAGCGGCCAGCGCCGCATCCACTCGGCCAGGTGCTGAGGCGTTTCCGGCCCCAGGCAGCGGAACTCGAAGGGTGTGCCGTTCTCGTACAGCGCGATGAGGACTTTCTGCGTGTACGACGAGAAGGGATGGCCGTAGAGCACGAGAGACATGGCGTGGACCCTGGGGTTCAGACCGCTTGCAGTTTGCAATGGGTTGGACTCGGCTCTACCACTTGCGTGTTGCAAGTAGCAATCTCAGGAGAATGGCCATGCCGCAGACAGGGCGCTCCGGTTGCCCGATCAACCTGACGCTCGAACACCTCGGGGACCGCTGGAGCCTCATCGTCATCCGCGACGTCATGTTCGGGAACAGGCGCAGCTACGGCGAGCTGCTCGCGCAGAGCGAGGAAGGCATCGCCTCGAACATTCTCGCCAACCGGCTGAAGCGCCTGACGGCCTCCGGGCTGCTGACGCGGCGTCCAGACCCGAAGCACCGGCAGAAGGGCATCTACAGCCTCACGGAAGCGTCCATCCAGCTCGTGCCGCTGCTGGCGCACATGGGCGCCTGGGGCTGCCGGCATACGCGCCCGAGCAGGGAGCTGTCCGTGCGCGCGGAGCTGCTGGAAAAGGGCGGCCCATCGCTGTGGAACGCCTTCATGGACGAGCTGCGCCATCTGCACCTGGGAGCGCCGCGCCCGGCGCGCTCGGTGTTCGGTGAGCTGCAGGCGGCCTACGAGAAGGCGCTGGCGCAGCGCGCCCGCTGAGTCCACCTCGGCCCGAGCTGGAACGGGCCGGAAACGAGGTTGGCGAGGGCGGGGAACCGCCGGGAAGCCCGGTACGGAAGCCTGAATCTGGCCCCAGGGGTTCGGACCCGCTTAGTTTACATAACGCATGTTATCGGACGTTCCGACAGAGGGAGACCTGGGGGCGATTGGGTCTGCTTCGACTGATTCTCGGGCCCGCTCCCAGGCTGGCCAGGCCCGGCGAACCCGGCTCCTGACGCCCGGCCCATGTCGGTGTTGATAGCGCCCGGGCATGCCGTGTTCCACGTCCGGCACTTCGCCTGAGGCTCGCCTGCCCGCACGGCACTCCGTGCTTTCCGGAGCCCCGTCACACGCATACCGTGGCCGCCCATGCGTCTTCTTCGAGTTGGACTCGCCGCGGTCACCTGCTGTGGCGCCCTGGTGCTGAACGGCTGCCCCGACAAGCCGTCGGCGACGACCACGGATGCCGGTACCACCGAGGCCGTTCAGGCCCCCGCGACGCCTCAGCCCGCGCGGTTCTCGTTGAGCTACCAGTCCCCCGATGCCGGCCTGGCTGAGATCTCCCTGGCCCCGGACGAAAAGCCGCTGATCGAGGCCACTTCGTCGCTCGAGCTCCGCAGCTCGCTGGGCCTGCGGAACTACCGCGTCCGTCTCTTCGATGAGGCCGAGCGCGCCATGGTCTCCGACGATGACGTCGAGGAATCCGACGCCGGGCTCGTCTACCGCATCAACCTGCCGCAGCCCCTCAGGACCGGCTTCGAATACACCCTGGTCGTCGACGCCCAGACCGGCTCGGCCTTCACCGATACCCTGGGCCGCGACGTCGAGGAGCTTCGGACCACGTTCCAGGTCGCTGGCGAGAAGGAAAAGCCGGCTCCGCCGCCGGCTCCAGCCAAGAAGAAACGCAGGTAGTCAGCCGAGCGCCTGGGCTCCTGGCGCTCCGCTTCAGTTAATTCGGCGTCGGTAGTGCCGGCCCCTGGCGAGTCTGACTCGCTGGTAGGCCCGACGTCGGTAGGCCCGCCCCCTGGCGAAGCTGCTTTCCTGGAGCTCCTGCGCCAGAGGGACACCAGCAGCCCCCGGCGTCATCCCGGTGGAGAGCGAAAGAATGTTCTCTCCGAGGACTCCAGCCCACGAAAATGTTCTTTGACACCCTGTCGGCACCAAAGAACATTATTTCGCAGCGAAGAATGTTCTTTCAGTCATCCGGGGGCCAGGAATGTTCTTCCGGGCGCCCTGCCGGCCAGCCCGAGCCTTCGTCCCGTCCGGTCCCGCGACCAGGCCCCCGGTGACGCTCAGCGCTCCGCCACGGGCGGCAGCCCCAGTGCGCTCCGGAGCTCCCGGAGCTTCGTCTGGATGGTCCGCATGTTCTGGGGCCCCATCCGCATCAGGTGCTTCTGGGCCCGGCTCAGCCCTTCCAGCTCCGGCGAGGCGTACGCGTACAGCGCCCCCTGGGGCTGGACCTCCACGGCGCCCTCCGGCACCGGAGTGGCCAGCAGATGCTCGATGGCCTGGCTGAAGGTCCTGTCGAAAGGCTGCCCCGGAGGGGCGATTTCCCGGTGGGCCTGGTCGATGAGCGGCCTCAGCTCGCGGTACACGCTGCCGGCCGCCTGGACATCCAATGACCCGAACACCCGCGCCACCACGTCGTAGCGCGCGTAGCTCTGAGGGTCGATTTCCGTCTTCCCACCGGAGCTGGTCACCTCGAAGCCTCCGGCCGGCGCCAGGAACCCCAGGACCATTCGCGGGCTGACGCCCTCGGCGACGTTGTTCACCGCCGCCGTGAAGCGGCGGACCAGGTCCTTCTCCTGCATCCACTTCGCGAACTCTGGCTCCGTCGAGAGTCGGCCCGTCAGGTCCCGCACCCGGCCGTCGCTCTCCGGCAGCGAGGCCTCCGGCGCGGGAGGCGGCGTGGCGGGCCCCGCGTCCACTGTGGGCGCACTGGCCACCTCTGGCGGGCGGCTGTTCCGGCGGACCCCGTAGTACGTCGCCACCAGGGCCAGGCCGCCCAAGCCCAGGACGACGGCCAGCGTCTTCGCTCGGGAGCCGCGCGGAGGCTCCGAGGAAGGCGTCGGCGAGGCACCTGCGGGCGTCGGGTTCATCGGGTCGCTCATGCGTTCCTCCGGTGTGGACCCCTGAACCTACAAACGGCTCACCGGCACATTCCACCCGCATGGACCCGGGATGGCGGGCACTTCACACCGGGGGCGTCCGTGGGGCCCAGGGCGATGCCTCCGCGGCAGGAGGTCGGCTGCGATGCCCGGAGTGTTCACGCGTCTCGGCCTCGGCGGGATTCCGGACGACAACGAGGTCCATGGGCGCCGGGGGCTCGCGACGGGTTCTCGGCTTGGGGTATGGCCTCTCCGTCCACCGCGAAGGAGGCATCCCCATGACGAACAGCAGGAGCCTCGAAGTCCAGGTGGCGAGTTCCGCACGCGCCTGGCGGGAAGCGTCGCGTGGCGCGGACATGGCCGCTGCCAACGAGCTACGCAATAGGAAGCTCGCGGACTTCCTGGAGCGGTGGATCGCAGAGCTGCTGTCGACCGACGCCGGGTGGTCCCAACAGGGTCGATGGTTCGACGGGCTCATCTTCGTGGAGTGTGTCGCGGAGGACGACGACTGGTTCAACCTGCGCGGCTACATCTGGGGCGTCGACCAGAAGCAGTACGCATTCCGGGCCGCGCTCCTCCTGTCCACGGAGGGCCTCGCGTCCTTCGATGTCCGCATTGCGCACGGCAGGCCCTACGCCAGCCGGAAGGCCGACCAGGAGTGGAGCTTCCAGTTCGTCAGGGGCGGGTGACGCCCCCGTCCCCTACCCCCTCATGAACCCCCGCATGCAGCGAAGCCTTGACCGCGACGGCAACCACGCCTCCCTCTTCACCCCTCCAGAAAGGGCCTGGGAATGAAGGACCTGGCTTCTCTCGCCCGCCTCGATGGCATCGCTCAGGCGGAGCTGTGTGCCCGGGGTGAGGTCTCGGCGGACGAGCTGTTCGACGCGTGCCACGCGCGCATCGACGCGCTGAACCCTCTATTGCGTGCAGTCGTCACCGTTTCTCCCGAGCGTCCGGCGCTGGCGAACCCGGGCCCGTTCTCCGGAGTGCCGTTCCTGGTCAAGGACGCCACGGCATGGCCAGGGCTGCGCTGGTCCATGGGCTCGCGCCTGTTCGCGACAAATGTCGCCCGGCAGCAGACCCCGTATGGCCGCCGGCTCGAAGCGTCGGGGCTCGTCTGCGTCGGAAAGA
Source organism: Pyxidicoccus sp. 3LFB2 (assembly GCA_046520375.1). Taxonomy (GTDB): domain Bacteria; phylum Myxococcota; class Myxococcia; order Myxococcales; family Myxococcaceae; genus Myxococcus. The sequence goes on from JBKGHK010000003.1 coordinate 12,507, forward strand.
GCGCGACCTCGGAGTTCGGCCTGCTCGGCAGCACCGAGACGCTGCTCGAGGGCGTGACGCACAACCCCTGGAACCTCTCGTGCTCGGCCACGGGCTCATCCGGAGGCAGCGCGGTCGCTGTCGCGGCGGGGCTCGTTCCTCTCGCGCATGCCAATGACGGCGGCGGCTCCATCCGCAACCCCGCCTCCGCGTGCGGGCTCTTCGGCTTCAAGCCGAGCCGAGGGCTCACGGTACCGGCGAGCTTCGGCAGGTCGGACTTCGGAGACATGACGAGCGACCACTGCATCAGCCGCTCCGTGCGGGACAGCGCGCTGTTCCTCTCTCTCACCGAGGACCGCGCCGCGGGCGCCCCCGTTGGCTACGTGCGCGAGCCCCTCCGCCGCAAGCTGCGCATCGCGACCTGGACGCGAACGATGATGGGCCTGGAGCCGGAGCCCCCGGTGCGCCGTGCCTACGATGAAGCGGTGGCGCTGCTCACGGACCTCGGCCACCACGTGGAGCCCATCCCTCCGCCAGCCTTCGACGGGCCCGCGCTGGGCCACGCGTTCTTCCTCGTCTCGGGTGCCGCCATCGCCGGCGTTGTCGAGACGGTGGACCAGTCGAGAGACCTGCCCGTGCAGAGCAACGAGCTCGAGCCCTTCACCTGGGCCCTGATAGAGGACTTCCTCGCGCAGGGACCCGACGCGCTGCCGCGCTCGCGCGCCGCCTTCGCCCAGGCGGTGCACACCTATCTCGAAGCCACCCGGGGGTACGACGTGGTGCTCACCCCGACGATGGCCACCGAGCCCTGGCGCCTCGGGCACCTCTCACCGGTGCTCGGGCGCGAAGTCCTGTTCCAGCGCACCGCCCGCGCCGTCGGCTACACGCCCATCCACAACATCGCGGGCTGCCCCGCCATGTCCGTGCCGCTCCACTTCGCGGAGGACGGCCTCCCCATCGGCATGCACTTCGCCGCGGCTCCCGGCGCCGACGCGCTGCTGCTCGGCCTCGCGTACCAGTTGGAAGAGGCGCGCCCGTGGAAGGACCGCTGGGCGCCCTACTCGATTCCCACGCTCTGGCCCGGGTGACGCGGGCCCGCCGTCAGGAATCCTGCTCCATGGCCCGCACCCTCGCGAGCGTCTGCAAATCACGCTCGGTGGGCCCCAGGTCCAGGATGATCTTGCTCACGTCGTACAGCACGTCGCCGCGGTCGAACACGGGCAGCCGGGGGACGTCCTGGTTCAGCTCGTCCGCGCCACGGTTGTACGACACGTCCATCAGCGTCCGGAGCTGGAAGGAGTCGTAGAGGTTGTACTCGACGAGGAACCGCAGGGCCTCCACGTCCCCCCGGCGCAGGTACGCCCGCCACAGCAGCACGGCGTCGTAGCCGTTGACGCCCTTCAGGTGCTGCGGCCGCTCGGCGCCAATCTTCCCCTCGATTTCCTTCAGCCCGCCGCCAATGCCCAGCCGGCGCGTCACGAAGCGCAAATCGATATGCGCGTCCGGCACGGGGAAGCGCCCCGGCCCGAAGTAGTCCCGCAGCACCGGTACGTCGAAGCACGAGCCGTTGAACGTCACCCACAGGCGCCGCTCCGCCATGGCCTCCGGCAGCGCGTCCATGTTCCGGCCCTGGATGAAGACGTGCAGCCCCTTCGAGTCGAACAGGCTCACCACCGTGGGCGCCTGCGCGTCCTTCCCGTCCGTCTCGATGTCGAAGTACACCGCGTCGTCGTGGAACTCGGGGTACATCCGCCAGTGCTCCCGGGACGGAATCAGCTCGGCCAGCTTCCGCAGGTCCTTCCGGGCCAGCGCCTCACGGGCTTCGGCGATTCGCGCGCGGGCGACATCGTCCGTCTTCCTGCTGATGGCCACCCCGGTACCGGCCGCCGGGAAGTCGTCCCAGGTCCGGATGCCTCGGGACCACAGGTCCTTCTCCCTCCAGGGCCCCACGCCGGGGATGTGCTGGAAAGTCCGCTGCAGCATCAATCGAGCGAGCCCAGCCTTCCCGCCACCAGGTCGTTCAGCAGCGGGATGTCCGCCTCGCAGAACGGCAGGGCCTGCATCTCCGCCGGAGTTTGGAATGCCAGCTGGTGCGCGCCCAGGGGCTTGGGCTCACCCGTCACCAGCTTCGCGGCGTAGAGCACCAGCTCCACCGTGAGGTCCGGGTACGTGTGCCGGTTCTCCCACAGGCGCCGGCCGACGGAGAGCTCCACGTCCAGCTCCTCGCGACACTCGCGGGCCAGCGCGGCTTCGTCCGTCTCCCCCGGCTCCACCTTGCCGCCGGGGAACTCCCACAGCAGGGCCCGGCTTCCGCCGGGGAGCCGCTGCTGCACCAGGAACCGCTGGGCGTCCTCGCGGCTCGGAATCAGTGCCGCGACGACGCGGACCGTCCTGGTCGCTGCCACCGTCACCCGCGAATCCCGTTCACGTCCAGGGCGTACAGCCAGCCGTTGTTGGACAGCACGAAGACCTGCGAGCCCGCCACGTAGGGCGTCGCGGTGATGCCGTCACCCGGGTTCCACGTCACCCGAGACTTGCCCGTCTTCGGGTCCAGGAACAGCAGCGAGCGCTGGATGGGCACGAGCAGCATTCCCTGGGCAAACACCGGAGCCGCCGCCGCCCGTTCCCCCAGGGGGACCGACCAGAGGAGCCGCCCGCTCTCGGCCAGGTAGGCGTCCACCCGGCCGTCACCCGAGGCGAAGACCACCTGCCCTCGCGTCAGCAGCGACGTCACGCCGCCCACGGTGGTGTTCCACACCATGTCGCCCGTGTCCGCCTCCAGGGCGAAGATGCCGCTCTTGTACGAGGCCACGAACAGCTGCCCGGCCTCGTTCATCACCGGCTGCGTGTCCACGTCCAGGAACTGGGTGCCCGCCCCGGACAGCGACTTCTCCCAGGTGGCGCTCCCGTCGGAGATGGTCAGCGCCACGACGAAGCCGTCGGAGAAGCCGATGTAGGCGGTGCCCTCGTGGACCAGCGGCGTGGAGGCCCCACGGATGGTGAAGCCCGACGGCGGGTCCCTCCGGTACTGCCAGGCCCACACCCCGTCCGCGGCCTTCACCGCGTACAGCGTGTCGCTCTCCGAGGCCACCAGCACCAGGCCGTCCGCCAGCACGGGCACCGTGGCCAGCGACTCGCCCGCCGCGTACTTCCACTTCACGTCGCCGGTGGCCGAGTCCAGCGCGTACAGCATGCCGTCGCCGCCGGGGACATAGACGACGCCCTCGCTCACCCGGGCGCCCGCGTTGAAGCGCAGGCCCGTGCGGAAGGACCACTTCACCTTGCCGTCTTCACCCACGGCGCGGACATAGCCGTCCCGCGTGAGGGCGATGACGTGCTTGTTGTCCGCGTCGTAGGCCGGAGAGGCCACCTCACGCGGCGCGTACTCCAGCCGCGTGGGCGGGGCCAGCGTCGCCCACCAGTTCACCGAGAAGTAGTCCACCGGTGGGTGCGACGGGGCCCGGGGCAGCTCCGGGTTCGTGTAGTACGGCGCCGCGCTGCAGCCCCCCAGAAGCCCCGCGACCGCGGCGCCACCCAGCCAACGCTTCCAGCTCAAAGGCCGCTTCGTCATAGAGTCCGTGCTACCCCGCGTCCTGACCCGTGGCCGCCGCCGGCTGCGCCGGAGCGGGAACCTTCACGCCCTGGGAGGCAAGCACCGCCAGCCGCTCGCTGGCCAGCCGCGCCGCCGCGGTGTTCGGGTGGTCGGTGGAGATCTTCGAGAGGACCTGCGCCGCCTCATCCTTCTTGTCCTGGAGGATGAGCATGCGGCCCTTGTGGTACGCGCCCATGCCCACCAGGAACTCGCCGCCGGCCTTGTCCATCTGCTCGAAGGACTTGATGGCGTCGTCGTACTTCTGCTGGGCCTCCAGCGCGTAGCCCTGGCCCTCGAGCGCGCCGGCGCGGAGGGGCTCGTTCTCGGGGGCGTCCTTGAGGAAGTCCGCGAAGGCCGCCTGGGCCTCGGGGAACTTGCCGAGCCGGAACTGGGCCTTGCCCAGCGTCAGCGCCGCCGTCGTCGCCGAGCGCGTGCCGTCATGGTCCTTGCGGAAGGTGTTCAGGGCGTCCACCAGGGCGGTGTCCCGCTCGGCGACCGTCTTGAAGGGGGGCGTGGTGTCACCCGGCTGCGCGGGCTCCACGCCTTCCACGGGCCGCTCCAGCACCGTGAGCGCCTGGCCGAGGGCCTGGGAGGCCTTCTCCTCGCCACTCTTGGACACCTCGTTGGCGATGCCCACGCCCAGGCCGCCGAGGACCAGCACGCCCGCGGCGATGCCAATCAACTTCTGCCGCTGGGCCAGCCAGTCACTGGCCTCGACACCGACCTTCTGGAAGGTGTCCGGCGCGCGAAGCTCCTTCTGGCGAATCTTCTCGGTCTTGGTTCCGGCCACGTCTGGCAACCTCTCTAGTCGCTACGGTGCTCTACCCTGGCAGAGGGTGAAAGAGCGGCGCACTGTACGGAGCGCGCGCCGCGAGTGTCAACGCGCAGACGCCTCAGTTTTTCCCCTGAAGGTGCGGCTTCTTGCGGGACTCGCGCTTCGCCTGTCCGGGGCGCGCCCGGAAGAAGATGCGGATGGGGACCCTCAGGTCGAACGTCTTGCGGAGCTGGTTGGTGATGTACCGCTTGTACATGTCCGGGACGCCTTCGGGGTGGTTCGTCGTGATGGCGAACGTCGGAGGCGCCGTGGTCACCTGGGAGATGTAGTACAGCCGCAGGGGCTTGCCCCGGACGATGGGCGCCGGGTGGTTGTCCACCATGTGCTCCAGCAGCCGGTTGAGCTGGGGGGTGGGCGCCCGGAAGCGGAACTGCTGGGCCAGCTCCACCGCCACGTCCACCACCTTCTCCACCTTCGAGCCCGTCAGGGCCGAGGTGAAGAGGATGGGCGCGTAGCCCACGAACTTGAGCGAGTACTTGAGCGTCTCGCGGAAGGTCTCCTGCCGGCGCTCGTCCACGCCCACCAGGTCCCACTTGTTGACGACGATGACCAGCGCCCGGCCGCGCTCCTCGGCCAGGCCCGCCAGCTTGGCGTCCTGGTCCACCGCGACTTCCGTGGCGTCCATCAGCAGCACGGCCACGTCGCTGCGCTCCATGGCCTTCAGCGCGTTGATGACCGAGAACTGCTCCACCCGGTGCGCAATCGTCTTCTTGCGCCGGATGCCCGCGGTGTCCGTGAGGATGAGCTCGTGGCCCTTGTAGGACAGCGGCGAGTCCACCGGATCCCGCGTGGTGCCCGGAATCTCGCTGGCCACCACCCGCTTCTGCTTGAGGATGGAGTTGACCAGGGTGCTCTTGCCCACGTTGGGCCGGCCGATGATGGACACGCGGATGACGCCGTCGTCCGGCGGGGCCTCGGCGTCCTCGTCCTCCGACTTCTCGGGCAGCTTCGCCACCACCTCGTCGAAGAGGCCCGGCACACCCAGGCCGTGCTCGGCGGACATGGGCTGCACCTCGCCCAGGCCCAGCTTGTAGAACTCGGCGGCCAGCGCCTGCATCTGCCCGGTGGTGTTGTCCAGCTTGTTGGCCGCCACCACCACGGGCTTGCCGCTCTTGCGCAGGTACTTCGCCACCGCGTCGTCGGCGGGAGTGATTCCCTCGCGGGCGTCGACGACGAAGATGATGACGTCGCACTCCTCCACCGCGAGCTGGGCCTGCTCGCGCACCTGCTGGAGCAGCGAGTCCTTGTCACCGGGGACGAAGCCGCCGGTGTCGATGAAGGTGAAGGTGCGGCCCTCCCACTGGGCGTCGTGGTAGTGCCTGTCCCGCGTCACTCCGGGCATGTCCTCGACGAGCGCGAGGCGCTTGCCGACGAGGCGGTTGAACAGCGTGCTCTTGCCCACGTTGGGGCGTCCGACAATTGCAACCAGGGGCTTCATCTCAGTCGTATCCCAGCTTCTTGAGGCCTTCGGGGCGCTCGCTCCAGCGCGGCTCCACGCGTACCCGGAGGTCCAGGTACACGTGCGCGCCCAGCAGGCGTTGCACGGACTTGCGGGCGTCCGTGCCAATGGTTTTCAGCATCTGCCCCTGCTTGCCAATGATGATGGCCTTCTGGCTGTCGCGCTCCACGTAGATGGAGGCCGCGATGCGGATGAGCCCGCCCAGCTGGTTCGGCGGAGTGCCCGGCCGGGGCTCCCGCTCGGACTCGTCGAAGATGTCCACCAGCACCGCGGTGGAATAGGGGAGTTCCTGCCGGCAGTGCCGCAGCACCTGCTCGCGAATGTACTCGGCCACCAGCATGCGCTCCTGCTGGTCCGTCAGCATGTCGTCGTCGAAGACGTTCTCCCCTTCCGGCAGGTGGCCCAGCACCGTGTGGAAGAGGCGCTCCACGCCGTCCTTCTCGCGCGCGGAGATGGGCACCACCTCCGCGAAGGGGAACTGCGTGCGGTACAGCTCGATGAGCGGCAGCAGCAGCGCCTTGGGGATGGTGTCGATTTTGTTGATGACGAGGAAGGTGGGCTTGCCCAGCTTCTGCAGCCGCTCGAGGATGGTGCGGTTGCCCGGGCTCACGTCGAGCTTCTCGCCCGCGGGCGGCTCGATGAGGAAGAGGACCAGGTCCACCTCCTCGGCCGCGCCCAGGGCAGTTTCCACCATGTAGCGGTTGAGCTCGCCCTTGGCCTGATGGATGCCCGGCGTGTCGATGAAGGCGACCTGCCCTTCCGGGCGTGTCACCACGCCGAGGATGCGGTTGCGGGTCGTCTGGGGCTTGGGCGAGACGATGGCGAGCTTCTCGCCGGTCAGCGCATTGAGCAGCGTGCTCTTGCCCACGTTGGGGCGCCCGATGAGCGCGGCGAAGCCGCTGCGGTGTGGATTGGGGGAGGCCATTGCTTCGAAGGTGATCTGGGAGTCCCCGAAAGAGGGAGCCCCGAAGGGGGAACGTCTGACAGCGCCCTATAACAGCCCGCCGCCCGGCCTTTCAGCACGGGCGGGCGGCAGGCGGGCGGCCTACGGCTGGGTCGTCGAGATGGTCAGCTTGTTGATGCGCACGTCCTGGCGCGGGCGGTCGCTCCCGTCGCGCGGCACACCGGCAATCTTCTCCACGACGTCGTAGCCCGTCACGACCTCGCCGAAGATGGTGTGCTTGTTGTTGAGGTACGTCGGCTTGGACGTGGTGATGAAGAACTGGCTGCCGTTGGTGTTGGGGCGGCCGATGTTGGCCGTGGCCAGCAGGCCCACCTTGTCGAAGGTGCGACCGCTCGTGTACTCGTCCGGCACGTTGAAGCCCGGGCCGCCGCGGCCGGTGCCCGTCGGGTCTCCGCCCTGAATCATGAAGCCCGGAATCACGCGGTGGAAGATGACGCCGTCATAGAACGGCTTCTTGGTCTTCTCGCCGGACTGGGGGTCCGCGAACTCCAGCTCGCCCGTCGCCAGGCCCACGAAGCTGGCCACCGTCTTCGGCGCGTCCTTGGCGAAGAGGCGCACGACAATCTTCCCCTGCGTGGTGTCGAAGGTGGCGTACAGGTCCTTGCCCGCCTGGGCCTCGTCCATCATTCCCATGCTGCCCTCCCGTGTTCTGGGGCCCGACCGGATGGACGGGCCCGTGTCAGGTCCTCTGCCCTACCTACCGAGGGCTCACGGCGTCGGCGAAGCCGGCGTCGCGCCCGGAGCCTTCTGCGAACCCTTCTTCGGCGCCGAGGCCGGAGCCTTGCCGCCCGCCGCGCCCGGAGCCGCGACGCCCGCGGGCGCCTTGTCGCTCAGCACCACCCGGTTGATGACGACCGGCGTCTGGGGCCGGTCCCGGTTGTCCCTCGGCACGCCGCCAATCTTCTCCACGACGTCGTAGCCCGTCACGACCTCGCCGAAGATCGTGTGCTTGTTGTTCAGGTAGCCAGGCGTGGTGGTGGTGATGAAGAACTGGCTGCCGTTGGTGTTGGGGCCCGCGTTGGCCATGGCCAGCAGGCCGACCTTGTCGAAGCCCCGGCCGCTCTGGAACTCGTCCTCGAAGCGGTAGCCCGGGTCGCCCATGCCGGTGCCCGTCGGGTCTCCGCCCTGAATCATGAAGTCGGGGATGACGCGGTGGAACACCGTGCCGTCGTACAGCGGCTTCTTCGACATCTTCCCGGACTGGGGCTCGCGCCACTCCCGCTCCCCCGCGGCCAGGCCCACGAAGTTGGCCACCGTCTTCGGGGCGTCCTTGGAGAAGAGGCGGACGACGATGTCGCCCTGGCTCGTCTTGAGCGTGGCGTAGAGGTCCTTGCCGGACTCGACCTTCTTCGTCCACTTGCCGGAGCCCGAGGCGGCGGCCGAGGCGGTACCCGCCAGCAGGCAGGCCACCAGCGCGAGCGTCATACGGAGGGAGGAGGGTCGCATCGGCGGGCACCTTATGCGCCACCCCTCCTCCGTCCAAGGGGTTTCACGCCGGGGTGTCACCCCGTGACGTTTCATCCGATGTGGGCGCGGAGGGCTCCTCCCCCTTCGTCTGGGGCTCGCCCGCGGGGGCCGGGCCAGCGTTGGACGCCAGCCGCTGCGAGAGCATGTCCAGCGTCACCCGGGCCGCGGCCTGCTCCGCTTCCTTCTTGCTGCGCCCCGTGGCGCGGGCGAAGGCCTCCTCGCCGATGAGGACCTCCACCTCGAACGTCTTGGAGTGCTCCGGGCCGGACTCCGACACCACCCGGTACTTCGGGGGCATCTTCAGCCGCTCGTGGACGAGCTGGCCCAGGGCCGTCTTGTAGTCCTTGTCCAGGCTGGTGGCGGCCTCGTCGATGAGCTCCGCGAAGAAGCGGTCCACCAGTTGGAGCACCGGCTCCATGCCCGCGCTGAGGTACACCGCGCCGAAGACGGCCTCCATGGCGTCCGCCAGCAGCGAGTTCTTCTCGCGCCCCTTGTACTTGTCCTCGCCCCGCCCCAAGAGCAGCAGGTCTCCCAGCGGAATCCGCCGGGCCACCAGGGCCAGCCCCTCCTCGTGGACGAGGCGGGCGCGCACCTTGGTGAGGAAGCCCTCGGGGACGTCCGGGTAGCGCCGCCACAGTCGGTCGGCGACGGCGAGGTTCACCACCGCGTCGCCGAAGAACTCCAGGCGCTGGTTGTCCTTCAGGCGCTGGTCGGGGTTCTCGTTGACGTACGTCTTGTGGGTGAGCGCTTCAATCGCCAGATCCTGCCGGGCGATGGGGACACCCAGGCGGGACTCGAGGAGCCGCACCCGCTCCACGAGGCTGAGTTTCTCGGAACCGCTCACCGTCGTTCACTCCTGTGGCGCATCCGGCCCCACCAGCCTCACGGCCTCGGGAGGGACCTTCAGCAGGTCCGCCACCATCCGGACGATGCCGGGAAACTCATCCAGCTCGAACCGTCCCGCCCACACCTTGCCCTGGGCCCCCGCCAGCAGGCCCCGGAACGTGCGCCCCGCCACCCTCGCGGCGGCGAAGCGATACGGCTTGCCGGCGACCTGCAGCTGCGCCAGCAGCTCCAGGGCACTGCGGGGCGGCACCAGCGCCTCTGCTCCGAACTTCTCCACGATGTCCGAGAAGCGCACCAGCCCGGCACCCACGGGCGCAGGCTGGGGCCGGGCCGCCGGCTCGCCGAACAACGCCGCGAGGTAGCCCGTCAGGGCGACGCGCTCGCGAAACTCGGACAGCTCCAGCGTGTGGCCACCGTTCGACGGGACGTCCGCCCCACCCCGCACCACCCGGGCCACGCGGAAGTTGCCCAGCCGGTCCGCCACCAGCGTGACGTTCAGGTCGCCATCCACCACCTCGGTGGAGAGCTCCAGCGTCTGCGGGTCCACGCGCGCGGTGAGGCCCAGGACCTGGAGCTCCGCCGAGCGCCGCTGGACGTGGAAGATGTGCTCGTTGAAGGCGTCGGCCAGCAGCGCCTCGATGTCCGAGACGTCACTGAGGGCGCCAATCAGGATGGGGGCGAGCCCCACCACCGCCGCCGGGGAGATGGGGATGAGCCGGTCCCCCATCACCTGGAAGGTCACCTCGGGGATGAAGGCCCGGGTGACGGGATTGACGAGGGGGGAGGACTCCAGGTCCAGCACCGCTTCGGTGCCGGCCGCATCCTCCCTCACTTGCAGCCCGAGGCCCTCAAGCCGAGCGGTGTCCATCACTCCCCTTTGAAGATCTCACGGGCGATGATGGTGCGCTGGATTTCGCTGGTGCCCTCGCCAATCTCACAGAGCTTGGCGTCGCGCAGGTAGCGCTCGACGGGGAACTCGCGGGTGTAGCCGTAGCCGCCGTGGATCTGCACCGCCTTGTTGCAGGCGCGCGTGGCCGCCTCGGAGGCGAACAGCTTCCCCATGGAGGCCTCCTTCGAGTACGGCTTGCCCTCGTCGGCCAGCTTCGCCGCGCGGTGCACCAGGAGCCGCGCCGCATCCAGCTCCGTCTGCATGTCCGCCATCATCCAGCGCAGGCCCTGGAACTCGCTGATGGGCTGGCCGAAGGCGGTGCGCTCGCGCGAGTAGCGGATGGACTCCTCCAGGGCGCCCCGGCCCAGGCCCACCGCCAGCGCGCCGATGGTGATGCGGCCCTTATCGAGGATCTTCATCGTGTCGATGAAGCCGTGGTCCACCTCGCCCACGCGGAAGGAGTCCGGCACCTCGACGTTCTCCATGATGAGCTCGGCGGTGTCCGACGAGCGCATGCCCAGCTTGCCGTGGATGGCGCGCTGGCTGAAGCCCGGCATGCCCTTCTCCAGCAGGAACGCGGTGATGCCCTTCTGCCGCTTCTGGGGCGAGGTGACGGCGAGCACCACGAAGGTGTCGCCGACGGTGCCCTGGGTGATGAACATCTTGGTGCCGTTGAGCACCCAGTTGTTGCCCTTGCGCACCGCCGTCGTCTTCATGCCGGACGCGTCCGAGCCGGACCCGGGCTCCGTCAGGCCCCACGCGCCCAGGAACTCGCCGGTGGCCAGCTTGGGCAGGTACTTCTTGCGCAGCGCCTCGTTGCCGAAGACGCGCAGGTGGCTGGTGCCCAGGCCGTTGTGGCTCGCCACCGTCAGCGCGAGCGAGCCGTCATAGCGGGCGATCTCCTCCACGGCGACCGCCACGGCGAGTGAGTCCATGGCCGCCCCGCCGTACTCCTCGGAGACCAGCATGCCCATGACGCCCAGCTGTCCCAGCTCTCGCACCACCTCGAGCGGGAACTTCTCGTCCCGGTCCCAGTCGCGGGCGTACGGCTTCACCCGGCGTTCGCAAAAGTCGCGGAGGGAGGACTGCAGGGCGCGGTGGCTTTCAGGAAGTTCGAAATCCATGGTCAGCAGGATCTATAGCAAAGGGACCCGGCGCAGGCCGGGCCTCGCGGAGAGAGGAAGTTTTCCTACTCAGACGGGATAGACACCGTGCTTCTTCTCGGCACGGGGCGCGTGGCGCTGGGCATACAGGCGGTAACGCTGGGTCAGCTCCTGACGCAGGCTGTCACCGGGGATGATCTCATCGATGATGAGCTCGCTGGCCAGCTTGTAGATGTCCACGTCGGCCTTGTACTCGTCGCGCAGCTTCTGGACGTAGGCCGGGCGGTCGGCCTCGGGCAGCTCCTGGATCTTGTTGTAGTAGACGGCGTTGACGGCCGCCTCCGGGCCCATGACGGCGATCATCGCCCCGGGCAGCGCGAGCGTGGCGTCCGGCGCGAAGCCGGGGCCGCTCATGGCGTACAGGCCGGCGCCGTAGGCCTTGCGCACCACGACGCAGATCTTGGGGACGCTGGCCTCGGACACGGCGGAGATCATCTTCGCGCCGGCGCGGATGATGCCGGCCCGCTCCACCTTGGTGCCGATCATGAAGCCGGGCACGTCCGCCAGGTAGAGCAGCGGGATGTTGAATGCATCACACAGCCAGATGAAGCGCGCCGCCTTGTCCGCGCTGTCCACGAACAGCACGCCGCCCTTGTACTTGGGCTGGTTGGCGACGATGCCCACGGGCATGCCGTCGATGCGGGCCAGGCCGGTGATGAGCTCCTGGGCGAAGAGCTTCTTCACCTCGAACCAGCTGTCCTCGTCGATGAGCTCCTTGATGAGCGCATGCATGTCGAAGGGCTTGTTCTGGTCCGCGGGGACGATTTCGTCCACGCGCTTGCCGCTGGCCTTGGGCGCGAGCTTCGGCGCCTCGGGGGGACGCTGGCTGAAGTTCTCCGGGAAGTAGCCGATGTACTTCTTCGCGGCGGCGATGGCCTCTTCCTCCGTCTTCACCAGCACGTCGCCGACGCCGGAGATGGAGCAGTGCATCTTCGCGCCGCCCATCTCCTCCAACGTCACCTTCTCGCCAATCACCATCTCCGCCATGCGGGGGCTGCCCAGGTACATGGAGGCGTTGCCGTCCACCATGATGACCAGGTCACAGAAGGCGGGGATGTACGCGCCACCGGCGGCGGAGGGGCCGAAGAGCAGGCACACCTGGGGCACGAAGCCCGACATGTGCACCTCGTTGTAGAAGATGCGGCCGGCGCCGCGGCGGCCGGGGAACATCTCCACCTGGTCGGTGATGCGGGCTCCGGCGGAGTCCACCAGATAGAAGAGCGGGCAGCGCAGCGCGCGGGCCGTCTCCTGGATGCGGAGGATCTTCTCCACCGTGCGGGCGCCCCAGCTTCCCGCCTTCACCGTGGAGTCATTGGCCATGATGGCCACGGTGCGGCCGGCCACCTTGCCCAGGCCGATGACGACACCGTCCGAGGGCAGCTCCGCGTCCAGGTTGTTGGCGAGCTTGGCGTCCTCGACGAAGGACCCTTCATCCACCAGCAGGCGGATGCGGTCGCGGGCGAACAGCTTGCCCGCCTCCTTGTTCTTCGCGTGGTACTTCTCCGCGCCACCCTTCTCTACCTGGGCGATCTTCTCCAGCAGCTTCGAGTCTTGGGACATGGCCCGGGCCACATAGCAGAAAGGTCCCCGCCTGGCTGCCTTCTCTCCAGGGGGCCGTATTGTCCTGACGTCCAGCTTACGACGCAGCGTGTGAACGGGGGGGAGCGGGGGGTGCCGCTGAAAGGCCCCCTGCCTACCTTGGAGCCTCACGGGGGCGGATACGCGAAACGCCACCGGCAATCATCTGGCCCTGGGAGGGACGCATGTTCGCAGCGAAGAAGACCAAGTGGATGGCGAAGGGTTTGGCCAAGAGCGACCTGGTTCGGAAGATCGTGGCCCAGAAGATCATCAACGACCTGCCCCGCGCGGCGCGGGACAGCTGGGACGACTTCGAGGCCGATGACGTGCTGCGTCTTGTGGGGCTGACCACCCGCAAGCCCGCCACGGTGGGCCTGGGCGGCCTGGGCGCCTTCGTCCTCGGCCTGGCCGCCGGTGGCGTGGCCGCGCTGCTCCTCGCCCCGAAGACGGGCACCGAGCTGCGCACCACCGTCAAGGACAAGGCGATGGGCTACATGAACAAGCAGAACGTCAACATCGGCAACGAGAAGACCGCGAGCGCCTGAGGCGCCTGGGTCCTTTCCGAACCCAACCGAAGTCCTCTTCCGGGGGCGCGAGGCCTGGTCCAACCAGGCTGCGTGCCCCCGGTGTCTTTTCACGGGGGCCCGAGGATTGCGGTGACTAGCGGCCTTTGTAGACGGGTGGACGCTTCTCGGCGAAGGCGCGCAGGCCCTCGAGCCGGTCCTCCGTCTTGAGGATTTCCTCGTAGCGGCGCAGCTCCAGCGCCAGCGCGTCGTCCAGCTCCAGGCCGGTGCCCTCGTCGATGGCGTGCTTGGCCGTGGACACGGCGATGGGCGCGTTCTTCACCACCGCCTCCGCCAGCCCGAAGGCCACCTCCAGCAGGTGTCCCTCCGGAGCGAGCCGATTCACCAGCCCCACGCTGAAGGCCTCGGCCGCGTTGATGCTGCGCGCGGTGAGGATGAGGTCCTTCGCCCGGCCCACGCCAATCAGCCGCGTCAGCCGCTGCGTGCCGCCGCCGCCGGGGATGATGCCCAGCCGCGTCTCCGTCAGCCCCAGCTCCGCCGCGGGCGCGGCGACCCGGAGGTCGCAGGCCAGCGCCAGCTCGGTGCCGCCGCCGAAGGCCGCGCCGTTGATGGCGGCGATGAAGATGCAGTCGCTCTTTTCAATCGCGCGGAACGTCCGCCGCAGTCCGTCGAGGAAGGCGCGGACGTCGTCCTCGGCCATGGTGGCGCGCTCCTTCAGGTCCGCGCCCGCGCAGAAGGCCTTGTCGCCCGCGCCGGTGAGGATGACGGCGCGCACCTCGCGGCCGGTGGACACGCGCGTCACCAGCTCGCCGAGCTCCTTCAGCATCGACCGGCTGATGGCGTTGCGGCGGCCCTCGCCGTCGATGGTCCAGATCTCGATGGCACCCCGTGCGTCGACCTTGAATTCCGGCATGTGGACTCCCTCCCCGGGCCCGTCCGGCGGGCCGCCCTGGGACGCGGCAGAGTGCGGCGGGAAGCCGGGTCTGGCAAGGCTGAAACGATTAGCATTGGACGCATGTCCTCACGCTTCACGCCGTCCCGACTGTCCCGGTGGGCCCCCTGGCTGCCCACCACGCTCGCCGTGCTGGCCCTGGTTGCTCCCCTGGTGGCCCTGGCGCGGGGCGGCGGCGGCGAGCACTACACCCGCCCCTCCTCGGATGATGGCGGCGATGGCGGCTTCCTCCCCCTCTGGCTCATCTACGAGGTGCTCTCGCTCGTCTTCCGCTACCCCAAGGTGATGCTACCGCTGCTGGCCCTGGGGGGTGTGGGGTACTGGTTCTACAAGCGCAACCTGCACCCGGACGCCACCACCCGGCGCGCCCTGGACCAGCGCGAGGCGGCACAACGTACCCAGGTGTCCTACCGGGACGTGCCGGGCTGGGTGAACGCGCTCAAGCTGAAGGACCCCGCCTTCGAGCTCCAGCCGGTGCTGGACAAGACGCGGTGGCTCTTCCTGGAGCTGCAGAAGGCATGGTTCCAGCGCGACATGACGCCGGTGCGGCCCTTCCTGTCGGACGCCACGTGGCAGCGCTTCAACGTGCAGCTCAAGCTCCTGGAGGCCCAGGGCGTGCGCGATGCGATTGCCGACATCGAGGTGCTCGACATTCAGCTCATCGGGTTGTCGCAGACCCAGTGGTTCGACAGCATCCAGCTTCGCGTCCAGGCGCGCATGCGCGACACGGACGTGCCCGCCTCGTTCACGGATGCGCAGGCGACGGAGATGGCGCGCAAGGCGCAGCCTGAGGCATTCACCGAGGTGTGGACCTTCGTTCGCAAGCCCGGGGCACAGACGCGCGCGGGCGCGGACCTGTACCAGGGGCAGTGCCCCAACTGCGGCGCTCCGTTCGCGGGGGGCGCGGCGAATAAATGTGAGTACTGCAACGCCGTGGTGAACTCGGGTAACTACGACTGGACGCTGTCGGAGATCACCCAGGGCGTGGAGCACGTGCGCCACCACAAGACGGTGGACGGCCTGCTCCCGGCCCGCGAGGTGGACCCCGCGCTCAACCTGGAGATTCTGGAGGACCGCGCGTCGTTGCTGTTCTGGAAGTGGGTGGATGCGCAGAGCCGCGGTGACGCGAAGACGCTGTCCAAGGTGGCCAACACGGAGGCCGTGCAGCGGCTGGCCGCGGAGCTGGAAGACCTGAAGCGCAAGGGCCGCCGCCGCGTGTTCCTGGAGTGCGCGGTGGGCGCGGTGGACGTGTGCTCGCTGGAGGTGGACCCGAAGGGGTACGACGTGGCGCACGTGGTGGTCCGCTGGAGCGCGCGCATGGGCGTGGGCCCGTTGAACGAGCGCCCGCCGAAGCTCCCCACGGTGCCGCAGCGCTTCGTCTTCTCGCTGGTGCGCAAGCATGGGGCGCAGACGAACACCGCCAATGGCATGTCCACGGACCGCTGCCCCAACTGCAACGCCACATTGACGGACAGCGCCGCGACGACGTGCGACTTCTGCGGCACGCAGTTGGGAACGGGTGAGCGGGACTGGGTGCTGGCATCCGCCCTCCCCTACGAGGCGTGGAACGCGGAGCAGGACCAGCGGCACCAGGCCCAGGTGCTGCGCAAGGCCGTGGCCACCGAGCAGGCCCGGAGCAAGGGGCCCGTGCCCGGCGCGGACCTGGAGATGGACGTGCAGGAGCGGCAGCGGCTGCTCTACATGATGGCGGCCATCGCCGCGGCCGACGGCGAGGTCAGCTCCAGCGAGCGGAAGATGCTGAAGCTGTGCTCGGAGCGCTGGGGTGTGGAGTGGGCCAACGTGGAGATGGCCCTGGGCGCGGGCTCGCAACTCTTCGAGCGGCTGGTGCCTCGCGGCACGCCCGAGGCCGAGCTCTTCCTGCGCAACATCGTGGAGATTGCCATGGCGGATGGCCGCATCGACCGCAAGGAGCGGCGGATGTTGGAGACCGCCGCCGACCACCTGGGGATGCGGGAACGGCTCACCGCCATGCTCGGCGAGCGGGGCTGATGGCAAGGGCGGCCCGGAGGGTCCTCCGGTGCCGCCCTCGTTGCGTCACGAGCTCTGGCGGTTCGTTCCAGGGGAGACCGTGAGCCCTCTCTGCTCGCGGGGCTACTGGGCCAGGTCGTCCAGTACCGCGGACAGGGTCGTGGCGTTCAGGGACTTGTCGAACCAGCGGTCGAGCGTGGCCATGTCCGTGCAGGTGAGGATGAGCTGCCGTGCCGCGTCGTCAACCTGCACGCCCCGCACGGCGAGGATTCGCAGGATGTCCTCGGCACGTGCGCGGGTCATCCCCTGCTCCAGGCCTTTCGCCAAGCCTTGCTGGAGTCCCCGCTCGACAAGTTCCTCGCCATAGCTCCGCATCAGCTCCTCCTTGCGCTGCTGTCCCAGCACCGAATGTAACACCTGCCCGGCCGCTTCATGCGCGGCCTCATCCCCCACCCACAGGAGGTAGCGGATGAGCACCACCAGATGCTCCGCGCCTTCGGGGGCTGCCTGCACCTGCGCGAAGAGCGCGCCCCACTCCGGTAGCTTCCGGGCCAGCTCTTCGCTCCTCCCGTACCGCAGCGTCAGCCATGCCAGCCGAACCAGCGGTGGACCGGGACGTGCCTTCAGTGCCTCCTCACGCTCAGCCGTCAGGTCATCGAGCAGGTACTCGAAGCGCGGCATCAGCGCCCGCCACAGCACCCGCCCCTTCTCGGGCAACCCGAAGAGCTCCTCCACACGACGTGGCGCCGTCCAGGCTCCTCCAGGCCCGTGGTACATGACGAGCGGGACGATGGGTGGGAGCACTGTGCTGTCCGGGTGCTCCTGGCGCCAGCGTTCCAACTGGCGCACCACGTAGCGCAGCATGCGCAGCGCCATCCATGGGTCCACCGTGGACTGGTGTTCCAACAGCACGTACAGCAGCAGCGGCTGGCCTGTGCGCAGGCGCGCGGTGAAGAGCAGGTCGCTCTCCGTCTCTCGCAATTCCGGGTCCACGACGCTGCCGGACTCTCTGCGCAGAGACGTCCAGTCCACTTCGGAGACGACCTGCGCGGGCAGCACGGCTCGCAGCTCGGCCGCGGCCCGCTCGGGATGGTCGAAGGTGTAGCGGACAAAGAGGTCGTGGGGGCCAGACATGGTGAGCGGGCCAAAAGCACGCGGCGGGCCACTCTGGTCTGGGAAGTGCTGCAAGGCGGTGGCGAACTCCGGCCGCTCCGACGGGATGCTCTCGAAGAAGCGGCTCACAGACATGCGCTGCCTGCGCTGACACAAAGGGCGGCCCGGAGTCTCCTCCGGTGCCGCCCTTCTTCACTCACAAGAGCTGGGGTTCGGCTCAGCTCTGCGCGCTTTGCATCTTCCGAGACGCCTTCTTCTCCCGCTCGCCCAGCGCGGCCTGCAGGTACTTGCCGGCCAGCTTCCGGCCGATGAGCTCCTGGGCAATCTCCCCGGCCTCCACCAGCCGGTCCAGGTTGATGCCCGTCTCCACGCCCATGCCATGCAGCATGAACACGGCATCCTCGGTGGCCAGGTTCCCCGCCGCGCCCGGAGCGTAGGGACAACCACCCAGCCCGCCGATGCTCGCGTCGAACGTCGTCACCCCCGCGGACAGGCCCACCAGCGCGTTGGCCAGCGCGGTGCCTCGCGTGTCGTGCATGTGCAGCGCCAGCTTCTCCGGCGGGATGTGCTTCAGCAGCGCTTCGAGAATCTCCTCGGTCTGCCGCGGCGTGCCCACGCCAATCGTGTCCCCCAGGCTGAGCTGGTACAGGCCCGCGTCCACGAGCTGGCGGCAGATGTCCACCACCCGCTCCACCGGGACATGGCCCTCGTACGGACAGCCCCACACGGTGGACAGGTAGCCGCGCACGCGCATGCCCGCCTTCAGGGCGGACACCGTCACCTCGCGCGCGCCGCCGAGCGCCTCGGCGATGCTCTTGTTGATGTTCTTCTTCGAGTGGGCCTCGGACGCGGAGATGAACACCGCCGCCTCCTCCAGCCCCGCGTCCTTGGCGCGCTCCAACCCCTTCAGGTTGGGCACCAGCGCGGAGAACACCACGCCCTCCCGCCGCCCGACGAGGCGCAGCAACTCCTCCGCGTCCGCGAGCTGGGGAATCCACTTCGGAGAGACGAAGGACGTCACCTCGATGCGCTTCTCGCCCGCGGCGACCAGCGCGTCGATGAGTCGTGCCTTGTCCCGCGTCGGCAACGTGCGCAGCTCGTTCTGCAAGCCGTCCCGGGGGCCGACCTCGTAGACGTCGACCCGCTTCGGGAGCTGGCCCAGCCAGCCTGGACGTACTCGGGCTTGTTCTTTCGGATCCACTGGACGCTCTCAGCCTTGTCGGCGCTCTGCTGCCACAATCAGGTCGGCCGCTCGCGGTGACGGCGGCTCACCGTCGAGCCCACCATGCACCCACGCCGTTGAGAAGCCCGTGCTTTCCAACAGCCGTGTCAGTTCCGCAAGCGGATAGTAGCGAATGGAATACGACGCGGTGAGACGCCGACCGGTCGGTAGGGAAAGCGTTCGCTGTCCCATGTCCCTTCCTGTAACGGCGTCGAAGCGGCTCTGCTCTTCCAGCACGCTCCCATCCGGCAACGTCTGCCGGAAGGCCGCGCCCGGAGACTCCGCCAACCGCTCGTACGGCACCGACTGGAACACCAACCGCCCTCCCGGCCGCAGCACCCGCGCCACCTCGCGGAGGATGTGCACGTGCTCCTCATCCGTGAAGGCGAAGAGTGTCGAGTACCAGGCGTACGCCCCCGCCAATGAGGCCGGGAGGAATGGCAGGGCTCGCAGGTCGCCCTGCACCGCGGGAAAGCCAGGACGTCGCATCGACAACGACAGTGCGTCCAGCTCCAAACCAATGATGCGCCCGGCCAGGGGACCTGACGCATTGAGTCGTGCCGCATGGCGTCCATGCCCACACCCCAGGTCGACCACGGGCGCCGGGCCGGGCACGTCGGCGAAGGACCGGGCGAGGTAGTCCACCTCACTCGCCGTAACAGTCTCGGAGAGGAAGGGCAGCGTGCTGCGCAGATAGAGCTCGCCGAAGAAGGACACGGGCAGAGGGTACGTGTGCACCACGGGCGTCACCAGCCCATTGCCCCGGGAAGTCATTGCGCCTATGGGAGGGGCATGTCTCAAGGACCTCTCCCCACCGATACCGAGTTCCCGCCCCCGTCGCTCGACGCGTGGCGCCGGCTCGTGGAGAAGGACCTGAAGGGCAAGCCCTTCACGTCGCTCCAGTCCTCCCTGGAAGGCGGCCTGTCCCTCAAGCCCCTCTACACCTCCCAGGACGTCACCTCCCCCGCCGAGCCCCCGGGTGTCGCGCCCTACGTGCGAGGTGCGCAGCCCCTGGGCCACACCGAGGGCGGTTGGACGCTGTGCCAGGAGTACGCCGGCCCCGACCTCGCCTCCACCGCCGAAGCCCTGCGCAATGACCTGGAGCGTGGCGCCCAGGGTGTCTGGCTGTTGCTCGACGCTCCGCACGGCGTTGACGTGAAGGACGCGGCCTCGCTGGAGCGGCTGCTCGCGGGCGCCCGCTGGAGCGCACGCCCGTGCACCTGGAGCCCTCGCGCGACGTGCTCTCCCCCGCCGCCCTGCTGCTCCAGGTCGCGGACGCGCGGCGCGTTCCGCGCACGGCCTTGAGTGGAAGCCTGGGCATCGACCCCATTGGCGCCATGGCCCGCGCGGGCGCGGAGAAGGTGGACGTAGCCGGGACACTCGCCCGCGCCGCGCCGCTGGTGACGTCGCTCTTGAAGGAAGCACCGGGCCTGCGTGCGCTGCTGGTGTCCTCGCGCGCATGGGCGGACGCGGGTGCCTCGCCCGCGCAGGAGCTGGCGTGGGCCATCGCCACCGGCGTGGAGTACCTGCGCGAGCTGGAGCGCGCGGGGGTGGCTCCCGGGGACGCGGCGCGTTCGATGCAGTTCGCGCTGTCGGTGGGCGCGCAGTTCTTCCCGGAGATTGCCCGGCTGCGCGCGGCGCGGCTGCTCTGGTCCAAGGTCGTCGCCGCTTCCGGTGGCCCCGCCGAGTCCCAGACGCTGCCTGCACGCGCGCACCGCCAGCGCCACCAAGTCGAAGAGAGACCCTTGGGTGAACATCCTGCGCGCCACGTCCGAGTCCTTCGCCGCCGTCGTCGCGGGCGCGGACAGCGTGAGCACCGCGCCCTTCGACGAGCCCCTGGGCGCGCCGGACGAGCAGGGCCGGCGGCTCGCGCGCAACACGCAGCTCATCCTGCGTGACGAGGCCAGCCTCAACCGCGTCGCGGACCCCGCCGGTGGCAGCTACTACCTGGAGCAGCTCACGGGCGAAGTCGCCCGCGCCGCGTGGGCGGAGCTGCAGCGCATCGAGTCTTTGGGCGGCATGACGCGCGCGCTCGTGCAGGGTGACGTGGCCCGCGCACTGGCCGAGACAGTCTCGGCGCGCGACAAGGCCGTGCGCACCCGGCGCCTGCCCATGGTGGGCGTCAGCGAGTTCCCCCACCTGGGCGAGACTCCCGTCCACCGCGAGCCGCACCCTACCCCCGTTCCCGTGGCCGTCCCCGAGGGCGGCTTCGCGCCGCTGCAGCCCGTCCGCCTCGCGGAGGCCTTCGAGGCCCTGCGCGACGCCAGCGACAGGCACCTCGCGCTGTATGGCGCGCGTCCCCGCGCCTTCATGCTGAGCCTGGGCACGGTGGCGGAGCACACCGTCCGCTCGATGTGGGTCGCCAACGCGCTGGCCGTGGGCGGCATCGAGACCGCCGAGCACCGCGACTTCGCGGACGCGGCGCAGGCCGCGGAGGCCTTCGTCGCCTCGGGCACGCCGCTCGCCATCATCTCCGGACCGGACGCGCTGTACCCGGAGCAGGTGCCGGTGCTCGTGCAGGCCCTCAAGGCCAAAGGCGCGCGCGCCGTGGCCGTCGCGGGCCGTCCCGCTGACCACGAGGCCGCCTTCCGCGCGGCCGGCGTGGACCTCTTCCTCTACGCGGGAGCGGACCTGGTCCAGCTCCTCAAGACACTGCACACCCAGCTGGGGGTGGCCTGATGCGCTCCAACGTCCCTGACTTCTCCCGCGTCGCCTTCGATGCTCCCGAGACGCAGCCTGCCTCCGACGCGCGTGACGCCCAGCGCCGCCGCGCGAGCGAGGCACCCGTGCCGCCGAGCGCTGGGACACGCCCGAGGGCATTCCCGTCAAGCCCGTCTACGGCCCCGAGGACCTGGAGGGCGTGGCGCACCTGGGCTCGCTGCCGGGCCTGCCGCCCTTCGTGCGGGGCCCCTACTCCACCATGTACGTGCAGCAGCCGTGGACGGTGCGCCAGTACGCGGGCTTCTCCACCGCCGAGGCGTCCAACGCCTTCTACCGCCGCAACCTCGCGGCCGGTCAGAAGGGCCTGTCCATCGCCTTCGACCTCGCCACGCACCGGGGCTACGACAGCGACCACCCGCGCGTCTCCGGCGACGTGGGCATGGCGGGCGTGGCCATCGACTCCATCAAGGACATGCGCATCCTGTTCGACCGGATTCCGCTCGACCAGATGAGCGTGTCCATGACGATGAACGGCGCGGTGCTGCCGGTGCTCGCGCTCTACGTCGTCGCGGCCGAGGAACAGGGCGTTCGCCCCGAGCAGCTCAGCGGGACCATCCAGAACGACATCCTCAAGGAGTTCATGGTCCGCAACACGTACATCTATCCGCCCGCTCCCTCGATGCGCATCATCGGGGACATCTTCCGCTTCACCGCGGAGCGGATGCCGCGCTTCAACAGCATCAGCATCAGCGGCTACCACATGCAGGAGGCCGGCGCGTCGCAGGACCTGGAGCTGGGCTACACGCTCGCGGACGGTGTCGAGTACATCCGCGCGGGGCTCGCCGCCGGCCTGGACGTGGACGCCTTCGCCCCCCGCCTGTCGTTCTTCTGGGCGATTGGAATGAACTTCTACATGGAGGTGGCCAAGCTGCGCGCGGCCCGCCTCCTGTGGGCCCACCTCATCAAGGGCTTCAAGCCCAAGAGCGACAAGAGCCTCGCGCTGCGCACCCACTGCCAGACGTCCGGCTGGAGCCTCACCGCGCAGGACGTCTTCAACAACGTCGTGCGCACGTGCGTGGAGGCCATGGCCGCCACCCAGGGCCACACGCAGAGCCTGCACACCAACTCGCTGGACGAGGCGATTGCGCTGCCCACCGACTTCAGCGCGCGCATCGCCCGCAACACCCAGCTCTACTTGCAGATGGAGAGCGGCACCACGCGCGTCATCGACCCGTGGGGCGGCAGCTACTACGTGGAGCGCCTCACCCACGAGCTGGCGCACCGGGCCTGGGCGCACATCCAGGAGGTCGAGGCGCTGGGCGGCATGACGAAGGCGATTGAAGCCGGGCTGCCCAAGCTGCGCATCGAAGAGGCCGCCGCGCGCACACAGGCACGCATCGACTCCGGGCGTCAGGCCATCATCGGCGTGAACAAGTACCCGCCCGAGCGCGAGGACCGCATCGACATCCTCAAGGTGGACAACTCCGCGGTGCGCGAGGCCCAGGTGGCCCGGCTGCGCGAGCTGCGCGCCGAGCGCAACGCGGACGAGGTCCGCACCCGCCTGCACGCGCTCACCGAGGCGGGCCGGCGCAACGAGGGCAACCTCCTGGCGCTCGCCATCGACGCGGCGCGGGCCCGGGCCACCGTGGGAGAAATCAGCGACGCGCTCGAGAAGGTGTACGGGCGCTACGAGGCCACCGTGCGGAGCATCTCCGGAGTGTATTCGGCAGAGGCCGGCTCGGCGGGCGGCATCGCCGAGGCCCGGGCCAAGGCGGACCACTTCCTGGCGCGCTTCGGCCGCCGGCCGCGCATCCTCATCGCGAAGATGGGGCAGGACGGCCATGACCGTGGCCAGAAGGTCATCGCCACCGCGTTCGCCGACCTGGGCTTCGACGTGGACATCGGTCCCCTCTTCCAGACGCCCGAGGAGTCGGCGCGGCAGGCGGTGGAGAACGACGTGCACGTGGTGGGGGCCAGCTCGCTTGCCGCGGGCCACCTCACGCTGGTGCCGGAGCTGAAGCAGGCGCTGAAGAAGCTGGGCCGCGAGGACATCATGGTCGTGGTGGGCGGCGTGATTCCGCCCCAGGACTACGACGCGCTGCGGGCCGCGGGCGCCGGCCGCCATCTTCGGGCCCGGCACCGTCATCGCGAAGGCGGCCCTGGAGCTGCTCGACAAGCTCGCCGCCGAGCTGGAGGCGGCGTGAAGCTGCTGCCCGCGGACACGTACGTGGAGGGCGTCCGCGCGGGCGACAGGGCGGTGCTCGCGCGCGCCATCACCCTGGTGGAGAGCGAGCTGCCTCGCCACGCGGAGCTCGCCCAGGAGGTCCTCACGCGCCTGCTGCCCCACACGGGCAACAGCCAGCGCGTGGGCATCAGCGGTGTGCCGGGCGTGGGCAAGAGCACCTTCATCGACGCGCTGGGGATGCACCTGGTGGGCCGGGGCGACAAGGTGGCGGTGCTGGCCATCGACCCGTCCAGCAGCATCTCCGGAGGCAGCATCCTGGGCGACAAGACGCGCATGTCCCGGCTGGCGCGCGAGTCCTCGGCCTACATCCGCCCCAGCCCCTCCAGCGGCACGCTGGGCGGCGTGGCGCGCAAGACGCGCGAGACGCTGCTGCTGTGCGAGGCCGCCGGCTTCGACGTGGTGCTGGTGGAGACGGTGGGCGTGGGCCAGTCCGAGACGGTGGTCGCCGAGCTGGTGGACTTCTACCTGGTGCTGATGCTCGCGGGCGCGGGCGATGAGCTGCAGGGAATCAAACGCGGCATCCTCGAGGTGGCGGACATGGTCGCCATCAACAAGGCGGACGGCGACAACGCGCCCCGCGCCGAGCGGGCCCGCGCCGAGTACCGCGCCGCCCTGCACCTCATGCGGCCCGGTTCCGAGCCGGTGGTCACCACGTGCAGCGCGCTGGAAGGTACTGGCATCGAGAAGCTGTGGGACGCGGTGGTGACGCAGGTCTCCCGCCGCGCCGCGTCGGGCGAGCTGGCGCGTCGGCGTCAGGCCCAGCAGGTGGGGTGGATGTGGGCCATGGTGCATGACGGCCTGCGTTCAGCCCTGCGAGCCCACCCCGAGGTGGCTGCTCTCGTGCCCACGCTGGAGGGAGACGTACGTGAAGGGCGCGCGACGCCCACCTCGGCCGCACTGCGTGTGCTAGGCGCCTTCCTGCCTCGTCTACCCGCCTGACAGCCCGCGTCGTCCCGCGGGCACCCGCTGTCTCAATCGCTTGCCGGGCCTGAAATGCACTTCTAGTGTACGCGCGTGCGACACGCTCAGCCGACCACCCCTCCGCAGCCCTACAAGCCCCGCTTCCACGTCCGCATCGTCACCGCCGCCAGCCTCTTCGACGGCCATGACGCGGCCATCAACGTGATGCGCCGCCTGATGCAGGCGTCCGGCGCGGAGATCATCCACCTGGGCCACAACCGGTCCGTGGCGGAGATCGTCGACTGTGCCATCCAGGAGGACGCCCAGGGCATCGCCCTCACGTCCTACCAGGGCGGTCACGTCGAGTACTTCAAGTACATGATTGACCTGCTCCGCCAGCGCGGCGCGAACATCAAGGTGTTCGGCGGCGGCGGTGGCACCATCCTCCCCTCGGAAATCGAGGAGCTGCACAAGTACGGCGTCACGCGCATCTACTCGCCGGACGACGGCCGGGCCATGGGCCTGCAGGGGATGATTGACGACCTCATCTCCCAGTGCGACTTCGAGAAGCGCCCCGCGGACTTCCAGCCGCTGCTCGCCCGCCCCCTGCCCCGCCAGCCGGACCGCATCGCCTCGCTCATCACCATCGCGGAGAACTTCGCGGACGCGGGTGAGGAGCTGCGCAAGGCCATGGCGGCCGCCCACGTGGACGCGCCCCGGGTGCCCGTGCTCGGCATCACCGGCACCGGAGGCGCGGGCAAGTCCAGCCTCGTGGACGAGCTGGTGCGCCGCTTCCTGGCGGACTTCCCGGACAAGACGCTCGCCGTGCTCTCCGTGGACCCGTCCAAGCGCAAGTCCGGCGGCGCGCTCCTGGGGGATCGCATCCGCATGAACGCCATCGACAACCCGCGCGTCTACATGCGGTCGATGGCCACGCGGCAGAGCAACCTCGCCCTGTCCCGGCACGTGGCGCACTCCATCGAGGTCTGCAAGGCGGCGGGCTTCGACCTCATCGTGGTGGAGACGTCCGGCATCGGCCAGTCGGACACCGAAATCACCGAGCACTCGGACGTGTCGCTCTACGTGATGACGGCGGAGTACGGCGCGGCGACGCAGCTCGAGAAGATCGACATGCTCGACTTCGCGGACGTCATCGCCATCAACAAGTTCGACAAGCGAGGCTCGCTGGACGCGCTGCGCGACGTGCGCAAGCAGTGGAAGCGCAACCACAACGCCTTCACCGTCGCTGACGACGCGGTGCCCGTGCACGGCACCATCGCCTCGCAGTTCAACGACCCGGGGATGAACCAGCTCTACCGCGCCATCATGGACGCGGTGGTGAAGAAGACCGGCGCGCCGCTCCAGTCCAACTTCGCGCTCACCCCGGGCATGAGCGAGAAGAAGTGGATCATCCCGCCGGAGCGCACCCGCTACCTCGCGGAGATTGTGGAAGCCTGCGAGGCCTACGACGGCTTCGCGCGTGCCCAGGCCGCGATTGCCCGGCGCATGTATCAGCTGCACGGCACCATCCAGGCCCTGCGCGCCAACGTGGGCAAGAAGCGCCTGGAAATCGTCGAGCCAAAGGACACCACCGACGTGGTGCAGGTGACGGAGCGCGTGGAGGGCGAGCCCGCCTACCTGGGCGAGCTGGTGGCGCTGTACCAGGACCTGGAGAGCCGCCTGCATCCGGACTGCCGGCGCCTGCTGGCGGAGTGGCCAGCGACGAAGCGGCGCTACGCGGCGGCGAAGTACCAGTACCAGGTGCGCGAGAAGGTCATCGAGCTGGACCTGTTCACCGAGTCCCTCTCGCACCTGCGCATCCCCAAGATTGCCCTGCCCCGCTACGAGGACTGGGGCGACATCCTCACGTGGCTGCTGCGCGAGAATGCCCCGGGCGCCTTCCCGTTCACCGCGGGCGTCTTCCCGCTCAAGCGCGAGGGCGAGGACCCCGCGCGCATGTTCGCCGGTGAAGGCGGCCCGGAGCGCACCAACAAGCGCTTCCACTACGTGTCGCGCGGCCTGCCGGCGAAGCGCCTGTCCACCGCGTTCGACTCGGTGACGCTGTACGGTGAGGACCCGGACCACCGGCCGGACATCTACGGCAAGGTGGGCAACTCGGGCGTGTCCATTGCCAACGTGGACGACGCGAAGAAGCTCTACTCGGGCTTCGACCTGGCGGACCCGTCCACCTCGGTGTCGATGACCATCAACGGCCCGGCGCCCATGCTGCTGGGGTTCTTCCTCAACGCCGCCGTGGACCAGCAGTGCGAGAAGTGGATTCGCGAGCAGGGCCAGGTGGAGGCCATCGAGAAGAAGATCGACGCCATCTACCGCGAGCGCGGCCTGCCCCGCCCCCGCTACCAGGGCGAGCTGCCCGCGGGCAATGACGGGCTCGGGCTGCTGCTGCTGGGCGTGTCCGGTGACGAGGTGCTGCCGAAGGAGGTCTACGAGAAGATCCGCGCGAAGACGCTCCAGCAGGTGCGCGGCACCGTGCAGGCGGACATCCTCAAGGAGGACCAGGCGCAGAACACCTGCATCTTCTCCACCGAGTTCGCCCTGCGCGTCATGGGCGACATCCAGCAGTACTTCATCGACCAGAAGGTGCGGAACTTCTACTCGGTGTCCATCTCCGGGTACCACATCGCGGAGGCCGGGGCGAACCCCATCTCCCAGCTGGCCTTCACGCTGGCCAACGGCTTCACCTTCGTCGAGTACTACCTGTCGCGCGGGATGCACATCGACGACTTCGCGCCCAACCTGTCGTTCTTCTTCTCGAACGGCATGGACCCCGAGTACGCCGTGCTGGGCCGCGTGGCGCGCCGCATCTGGGCCAAGGCCATCCGGGACAAGTACGGCGGCAATGACCGCTCGCAGAAGCTGAAGTACCACATCCAGACGTCGGGCCGTTCCCTGCACGCGCAGGAGATTGCCTTCAACGACATCCGCACCACGCTGCAGGCGCTGCTGGCGCTCAACGACAACTGCAACTCCCTGCATACCAACGCGTATGACGAGGCCATCACGACGCCCACCGAGGAGAGCGTGCGGCGGGCCCTCGCCATCCAGCTGGTCATCAACAAGGAGTTCGGTCTGTCGAAGAACGAGAACCCCAACCAGGGTGCGTTCATCATCGAGGAGCTGACGGACCTGGTGGAGGCGGCGGTGCTGGCGGAGTTCCGCGCCATCTCCGAGCGCGGCGGCGTACTGGGCGCCATGGAGCGCATGTACCAGCGCTCGAAGATTCAGGAAGAGTCGCTCTACTACGAGACGCTGAAGCACGACGGGACGCTGCCCATCGTCGGCGTGAACACCTTCCTGGACCCGAAGGGCTCGCCCACCGTGCAGCCGCCGGAGGTGATTCGCGCGACGACGGAGGAGAAGAACTACGCCATCACCTCGCGCGACGCCTTCCGCAAGCGCAACGAGGCCATCGCGCCCCAGGCGCTGGAGGCCGTGCGCCGCGCGGCGCTGGACAACGGCAACGTGTTCGCCGCGCTGATGGACGCGTGCAAGGTGTGCACGCTGGGCCAGCTGTCCCGCGCGCTGTACGAGGTCGGCGGCCAGTACCGGCGCAACATGTAGCGCGCCAGGGCGCCGGTGGGGACCTGCCCGTCCCCACCGCTGCCCGGCGACCTGCCGTGCGACTCAGGGGGATGACCTCACTCCCCGCCGATTCCGCCGGAATCCGCGCTCTACCGAGGAAGGGGCTCCCCGGACATCCTCCAGCCATATCGCTCGCTTCTCGCGAGCCTCTGGAGGACACCGCATGGCCCACGAACACGCTGCCCACTCTTCCCAGCCCTTCGTGCTGGGCTTTGGCGCGGACCGCGCTGCCCACTACGACGCCCAGGTGTCCGTCAGCCTCGCCGGCGCCCACGCGGTGTACGAGCTCGGCGCCAGCGCGTTGACGGCTCAGCTCGACGGCCAGGGCGCGGCGTCACTGCTCTACGTGGGACTGGGCACGGGCGCGGAGCTGCTCCCCTTCTCCCGCTTCGACGTGCCGGGCTGGCGCTTCACGGGCGTGGACCCCGCCGATGCCATGCTCGCCGTCGCCCGGGAGCGCCTGAATGCGGAGGGAATGCTCTCCCGGACGCAGCTGCACGTCGGCGAGCTGCACACCCTGCCCTTCGGCCCGCTATTCGACGGCGCGCAGATGATGGGGGTGCTGCACCATGTGGAGAACCCTGAGGCGCGGCTTGCCCTGCTGCGCGAGGTGACGCGGCGGCTCAAGCCCGGAGCGCCCCTCGTCCTGGGCTGCCGCGTGGGCAATGACCCCGTGCTGACGAACGTGGAGCTGCGGCGGTGGCGGGCGTATGGCATCCCCGCGGACGCGCTGGAGCACCGGCGTCAGGCCCTGGCGAAGATGCAGCCCATCGAGTCCGATGCCGCCCTCTTCGCGATGCTCGCCCAGGCCGGGCTCGTGACACCGCGGCTGCTCTTCGCCTCGCTGCAGTACAAGGTCTTCCTCGCGCGCTTCGAGCCCGAGGCCACGAGCTGAGCCTCCGGAGCGCGCGGGGTGCCTCGGCTCAGCGCCCCGGCGCCAGCTTCGCCCGCAGGCGGCGCACCGCTTCGTCGAGCACTGCCTCCGTCTTGCAGAAGGCGAAGCGCGCCAGCCCCTGCCCCAGGTGGCGGTGCTCCGGGCCGTAGAAGACGCTCGGCGGAATGGCGGCCACGCCCACCTCGGACACCAGGTGCCGGCAGAAGGCCACGTCGTCCGGGAAGCCATACCGCGCGATGTCCGCGAGGATGAAGTAGCTCCCCTGCGGCGCGAAGGCCGTCAGCCCCGCCTCGCGCAACCCACTCAATAGCCGCTCCCGCTTCCCCGCGTACGTCGCCGCCAGCTCCGCGAAGTACGCGTCCGGCAGCCGCAGCGCCGCCGCCATGGCCGCCTGCAGCGGCGACGCGGTGGCGAACGTCACGAACTGGTGGGCCCGCTGCACGGCGTCCCGCAGCGGCTGCGGCGCAATCACCCAGCCCACCTTCCACCCGGTGAGGCTGAACGTCTTCCCGCCGCTGCTCACCGTGACGGTGCGCTCGGCCAGCCCGGGCAGCGTCGCCGGGCGCAGGTGCCGGGCGGGCGCGAAGACGATGTGCTCATACACTTCATCCGACAGCACCTTCACGTCATGCTCGGCGCACAGCCCGCCCAGGAACTCCAGCTCCTCGCGGGTGAACACCTTGCCCGTGGGGTTGTGCGGCGAGTTGAGGATGAGCAGCCGCGTGCGCGGACCGAAGGCGGCGCGCACCTCGTCCCGGTCGAACCACCACTCCGCGTGGCTCGCGTCCGGCGGGCGCAGCGGCACGTAGCGCGCGGTGGCACCCACGAAGGTGATGTTCGCGTCGTACGAGTCGTAGAAGGGCTCGAAGGCCACCACCTCGTCGCCCGGGTCCACCAGCGCCAGCATCACATCGAGGATGGCCTCGGTGGCGCCGCTGGTGACGACCACCTGGGTGTCCGGGTCCACCTGCTGGCCGTAGAAGCGCGCGGAGTGCTCGGCGATGGCCAGGCGCAAGTCCCGCGCGCCCATGCTGATGGCGTACTGATTGACGCCGTCGCGGATGGCCTTCTGCGCGGCCTCCTTCACGGCCTCCGGCCCGTCGAAGTCCGGGAACCCCTGCCCCAGGTTGACGGCGCCGTGCTTCGCGGCAAGCGCGCTGAACTCGGAGAAGACAGTGGTGCCGAAGCGGGTGACGCGCTGCGCGGACACGGGCCTGGACATGGAAGGAGGCTCCTCCTGGCCGGGCGCTCGCGGGGGTGGGGACGACGCGAGGCCGGCTCAGTGCCGTACGATAGCGTCCACCGGGACGGAGCGCGCGGCCCTCTCGCCCTCGCGCTGGCGGGCGGCGCGGGACAGGCCCAGGGCCAGCCCCGTCACCACCATCACCAGCGGCACCGCGCATACCAGGTCCGTGGCGTAGTGGAAGCGCCCGGCCAGGGTGGCGGTGATGAGGCCCAGGCCCGGCAGCAGCATGAGCCAGAACAGGGGCCGGGCGAACCGCCACGCATAGAAGAGCACCAGCAGCGTGGTGCCGCTGTGGCCCGAGGGGAAGCAGTCCCGGACGTACGTCGGCGTGCGCATCACCGAGTCCAGCACCCCCGTCACCATCACTCCCTGCAACGGCCCGTCGAACGCGCCGAAGAGGAAGAAGCGCGGCCCGATGGCCGGCACCAGCGCATAGGCCGCGTAGTTGAGGAAGAACATCAATCCCAGGCCGGTGAGGTACTCGCCGAACTCGGAGAAGACGCCGCTGGCCCGCCGGTAGAGCGCCACCCCCAGCACCACCGGCCAGACGAAGTGGCCGTAGTAGCAGACCATCAACACGTCATTGAGCCAGGGCGGCACGATGCGCTCCAGCTCCACCGCGGCCTGGAATCCGAACAGCCGCTGGTCCGCGGCCACCAACTGCGCGTCCTTCAGGATGGGGTTGAGCGTGTCCACCACCGGCGACAGCCAACCGTGTGACAGCACCGCCACCGGCAGCAGCCACCAGTCCGCCATGATGGTGAGCCAGCGGTTGCCCGGGTACATTGCCTCCAGCGTGCGGAGCACCAGCGGCCCGGCTGCCATGAAGGCGAACAGTCCGGCGTTGGGCAGCGCCCCCGGCGCCCAGCGCCCCGGGCCCACGAGCAACAGCGCGGCCAGCGAGCAGGCGGTGATGACGATGAGGTCCACCGCGTTCAAGGGGACCTGCACGTCGTGCAACCGCGGCCTCAGCGCAATGCGGCGGCGACTCTGGAATGACCAGGGACTCACGCTGACTTCCGCTCCCCCGGCGACTCACTGTCCGCGCCGGCCACGTCAAGCTCGAGGCTCCGGACGACGGCGACCTCCCCCACCGCGACGGCCTTCCTCGCCTTCCAACGCTCCAGGAGGGCCAGCATCGCGGGGAAGAAGACCGTGGTCCCGAGAAAGGTGCACACGACCCCAAGTAGCGCAATCTGTCCGATGCTGCGCAGTCCCTGGTGGTTGGCGACGAGCAGCGCGCCATAGCCGGCCGCGTTCGACAGCGTGGCCACCACGGCGGCCAGGCCCGTATGCCGCACCACCTTGCCGAGCGAGCCGGGCCCCTCTTCCTCGTACCGGTGGAACAGGTGCACCGAGTTGTCCACGGCAATGGCCAGCAGGTTGGGCAGCACCACCGCGTTGATGAAGTTGAGCTGCACGTCGAAGAGGTACATGCCGCCCGCGAGACACGTCATGCCCAGGAACAGCGGCCCGGTGACGAGCAGCGCGCGCTTGAAGCTGCGCAGGCTGAGCAGGATGACGAAGAACACCACCCCCGCCGCGGACCAGAGGATGAGCGGTCCGTCACCCTGCACCAGCGCGAAGATGCGCGCGGCGATGCGGTTGCTGTCCAGCACCGCCATGTCGATGCCGCGCGCCTTCGTGCCCTCCACCACCTGGTCGATCTGCGCCGCCCAGCGCTTCAAATCTTGCGTGTCGTAGTTGGACACCGAGGGGAACAGCAGCAGGAACATGCCCTTGCCGTCCGTGGCCTCGAAGCGGCGGCGCGCCTCCACCGGCAGCGCGTCCAGCCCGTAGGGCTTCGCGGCCACCATCTGCTCGAACTCCTTGAGCCGCGCGTCCTCGTGCATCTCCGGCGGCAGGCCGTCGAACAGCTTGCGAAGCTGGGCAAGCTCCGCCTCGCGGCGCTTCAAGTCGGACGGCACCAGGTCGGTGAGGGACGCGCTGCGCAGGAACACGGAGTCGGCCCCGTTGCGGCGCTTCACCTCGGCGATGACCTCCTCCACCTGCCCCGCCTGGTTCAGGTCATCCACCAGGAAGATGGCCGGGTTGAGCGGCTGGCCCAGCTGCGCGGTGACGTGGTCGTCCAGGCGCGAGGAAGGCGAGTCCCCCTTCAGCTTGCGCATGTCCGTCTCGAAGCCGAGCTTCGGAGCGACGGACACCGAGAACACCGCGAAGCCCACCACCGACAGCGCGAGCGCGGCGATGACGGACGTGGGCCAGCGCTTCCACTCGCGCTCGGGCCGGGCCGCCACGGTGACGGCGCCCTGCGCCGAGGCCACGGTGTCGACGCGCGCGGGCGCAGCCGCTCGGCGATGGCCAGCAGCGCGGGGCCCATGGCGTACGCCGCCAGCACCGCCAGCAGCACGCCCAGGCCCGCCAGGAAGCCGAACTGGTTGAAGGCGTGGAACTGCGCCAGCAGCAGCACGAGGAAGGCCGCCGCGTTCGTCACCGCCGAGGTGAGCGCCCCGCCGAAGGTGCCCCGCACCGCCGCGGCCAGCGCGTCACGCGAGGACCGCTTCTGGCGCTCCTCCCAGTAGCGCATGCACAGGTGCACGCCGTATTCGATGCCCAGGCCGATGAGGATGGCCACCAGGAAGCCCGTCACCACGTTGAGGTGGCCGATGACGAGCCAGGCGATGCCGAACGTCAGCAGCAGGCCCACCATGACGGGCAGCCCCACCACCGCCAGCGCGGCGATGCGCCGGGTGGCCAGCAGGATGAGCCCCACCGCGATGAGCGCCGACAGCAGGCCCGCGCGCCCCAGGTCCCCCTTCATCACCGCGTCCTCTTCGATGCGGCTCTGGAAGTTGCCCGTCGCCTCCAGCGCCACGGAGGGAAAGCGCTCCGCCGCCAGCGTGCGGCCGGTGCCCATGGCCAGCTCCACGAAGCGCCGCGCGAAGGCCAGGTCCCCCGCCGTCCCCGACGGCTTGATCATCAGGTAGACTTCGGTGCCGTCCGCGTTGGCGAGGTACTCCTTCATCGGCGCGTCGGGCGCGAACTTCGCGGCAATCGCGTCGAAGTCCGCCGGCGGCGGCGTGGCGCCCAGGTCCACGAAGAACGGGTTGGCGCGCATCCGCTCGTAGCGCACCCGCGCGTCCAGGTCCTGGCGCAGCTCCGCCAGCTTCTCCACCGGCAAGAGCAGCAGGCCGTTGCGGCGGAAGAACTCCACGTCATAGCTGTGCTCGACGTAGCGGACCTCCGGCAGCGTCTCCAGCCGGCCCTTCAGCTCGGCCGCGTAGGCCTTGAGCCGCTCCGGGGTGTCCCCCTTCGCCAGGAGGACGAGGTACCCGTCCCCCCCCGCCTTCTGCGACACACGTGTCAGGTCCTGCACCTCGCGGGCGCCCTGCGGCAGCAGCTCCACGAACGAGCCCCGGAACTCCAACCGCGACGCCAGTGCCATACCGCCCACGGCCAGGAGCGCGAAGACGAGCAGCACCTGCCAGGGCCGCGACACCGCCGCCTGGATGAATCCCTCGAACCACCGCTGTCGCAGAGACCTCGCCACCGTCCACTCCTCGATGAAGGCCTGGGGGAAGCAAGTTCCCGGCCACCTAACGGCCCCCGCAAACAACAGGCCCGGAAAAAGTGTTCCGGCCCCCCGCAGGCCCTCTGGTGGGCGTGCAGCCAGCGCTCCCGCTGGTTTCCAGTATCCACTGGGAAACGTTGGGGTGGCGGCGGCGTGCCACCGAAGTCGCGGCGCTGTCAAGCGACGGTGTGGGCGGAGGCCCTTGCACGGGACCCGAGCAACAGTCCGCGCCTTGACACTGTCGCTAACCCTCTTTATTCACGGCCCCGCGTCCCCCGTGGGAGGTCGCTGGACGCAGATGACCGAGGTCGGAACGAGCCCTGCATGGGCGTGTGGCGACCGGTGATCCGCAGTCCCCCCCAAGAGGATCCACCCTCCCGACGCAGCCTCAAGAAAGCCACCCATGAGCGACGTCTTCGACAAGTGCCATAACTGGAAGGACTACCGCATCGCGAAGGCCACGGGGCTCTACCCGTACTTCCGGGCCATCGAAGCGTCCCACGGCGCCACCGAGGTGGAAATCGAGGGCAAGCGCGTGGTGATGGTGGGGTCCAACAACTACCTGGGCCTCTCCGCGGATCCGCGGGTGAAGGAAGCCGCCATCAAGGCGACGGAGAAGTTCGGCACCACGTGCTCCGGCTCGCGCCTGCTCAACGGCACGCTGGCGCTGCACGAGGAGCTGGAGGCGCGGCTGGCGAAGTTCCTCAACCGCGAGGCCGCCATCGTCATCTCCACCGGCTTCCAGACGAACCTGGCGCTGGCGTCCATCCTCGGCCGGCACGACATCGTCTTCAGCGACCGGCAGAACCACGCGTCGCTGGTGGACGGCATCCGCCTGTCCTTCGCCACCGAGCGCAAGTTCCGCCACAACGACATGGACCACCTGGAGCAGCTGCTGTCCCAGGCGGAGCCGAACGCGGGGAAGATCATCATCACCGACGGCGTCTTCTCCATGGAAGGCGACCTGTGCAACCTGCCCCGCATCACCGAGCTGGCGAAGCAGTACAACGCCCGGGTGATGACGGATGACGCCCACGCCATGGGCGTGCTGGGCGAGAAGGGCCGCGGCACCTCGGAGTACTTCGGCCTGGAGAAGGAGACGGACCTCGTCATGGGGACGTTCTCCAAGAGCTTCGCGTCGCTGGGCGGCGTGCTGGCGGGCCCCTTCGACGTCATCAACTACATGCGGCACAAGTCGCGCTCGGTCATCTTCTCCGCGTCCATGACGCCGGCGTCCATCGCCGCGGCGCTCAAGGCGCTGGAGATCATCGAGGCCGAGCCGCAGCGCCGCGAGCGGCTCTTGGACATCGCGGAGAAGATGCACAACGGCTTCCGCGCCATGGGCTTCGACACGGGCGTGTCGGTGACGCCGGTGGTGCCGGTGCACATCGGTGACCAGGTGAAGTGCTTCCGCTTCTGGCGCGCGCTGCACGAGGCGGGCGTCTTCGCCAACCCGGTGATTCCGCCGGCGGTGGAGGCGGGCCACGCGCTCATCCGCACCTCGTACATGGCCACGCACACGGACGCGCAGCTGGACCGCGTGCTGGACACCTTCGAGACCATCGGCCGCAAGCTGAGCGTGATTCCGGAGACGCGGCCCACGGTGTACGAGCCGGTGAAGATTGCCCGGCCGGGCACCCGCGTCATGAGCAACAAGGCCAGCGAGAAGTGGGCGGCGGGCTCCGCGGGCCAGCTGGCGGACAAGGGCGGCCTCACCCTGGAGCAGCTGTCGCGCATGTCCTCGCGCGAGGTGGCCGGCAAGCTGTTCGACGCGGTGGAGCACCTGACCTGGCGCGCGGCCAACCTGCAGCCGGACGATCTGCGCAAGCTGGGCACCGCGCCGATGAAGCTGTGGGAGAAGCGCGGCAACCTGCCGGGCCTCCTGCTGGAGAAGGGCGCCCACTTCTTCATGCGCAACGGCAGCAACGGCGCCAACGGCACCCAGTCCGAAGACAGGAGCTAGTCCCCCATGGCCCTCCCCGCCGAGCCCACGCCCGCGCCCGCTTCGCTCCCGCCCCTGCCCTCGGACGTGCAGGTGACGCCCGTGCGCGGCTCGGCGGAGAAGATGCAGTTCATCCGGTTCCCGTACGCCCTCTACCAGGGCGACCCGAACTGGGTCATGCCGCTGGAGATGGAGCGCAAGGACTTCCTGGACCCGAAGAAGAACCCCTTCTTCGAGTACGGCGAGGTGGAGCTGTTCCTCGCGCGGCGGGGCAAGGAGCTCGTGGGGCGCATCGCGGCCATCCGCAACCCGCGCTACATGGAGGAGCACGGCACGAAGGAGGGCTTCTTCGGCCTCTTCGAGTGCGTGAATGACGCGGGCGTGGCCCGGGCGCTGCTGGACGTGGCGGCGGCGTGGGTGCGCGCGCGGGGCATGACGTCCATGCTGGGGCCGGCCAACTTCTCGTCCAACCAGGACTGGGGCCTGCTCATCGACGGCTTCGACACGCCGCCGGCCATCATGATGCCGCACAACCCGCCCTACTATCAGGCGCTGCTGGAGGCGTGCGGCCTCACCAAGGCGAAGGACCTCTACGCCTTCGAGCTGTCCTCCTCCGCGCAGCCGCCGGAGAAGGTGGTGCGAATCGCGGAGAAGATGCGCCAGCGAGAGGGCATCACCGTCCGCCCGGTGAACATGAAGGACATGGCGGCCGAGGTGGAGCGCATCCGCGCCATCTACAACTCCGCCTGGGAGAAGAACTGGGGCTTCGTGCCCTTCACGGACGCGGAGTTCGACCACCTCGCCAAGGACTTGAAGACCATCGTCCGCCCGGAGCTGGCGCTGATGGCCGAGGTGAAGGGCGAGCCGGTGGCCTTCTCGCTCACCGTCCCCGACGCGAACCAGGCCATCAAGGCGGCCGACGGGCGGCTCACCCACTTCGGCCTGCCCATCGGCCTGGTGAAGCTGGCGCTGGCCTCGCGGAAGATCAACCGGCTGCGGCTCATCATCCTCGGCATCAAGGAGGGCTACCGGCGCCGCGGCCTGGACGCCATCCTGTACCTGGACACGCTGCGCACCGCGAAGCAGCTGGGCTACGTGGGCGGCGAAATCTCCTGGACGCTCGAGGACAACCACCTCGTCAACCGCGCCATCGAGTCCATGGGCGCCAAGCGCTCGAAGACGTACCGCGTCTTCCAGCGCCCGCTGTAATCCCCCTCACGGAGTCCGCATTGCATTTCCTGCTCACCGGCGGCACGGGGTTCATCGGCCAGCGGCTCGCGCGCCGCATCATCGAGCGGGGCGACACGCTCACGGTGCTGGTACGGGGCAGCTCGCGCCGGGGCCCCCTGGAGGCCCTGGGCGCCCGCTTCGCGGTGGGCGATTTGACGACGGGCGAGGGGCTCGCCGAGGCCGTGCGCGGCGTGGACTGCGTGCTGCACCT
Source organism: Pyxidicoccus sp. 3LFB2 (assembly GCA_046520375.1). Classification (GTDB taxonomy): domain Bacteria; phylum Myxococcota; class Myxococcia; order Myxococcales; family Myxococcaceae; genus Myxococcus. The sequence continues at coordinate 49,544 of JBKGHK010000003.1, forward strand.
GGCCGGCGTCACCAAGGCCCGAAAGCCCGCCAGCTACTTCGAGGGCAACGCGAATGGCACCCGCCGCGTGGTGGAGGCCATGGCCGCCCTGCCCCACCCGCCCCGGCTCGTGTACTGCTCCTCGCTGGCCGCCGCCGGGCCGTCCACGCCCGAGCGCCCGCGCCGCGAGGAGGACGCTCCGGCGCCTGTCTCCATCTACGGCCGCAGCAAGCTGGGCGGCGAGGTGGCGGTGCGCGAGTTCGCGGACCGGGTGCCCTGCGTCATCCTCCGCCCGCCGATTGTCTACGGGCCGGGGGACACGGAGTTCATCCCCTCCATGCTGCCCATGGCGAAGAAGGGGCTGGCCATCAAGAGCGGCTTCGGGCCCAAGCGCTACTCGCTCATCCACGTGGATGACCTGTGCACCGCGCTGCTGGCGGCCGCCGAGCGCGGCCCCACGCTGACGAAGGACGACCCGGCGCGGGGCACCTACACCGTGTCCGACGGCCGCGAGTACACCTGGGAGGACGTCTGCGGGGCGCTGGCCGGGGCCCTGGGCCGGGGCCAGCCCACGGTGGTGCCCGTGCCGGACGTCATCGGCTACCTCATTGGCCTGGGCTCGGAAATCATGGCCCGGCTCAAGGGCACCGTCCCCATCCTCAACCGCGACAAGGTGCGGGAGATGACGTGCCCCGCCTGGACGTGCACCACCGAGCGCGCGAGCCGGGAGCTGGGGTTCGCTCCCAGCATCCCCCTGGCGCAGGGCATGGCCGGCACCCTGGCGTCGTACCAGGTGGAGTCGCGCGCGCTCGTCAGCGGGCATTGATGCGCGGGCGGTGGCGGGGACTGCGCCGCCGCTGAATGGACGAAGGCCGGGGCCCCTCCTGGGAGGGACACCCGGCCTGTGCGACCTGCCTGGGGATGTCAGCAGCTCGCGCCCTGGGCTCCTGGCGTCACCAGAAGCCCGCGTGCGCGTGCTCAGCCGCCCTTGCCCGTCGCAGCCGCACCATTGCCGCCACCGGCGCCCTGCGCGGGAGCGGGAGCCGCACCCTGGGCGGGAGCGGACGCGCCACCCTTGGCGGACGATGCGGCGTTCTCCTTCTCCAGCTGCGCCCGCTTGCTCTTCAGCGTGGAGAGCAGGCCGTCGAAGCCCTTGTCGCCGAGCAGCTTGCGGAACTGGCCCTTGTACGTGTCCACGAGCGACACCTCGTCGGTGACGACGTCGTAGATGCGCCACTCGCCCTTCGCGCTGGTGCGGTACAGGCGGTAGTCGACGGGAATCTGGTCCTTCTTCAGGGACAGGGTGGTGTTGACGGTGGCCTCGTTCCCCTGGACGGCCTCCTTGCCGTACTTCACCTGGGCCTGGGCCTGACCGATGGCCTTCTGGGCGTAGGAGGCGCGCAGCAGCCCCGTCATGGTGTCGGTGAACTCCTTCTGCTGGGCGGGAGTGAGCGTGGCCCACGTCTTGTCACCCAGCGCACGCTTCGCCAGCTCCCCGAAGTCGACGAACTTCTCGACGACGGTGGCGAGCGAATCGACGGTGGCGCCAGGGGCGTTGGCGGCCTTCTGCACATCCGCATTCCCGGATTTGACGACCGAGAGCGGGCCGACAGGTGCGGCGGCAAGCAAGGTGGCGGCGAGCAGGGATGCAATCATGGTTTTTCAGGCTCCGTGGTGGAGGACGCTAGAGACGACAGATGCTCGGCGGTGGTTATTCACCCGCCCCCGGAGGAGTCCCGGTGACGCGGTTCAGGGCGGCCATTCCGAGCCGGACGTCATGCCAGCTCTTGCCCCTGTCACCGGAGGCCTGGGCGAAGGCGGTGAATGCATCCACCAGGTCCCGCGTCTCACCGGTGCCCAGGTCGAAGGCGGCGAAGGCGGCCGTCACCCAGCGGCGGGCGTTCTTCTCCGCCTCGCCGAAGGCCTTCGCGCGCGCCCAGGCCGACACCAGGTCGCCGTGCACCTTCGTCACCTCGAGGTGGATGCCGGCGCGAATCTGCTTCTCCTGGGCGCGCAGCTTGTCCAGCTCCGCACGCGCCTGCTCGAGCTGCGCGTTCTTGATGGGGATGTCGAAGGTGCCGCGCAGCACCAGGCCCAGCCCCACGTTGCGCTCGTTGTAGGGGTCGAACGCGAAGGGGTTTATCTGGCGCGTGGCGCTGCTGGTGTAGCGGACGTCGTAGAAGCCAGCGAGCCCCAGGTCTGGGTAGTAGCTGCGCTCGCGGATGAACACCTCGGACTCGCGCGCGGCGATGCCCGCGGTGATGGCGGTGAGCTCGGGCCGGTGCTGCTCGGCCAGCGCCAGGGCCTGCTCCACCGTGGGCGGCTCCACATCCTCTTCCAGCGCCAGCTCCTCTTCCACCACCGCCACCGGCGCGCCCGGGGCCGCGTTGGCCAGCAGGCCGATGGCGGCCAGCGCGAGCTTCTCGCCCTGCGCGGCCTCGGCCCTGCGCGCCTCCACCAGCTGCCGGAAGAAGCGGACCTTGTACGTGTCCACCTGGGACACCTGGGGAGAGTCCTCCTTCAGCAGTGCGGCGATGCGCTCGGCGGCGTCCTCCAGCCGCTTCGAGACATCCTCGAGCTGCTTCAGCCCGGCGCGCGCCAGCTGGTAGCCGTAGTACGCCTGCGCGGCCTGGAAGCCCGCTTCGTCCCGCGCGCGCTCCCGCAGCGCCGCGCCCAGCACCGGCCCCTGCGAGCCCGCCTTCTCCAGCGCGGACAGCTTGCCGAAGGTATAGACGGGCAGCACCGCGTTGCCCGTGGAGAACACCGTCACGCCCACGCGGCCGAGCTTGAGGTCACCCTCGCGCGAGGCCTCGGTGAGGTTGCCCGCGGCGTCGATGCGCGCCTCGGGCACCGGGCCGCCCACGCCCACGGTGATTTCGAACTTGGGGAACCAGGCCCACTTCGCCTGCTGGTAGAGCGCCTGGAACTTGCGCAGCTCCGCGGTGGCCTCTTCCACGCGCGAGTCGGTGGCGCGCGCCTTCTCCACCAGCTGCGCCAGCGTCAGCGGCTCCGCGCGGGCGGCGCCCTGCCCGGGGGCTCCCGACATGGCGCCGTTTCCGGACGTATCGGCGCCCGACGTGTCGGTGGGCGCGGGAGCAACGGACGGAGGGCCGGGCGGCAGGTTCGTTCCGCTGGTGCCTCCGGGCCTCGGAGTGCGAGTGGGGCTTCCAGACGTTCCGTTTCCCGGCGAGGGCGTGCTCGGAGTGCCCGTCCCCGGAGCGGACGTCCCCGGCGTTCCCGGGCTGGAGGTGCCAGGAGCAGGCGAGGAGGTGCCCGTTCCTGGAGTGGGAGAGGGGCTCGTTCCCGGCCCCACCGTCCCCGGAGTGAGCTGCGCCGCCGAGAGTCCGGCCGCCAGCACCAGCGCCACTGTCACGACTCGTTCCAGATGTCCGCGCATTACTCCCGCCTCGTGCGGGCCCCATATCCGAGGTGCCCGCGGCGGCGCAGCATCTCTGTTCAGCGAAGCGTCGTCATTGACGTTATTCGTCCCATTTCCATCGTCCGCTCTCTTTCGGAAGCCCTGCCCTGGCGGCGCGGAGGCCGTCCTGCCGGGGGCGTTGCGCCTCGGGCTCGCGTAGAGCCGATGACACTCGCGCGAGAAAATGAGTTGGTCGGACGTGCCGTATGCAGCAGATTGGAGCCGTTCCCGAGTCGGGCCGCAAAAGCCCACCTACCGAGGACCCCCACACATGGCCTATTCCGATCGCGTCAAGCAGATCCTGTCCTGGTACACGTCCGACAGCCCCGGCACGCTGACCAACCTCGCCCGCCTGATGAACACCGGCACGCTGGCCGGCACGGGCAAGTTCGTCATCCTCCCCGTGGACCAGGGCTTCGAGCACGGTCCCGCGCGCTCCTTCGGTCCCAACCCCGCCGGGTATGACCCCGAGTACCACGCGCAGCTCGCCATCGACTCCGGCTGCAACGCCTACGCGGCGCCGCTGGGCTTCCTGGAGGCCATCGCCGGCAAGTTCGCGGGCGAGATTCCCCTCCTCCTCAAGCTCAACAACTCCGACTCGCTGGCCAAGGTCCCCAACCCGATGTCCGCGGTGACGGCCTCGGTGAAGGACGCCGTGCGGCTGGGCTGCGTCGCCGTCGGCTACACCATCTATCCGGGCTCCGGCGCGCGCAACGAGCAGTACGAGGCGCTCCGTGAAATCATCGCCGAGGGCAAGTCCTACGGCCTGCCCACCGTCGTCTGGGCCTATCCCCGCGGCAACATGTCCAAGGAGGGTGAGACGGGCATCGACGTGATTGCGTATGCCGCGCAGATCAGCGCCCAGCTCGGCGCGCACATCATCAAGGTGAAGCCGCCGCAGGACCACATCGAGCAGCCCGAGGCGAAGAAGGCCTTCGAGAAGGCCGGCATCGTCACCAAGACGATGGCGGACCGCGTGCGCGAGGTGGTGCGCTCCGCGTTCAACGGCAAGCGCATCGTCATCTTCTCCGGCGGCGAGGCCAAGGACACCCCGGCCCTGCTGGAGGAGATCCGGCAGATCAACGCGGGCGGCGGCTTCGGCTCCATCATGGGCCGCAACGCCTTCCAGCGTCCGCACGGCGAGTCCGTGAAGCTGCTCAAGGACGTGATGAACATCTTCGCCGGCAAGGCGTAGACGCGTCCCACGGGCCCCAGGCCCTGAAATGAAAAAGGCCCGTCAGGTCTCCCCTGGCGGGCCTTTGCATTTCTGGCCGCGGGTACGGGCGGGCACGCAGGACGACGCCGGAGCCCGGGAAAACAAAAAGGCCCGCCTGGTTTCCCGGGCGGGCCTCTTCATTTCAGAGTGGAGCTAATCGGGATCGAACCGATGACCTCTTGAATGCCATTCAAGCGCTCTCCCAGCTGAGCTATAGCCCCGTCTTTGCTGCTGGACCGCTTTGGGGAGCGGCCCGACGTCGAAAGCGGGTGCGTTCTACCGCTTCTTTCCGCCGTTGGCCACAATTGTTTGTGGCTTCGTGGCGTTTTTTCCAACCTTCAACCGCTCAGCGACTTCTTCTCCTTCCCGGAGGATGTCCGTCAGCTCGCGCACGTGGGCCTCGGCCGCCTGCTCGGCCGCCTCCACCGCCTTGAGGACCGAGGCGAACCCGGCGGGCAGCTCCAGCCGGCCCTTCTGCACCTGGCGCCAGACGACCTCGCCCAGTTCCTTGAGCGCGCGCTCCTTCTGGTCCTTCAGGATGGTGGACCTAGCGTTGGCGCGGGCCAGGTCCGTGTTGCGCTCGACGGCTTCGCGCAGCTGGGCCAGCCGGGCCTGGGCCGCCTGGAATGCCTCGTTGATCTGCTTCACCACCTCGGACTGCTTCGGGTCGGCCGCCACGTGGGTGTCACCCCTTGAGAATTCCAACAGTTGCGTAGCGTGTGGCCTCGGCGACTGTCAACCCCGCACCGTCTTCCGGAGCCGGGCCGCGAAGAAGCCGCCCCCGGGCACGCGGGGCGGCAGCGCCTTGAGGTACGGGCCCTGCGCCGCCAGCGCCGCCCGTTCCGCTCCCAGCACGTCTCCCACCGGCTCCAGGGTGAAGTCCGGGTGCTTCGCCAGGAAGGCCTCCACCACGGCCTCGTCCTCCTCCGGCATTACCGAGCAGGTGGCGTAGACGATGAGCGTCCCCGGCTTCGCCTGCGCCGCGACCTCCTCCAGCAACTCGGACTGGGTGGTCTGGTACTTGGCGATCTCCTTGGCGGTGAGCTTCCACTTCTGATCCGGCTCACGCGCCAGCGAGCCGGTGCCGCTGCACGGGGCGTCGATCAGCAGCACGTCCGCCTCGGACAGGGGCAGCGGGTGCGGGAAGGCCACCTGGCGCAGGGAGAGGTTGCGCACCCGCTCCCGGGCCTCGGACAGCCGCCGCCGGGAGCGGTCTCCCGCGAGCACCTTGCCGGAAGGGCCCACGAAGTCGGCCAGGGCCAGCGTCT
>JBKGHK010000400.1:0-9405 GCA_046520375.1 Pyxidicoccus sp. 3LFB2
CGCCGGGCAGCCCAGGCCGCCGGCGCCCACCAGGAGCACCCGCGCGCGCTCCAGGCGCGAGGCGTGGGGGATGCGGGGGTGGTGGTCGGTGTCGTGCCCGTGCATCGGAATGCCCCTTCGCGAGGGGTCGGAAGCGAATAAGGTGCGAGCCCCTGCGTCCACCGAGAAGAAGGGCGCAGGCGCCCACCCACCGTGCCGCTTCGACGCGGACCTCACCAGCCAGGACATATGAGAAACCTGCCCGGCGTGCTCGTCTTTTCCACCGCCCTCCTCCTCGCGGTTGGCTGCCACAAGAACACCGGCGAGGGGCCCGGCCCCACCGACGCCGCCTCCAACGCCGACCCTCGCGAGGCCATGGACGCCGTGAGGGATGCGGGCGCCCCCTCGGAGGGCACCCAGACAGGCACCTCGCGCGACGCCCTGACGGGCTCGGACGACGCGGGCGCCGCTTCCGGAGACGCGGGCACCGTGACGAAGGACGGCGGGGTGGCGATGGGCAAGAGCGCCGCCGGGGGCCGTGAGGCGCAGGAGGCATGCGTGGACCGCTGGCTCAAGGCCCAGGGGCTGGACCCGTACGGCAATGCCGAGGGCACCATGTACGCGGGCGGCACGCCCCTCTTCGACGAGCGCACCGGCGAGCGGCGGGACAGACTGGACTACGTCTTCCAGCGCAAGCCCGAGGCGAAGAAGGACTGCGCGGGCGGCGCGCCCTCGAAGTAGCCGCCACCGGGAGCCTCCTCCGGGCATGCCCCCTCCCTCCCTCGGGAAGGAGGCGGGCCGTCCCCGGGATTCCCGCACCCCCGGTGGCTCCCGTAAGCTGCCTGCCCGATGAACATCCATCCCGCGCTGGGCGAGGAGACACCCGCCAACGACTTGCGAGCCCGTGTGCGGGAGGTGTTGGAGCGCCGCAAGCTGACGGACAGCGTGTCCGCCGAGCAGGCCACCGCCTCCTGGGAGCAGGACCGCTTCGTGGCTCGCGCCCGCGCCCTCTTCTACGCGCGGATGATGTTCCTCACGCTGGGCCTGCTCATCCTCGCGGTGCCCGCGTGGAGCGGCTACTTCGGCCTCACCGGCCCGTTCGCCTTCGTGGGCTACTTCACGATGCTGCTCTACAGCGTCGCGAACCTGCTGGTCATCGACCACCCGAAGGCCGGCCGCTGGGTGACGTACACCACGCTCTGCCTGGACCTGACCATCATGGTGGTCCTCATCGCCAAGCCCGTGGTGGGCGGCGGTCTGCAGAGCCCGCTGCTGGCCACCCAGCTGCTCTTCACCACGCTGTTCTCCATCCTCTACCCCAAGCCGCTGGCCATCCTCCCGCCGCTGCTGGCGCTGCCGATTACGACGCGCCTGGATTTGCTCCTCAACCGCTCGGTGACGGCGGTGGAGCTGTTGACGCTGCTCTGGTACCTCGCGCTCAACTTCATCATCGTCTACGTGCTGGTGTACCTGAACGAGCGCGAGGCCACCGCCCACCGCGAGGTGGTGTCGCTCCAGGGGGACTTGAAGGAGCTGGCGGTGGTGGAGGAGCGCAACCGGCTGGCGCGCGAAATCCACGACGGCCTGGGCGCGTCGCTCTCGTCGATGATCATCCAGGCCGAGTACATCCTGAACCTCACGCGCGAGGACGGCCTGCGCTCGGAGATTCGCGAGCTGAAGCTCACCGCCGAGGAGTCCATTGAGGAGCTGCGCCGCAACCTGCGGATGATGCGCGAGGACTTCGAGCTGGCTCAGGGCCTGGAGGACTACGCGAAGACATTCCGAGAGCGCACCGGAATGGACATCCGCTTCGAGCGCACCGGCCTGCAGCGCAAGCTGTCCCCGGACGCGCAGCTGGCGCTGTTCCGCATCCTCCAGGAGTCGCTGTCCAACGCGGTGAAGCACGCGGAGGCGAAGGCCGTGCATGTGCGGCTCGACTTCAGCGAGGACCGCGTGCACCTCATCGTCCGCGACGACGGCAAGGGCTTCGACCCGTCCCGCACGCCGCGCGGCCACTACGGGTTGCTGAACATGCGCGAGCGCGCCATGAAGCTCGGCGGCCAGCTCATCGTGGACTCGTCGCCGGGCGCTGGCGCCCAGGTGGCCTTCTCCCTTCCCTGCACGTCGTCATGACCGGAGCCCCCGTGGACGCCCCGCAGCCTCCCGCCGCGCCCTCTACGTCGCCCATCCGCGTGTTCGTGGTGGAAGACCAGACGAAGATCCTGAAGAACCAGCTGCGCCTGTTCGAGGGCCACCCGGACATCGACATCGTCGGCACCGCGCTGTCCGGCGAGGCGGCGCTGGACGAGGTTCCGAAGCTGATGCCGGACGTGCTCCTGCTGGATTTGGGGCTGCCGCGCATGAGCGGCATCGACGTGACGCGCGAGGTGAAGGCGCGCTTCCCGAAGATTGAAATCCTCATCTTCACCATCTTCGACGAGGAGGACAAAGTGCTGGAGGCGGTGAAGGCCGGCGCGTCCGGCTACCTCCTCAAGGGCGCCCCGGTGGACAAGATCATCGAGGCCATCAAGGAGGTCCGCGCGGGGGGCACCGTCATCCAGCCCAACCTCGCCCGCCGGCTGCTGCGCCACTTCCGCGTGGACCCGGACAGCGGCCCCGTCCCCACCGAGCCCGTGGCCCCGCCCTCGGCGCCCGAGCCGCTGCCGGAGCCGCAGTCCCAGCAGCAGGAGCCTCCGCTCAAGCCGCTGTCGGACCGCGAGCGGGAAATCCTCCAGCTCATCGCCAAGGGCGTGTCCAACAGCGAGGCGGCCCGGCTGCTCAGCCTCAGCAAGGCCACCATCCGGACCCACCTGGAGCACATCTACCGGAAGCTGGAGGTGACCAACCGCGTCGAGGCCGTCACCGAGGGCATCCGCAAGGGTTTGATATCGGTGTAAAAGCGGGAGCTGTCCTACCTTTTGCGACTTTGCGCACTTCGTAGGCAACTTCCGGAGGCAGGCCCCGATAACTCTCTTGTACCGAGAGTTTCTCCCCCAAGAGAGAACGAGGCCCCCCATGCTCAAGGTCGGTTCGCGCGGTTCGGATGTGCAGCGTCTCCAGCAGACCCTCGCCCGCGCTGGCTACAACCCGGGTGGGGCGGACGGCATCTTCGGGGCGAACACGAAGGCGGCGGTGGTGAAGTACCAGCGCGCGCACGGCCTGTCGGCGGACGGCATCGTCGGCAACAACACGGGCCGCTCCATCTTCAAGACGCGCAACGACGACTTCTGGGATGGCAAGCCGGACGGCGCGGGCGGCCCGTCGGGGCCCTCGGGCAACTTCCCGGTCAATGGCAGCAACCGCCAGAAGCTGGACTACGCGGCGAACCTGGCCCGGCAGATGGGGCTGACGATTACATCCACCACGGGCGGCAAGCACACGCCGGGCTCGTACCACTACAAGGGCCGCGCCATCGACGTGGCGGGCAGCCCGTCGGTGATGAAGGAGTACTACCGCCGGCTGGCCGGCACCAACCCCACCGAGCTGTTCCATGACCCCATGGGCGGCATCAAGAACGGCCGCAACATCGGCGCCATCGGCGGGCATGGCCGGCACGTGCACGTGGCGTACTGAGCCACGCTGAAGCCGTGAAGTCTCCAGGCCCGGCGGGAGCGCGTCTCCCTCCGGGCCTTCGTGCGTTCAGGGCCCATTCTCCTTGCCATTCCTGTGACCTCCTTCCGGACTGCGCCTGGGGTTCCGGTTGTGCTACCGAGCCACGAAGGCCTGCGTCCGAGGAAGGCATGACTCCGAGGTGGATCCCGCTACTGCTGGGCGTGCTGGCCGGATGTAGCGGCACTCCGCGGGTCGTAAGGCTCGAGACCGGGTCCGGCGCTTCCCACCTTCACGTCCCGCGCAGTTCGGGAGACCGGCGCGTCGAGTTGGAGGCGGATGCGGTCCAGGATGCACTGGAGGAGCTGGCCCAAAGCATCCGGCCCACAGCCCGGCCCCAGGAGGCTGCCCGGCGCCTGTTCGGAGTGGAGGCGCGCTCCGGCGCTTACCTCTTCGACCCTCGCACCCGCGAGCTCACGCCCCTTGAACAAGGCGAGCAGGTGCGCGAGGGCCTTCCGAGCGCGGAGGTGGAGATGACTCGCGCCTATCTGCGCTGGTGCGAGCGTACGCACAAGAGGGGTGACTGCCTGGGCCTGCTGAAGGAGAGCCGCACGGTCGCCGGCGACGGTCGCTTCACCCTTGCGCTGGCATTGGCAAAGGGCGCGGTGCTCGATGAGATGTGGGAAGCATTCAAGGACATGGCCGACCCCGAAGCGATGATGGCGGCCGCTCTCTGGACGGCGGGCATGTATGCCGTCTTGTGGACGGTACCCGAACCATCGACCAAGGGCGTTGCGGCAGCCTTGACGGCGGCCCTCATTGGCTACGTGGGGCTGGACACGTTCTGGAACCTCATCGCTGGCTTCCGGCGATTGATGGACGAGGTGGAGCGGGCCACCACGTTCGATGCACTTCGCGACGCGGGGGAACAGTTCGGAAAGGTCATGGGAAAAAACGCGGCGCGGGCGTTCGCGATGCTGGCTGTTGCGGTGATTGGCAGCACGGCGGCGTCCCTGCAAGGAAAGCTACCGGCACTGCCTGGTGCCGCGCGGGCAGCGGCGAACACCGAAGCTCAGGTGGGCATTGCGTATGCGGCGGTGGGCCAGGTCGGGACAGTGGCCGTGGCCTCCGATGGGTTGGCCATCACTCTGGCGCCCGGCGCGGTGGCGATGTCATCCCGGGACACGAAGGGTGGAGCTGGTTCGTCCACGGGATACAGGGAGTGGCAGACCCACAGCGGAATGACAAGCAGCCTGGGCGCGGCAGGACCGGGCAGGCAATAGCACCACATCGTCGAGCAGACGGAGACCAACGTTCGGAACTTCGGGCCCGAGGCGCTCCACAACACGGAGAACGTCATTCCCCTGGAGCGCTCCATCCACAAGGAAATCAATCGCCTCTACTCGCAGATCCGCAAAGACATCACGGGCTCCGAATCGCTCACGGTTCGGAAGTGGTTGAGCGGCCAGTCGTATGAGGAGCAGCGGAAGTTCGGGATGATGGCCATCGAAAACGTGCGGAAGGGCATCTGGCCGTGAGTCTCCAGGACCTGGTGGAGGAGTTCGCCGTCCACGTAGCGGCACAGACAGACGCCATGGCGCGAAACATGCCGGGCACCGGCAACCGGCACGCCAGGCAGTATGCCGCCGCCCTCGAGAAGCTGCGGGCGCACGGCGACGCCGGGATGGATGCGCTCGCCGTCCTGCTGACGCACCCGCGCCAGGATGTCGTGGCGATGGCTGCCACCTGTCTGTTGCAGCAGGGGAGTCACGAGGCGAACGCCAGGAGGATCCTGGAGGACATGGCCTCGGGTGAAGGAATGCTCGCCTTCGGCGCCTCCATGACTTTGAAGCGATGGGCGGAAGGCACTCGGGACCCGGCGCATGAAGCCGCTGAGCGGCCTGCCCCGACGGGAGGTGAGCCCACCGGGCCGGACCTTCCACAGACGCAAGAGCCCTGGCGGCCACGGCACCTGCCAGGTCAGCCCCTGGAGCTTCCTGACACCCTTGCGGCATACCGTGCGGTGCTGGAGCGCTCTCTGGCCCCATGCGTCCTCTTCGACAAGGTCGCAGGGCCCACCGGTCCTCGTGGGTGTCGTTACGGAGGCCTCCCCTTCCTGCCCATAGGGACGCAGTGGCCGCGCTCACCGGAAGGTCCGCTCCACTTCGTCGGTCAGCTCGACTTCGCGGAGCTGTCAGGATGTCGGCGGGATTCACTTCCCGAGCTTCCCAAGGATGGCGTCCTCGCCTTCTTCTATGACGTCGAGAACCAGCCCTGGGGCTCGAAGCCCGAGGACCGTGCCTTCTGGCAACTCGTCTACGTCCCGGCCGGTGCGGAGGTGGTCCCGGTCAGTCCACCGCAAGAACTGACGCAGGCCGAACGCTCAGTCCTGCCTGAGTGCCGCATCATTCCATCCATGGGGCTGTCCATGCCGGGCTGGTCTGACTTGCGCGCTCCCGTGGAACCCGGCTTCTGGAGTGAGGAACAGGGCGAGGCGCTCATCGAGCTTCGGCGCATGCTGGCGGGAACCGCCACGGCGGACCAGGGTGCCGATCAGGTGCGCGGACACGCAAACTGGTGGCAAGAGGATGGGCGGGTCGATGCCCAGCTCGCGGCACACGGGCACGATGCGTTCTCACCAGAGTTGGGGCCCGAGCAGGAACGACTGAGCGCCGGAGCCACCGAGTGGAGCTTGCTTTGGCAGGTGGGAACGGACGAAGCCCTCGGTTTCGTGTGGGGAGGCTACGGCACGCTCTACCTGCTCATCCGGGAGGAAGACCTGCGAGCATGTCGATTCGAACGTTCGTGGCTGATACTTCAGTGTTCTTGATCACCGTGCCGCCGCGGCCGCCTCGATGATCAGGTCCGCGTACCGGTTCACCGGGTCATCCGGCGTGGTGCCATCCCGAAAGTAGAACGTGTGCGCGTCCCACGCGTCCGGCCGCGCATCATTGGCGAACATCCACAGCGCCCCGCCGCCCACGCCCTCCTCGCGCATGCACTCCAGCCAGCCGCGATACAGCGCGCGGCGCTGCGACAAGTCCATGTCGCCCTCATTGCGCAGCCCGAGCTCTCCGACGAACAGCGGCTTGCCCAGGCTCCTCGCAATCGCGGCGTGCTCCATGATCCACTTCGCCCCCGCCACCGCCGTCCCCGGGCCGTCCAGCCCCCAGGCCTCCGGATAGAAGTGCACGGACGCGAAGTCGATGAACGGTGACGCCGTGTTCCGCGCGAAGCTCGATCCCGGTGTCCGCAACATCGGCGTGCCCACCGCCGTCCAGAACGCCGCGTCGTACCCCTCCGCGGAAGGCTCGAAGCCCTCCTCCCCCGTGCCCACCAGGTGCCCGGGCGCGTGCGCCTTCACCTCCCGCGCCACGTCGTCAATCCAGGCGCGAAGCTTCACGCCCTCCCGGTCCAACCCCCGCCCTCGCGGCTCGTTGAGCAGCTCCCACGCGAGCACCGCCGGGTGGTCTCCGTAGCGGATGCCGTCCACCGTGTTCACCCGGTTCAACATCCCCGCCACGTAAGCCTTGTAGTGCGCCACCACCGACGGCTCCGTGAAGAAGCGCGAGTCCCCCTCCACCGGCCGGGGCAGCCCCGCCCACGCCACGTACTGCCGCGCGCCACCGTACGCGTCCCAGTAGTTCCCCAGCGTGAGCACCAGCCGCACCCCGTGCACCCGCGCCCGCGCGAGCACCCGGTCCAACCCCACGAGCGCCACCTCGTCGTACTGGAGCGGCGCCACCTGGATGGCGCTGTCTCCCACCTTGTCCACCGCGTCGTTGTGCCCGTTGGTCCGCACCGCGCGCACGCCCAGCGCCGCCGCCTTGGCCAGCACCTCCTCCAGGACAGGCGACTCCGCCACGCCGCGCCGCACGTCGCGCGTGGCCTCCTCCTGGAGGAAGTACGCGTTGAGCACCATGCTGCCCGAGGGCAGCCGGTCCAGGTGCTGCGCCGGGCCTCCCGCGCAGTCCGCGGCCACCGCCTCCAACATCACCGGCTCGCCCTCGCCACAGGCACACAGGACGGCGGCGAGCGCCGTGGCGGTGCTCCATGAACGCAAGGACATGCCCCCATGCTACCGGTCGCGCGCGCCTTGCGCACGGGCGACGTGGATCCGCTAGGTTCTGCCGCCATGGAGCTCAGACTGGAAGGCGTGTCGAAGACCTACCCCAACGGCACTCGCGCGTTGCAGGGCGTCAACCTCACCATCCCCCGCGGCATGTTCGGCCTGCTCGGGCCCAATGGCGCCGGCAAGTCCACGCTGATGCGCAGCATCGCCACGCTGCAGGACGTGGACTCCGGCACTCTGACGTTCGACGGCATCGACGTGCGCCGCGACAAGGACCGGCTGCGCGAGGTGCTCGGCTACCTGCCCCAGGACTTCGGCGTGTACCCCAAGGTGACGGCCTGGGACATGCTCGACCACCTCGCCCAGCTCAAGGGCCTGTCCCAGCGAGGCCCCCGTCATGACGCGGTGAAGGCGCTCCTCCAGAAGACCAACCTCTGGGAGCACCGGGACCGCCGGCTCGGAGGCTTCTCCGGCGGCATGAAGCAGCGCTTCGGCATCGCCCAGGCGCTGCTGGGCAACCCGAAGCTCCTCATCGTCGACGAGCCCACCGCCGGCCTGGACCCCGCCGAGCGCTTCCGATTCCACAACCTGCTCGCTGAAATCAGCACCGACGTCGTCGTGCTGCTGTCCACGCACATCGTCTCGGACGTGGCGGACCTCTGCCAGAACATGGCGATTCTGGCCCACGGAAACGTCGTCCTCAGTGGCCACCCGCTGAAGCTCGTGGACGCGCTCCACCAGCGCGTGTGGAAGCGCTTCATCACCCAGCAGGAGGAGCTGGACGCGCTGTCGAAGGAGCTGGAGGTCATCGCCGTGCGCCGCGTGGCCGGCCAGCGGCTCGTCCACGTCTACGCCGAGAGCGCACCGCCGGGCTTCGAGCCCGCGAGCCCCGACCTGGAGGACGTCTACTTCCACGCCCTGTCCCGCGCCCAGAAGCAGGCCTGAGGAGGGCACCCACCATGTTCTCAGCCCTCGTGTTCTTCGAGCTGCGGCGCCGGGTGAAGATGATCTCCACCTGGGTCTACGCCCTGGTGCTGGCCGGCGGCGGACTCCTGATGACGCTGGCCCTGGGCGGCGTGTTCAAGAGCATCTCCGCGACGTCGGGCGCCGAGCGCGTCGCCGTCAACAGCCCGCACACCCTCTTCTCCCTCATCACCTCGCTGGCCTTCATGGGCCTGCTCATGCTGGCCGCCATCTTCGGCCAGGCCGCGTACCAGGACTTCGGCCACGGTACGTGGATGCTCATCTTCACGAAGAACGTGAAGAAGGCGCCGTACCTGCTCGGCCGGTTCCTGGGGGCGTACGTCTTCAGCGCGCTGCTGCTCTTGTCCATCCTCCCCGGCATCGTGGTGGGCCTGGGCGTCGTGTGGCTGATGGACCGCTCTCAGCTCACCACGCACCAGACGGCCGCGTACCTGTGGCCCTACATGCTGGGCGTGTGGCCCACGCTCTTCTTCGCGGGCGCCCTCTTCTTCACCCTCGCCGCCATCACCCGGCGCATGGCCCCGGTGTACGTGGGCATCGTCGTGCTGGTGCTGGGCTACACGGTCATCACCGCCGCCATCGCGGACGTGAACTACCAGGCCCTGGGCGCGCTGCTGGACCCTTTCGGGTTCATCACCTTCAGCACCGTGACGCGGTACTGGACGCCCGCCGAGCGCAACAGCGACATGATACCGCTCGCCGGAGCCATGCTCGCCAACCGGCTCCTATGGCTCGCGGCGGGCGCCGCGCTGCTGGGGCTGGCCGTGGCCCGCTTCCGCACCACCGTGGAGGAGCACAGCGGCCGGGCCGCCGCACGCGAG
>JBKGHK010000401.1:0-9368 GCA_046520375.1 Pyxidicoccus sp. 3LFB2
CGAGGACGCCCTGGCCCGCGCGTACGGCCCGGAGGTGACGGCCGCGGCCCGCTCGCT
The DNA here is from genome assembly GCA_046520375.1 of Pyxidicoccus sp. 3LFB2. Lineage (GTDB taxonomy): Bacteria > Myxococcota > Myxococcia > Myxococcales > Myxococcaceae > Myxococcus. The sequence goes on from JBKGHK010000401.1 coordinate 58, forward strand.
GACGGACGAGGGCGCGCTGAGCGGCGTGGTGCAGACGGACACGGGCCTGCACCTGCTGAAGCTGCGCGCGCGCCGGCCCGCGCTGAACCTCTCCCTGGCCGACGTGCGCGAGGAGCTGCGCGTGCGCCTGGAGGGCGAGAAGCGCTCCCGCGCCTGGGCCGCGTACCTGGCCGCCGTGGAAGCGCGGCTGGCGCTGTCGGTGGACACGGAGGCGCTCGCGCGCGTCCCGCTGGACGTCGCCGCGCCCATGCAGAAACCCACGGGGCCCATGCCCGGCACGGTGCCGGCGCCATGACTGCCCGCTTGCCACCCGGGGGAGCAGACACCACCTTTGGGAGTCGCCCCCTCCCTTTCCCGAGGCACCCCAGCATGCGCTTTCATCCCACCCGTGCGTCCTTCGTCCCACTCGCCCTGGGCGTCCTCGCCCTGGGCCTGGGCGCCGCCTGCAACAAGCCTCCGAAGGAGGACCCCGACGCGTCGGTGGTCGCCACGGTGAATGGCGAGGTGCTGGGCCGCGCGGACTTCGAGCAGGAGCTGTGGCGCGAGCTGGCCTCCACCGAGGCCCCCCAGCGCACGCCCGAAGAGGTGGAGCCCTTCAAGCGGACGCTCCTGGACACGTACATCCACCGGATGCTGCTGCTCCAGGCGGCGCGCAAGAACAACATCACCGTCACCGCCGAGGAGGTGGACCGGGGCGTGCTGCGGCTGTCCGGCGACTACCCCGCGGGCAACTTCAACGAGGTGCTGGCCCAGGGGCAGCTGTCCATGGCCGAGCTGCGCGCGCGGGAGGCGAGCCGGCTGACGATTGAGAAGCTGTTCGCCAACCACGTCTACTCGCGCGTGGCGGTGACGGAGGAGGAGCTGCGCGCGTGGTACGCCGCCAACGAGGCGGACTACAACGAGGCCGAGCAGGTCCACGCGGCGCAAATCGTCGTGAAGGGCATGGACGAGGCCCGAAAGCTCCAGGTGCAGCTCAAGGCGGGCAAGAAGTTCGCGGACCTGGCGCGCCGGTATTCCCTCAGCGCGGACGGCAAGGTGGGCGGGGACCTCGGCTTCTTCCCCCGCGGGCAGATGCCCCCGGCCTTCGACGAGGTGGTATTCAAGCTCCCCGTGGGGCAGGTTTCGGATGTGGTGTCCACCGAGTACGGCTACCACCTGTTCCGCGTGCTGGAGCGCAAGCCGGCACGCAAGCGGGATTTCGCCGAGGTCCGGCAGTTGGTTGAAGCGAAGCTCTTGGAGAAGAAGCGGACGGAGGCGCAGGAGGCGTTCGAGAAGGAGCTGCGCGAGAAGGCGCAGGTCCAGGTGAACGAGGCCACCCTGCAGGCCATCCGCGGGAAGCCAGCGCCGCAGCAGGCGGCGAAGTAACGGAATGCGAGGCCGGGACGGTGGTTGGACGGGCCCGGTGGAGTTCGGAAGGATGCTCGAGATGAAGAAGCTGGTGGCGGTCATCGCGGCGACGGCGCTCCTCGGGGGCGGCACGGCGGCACGCGCGGAGCTGGTGGACAGGGTGGCCGCGGTGGTGAACCGCGACATCATCGCGCTGTCCGAGGTGCAGCAGCGCGCGGCCCCGGAGCTGTCGCGCATCAACGCGCCGGACGCCCGGAAGCGCGCCGAGCAGCGGGTGCTGCTGATGAAGACGGCGCTGGACACGCTCATCGGCGAGAAGCTGATGGAGGCGGAGATTGCCCAGTTGGGCATCACCGCCACCGAGGCCGAGGTGGATGAGCTGGTCGCCGACGTGCGCCAGCAGAACAACATCACCGACCCGGCGCAGTTCGAGGAGCTCCTCAAGGGCGAGGGCCTCAGCATGGCCGCCTACCGGGACATGCTGCGCAAGCGCATCCTGCGGGACAGGCTCCTGCGCGTGAAGATTGGCCCCAAGGTGAAAGTCACCGAGGAGGACCTGAAGGCCGCCTATGCGCAGTACGCGCGCATGGAGACCGAGGACTCGGAAGTCTTCGCCCGCCACATCCTGGTGCAGGTGGACGCCAAGGCGACGCCGGAGCAGATAGAGGCGGCGCGCAAGAAGGCCGAGGCCATCGCCGTCGAGGCGCGGCGGCCGGGCATGGACTTCTCCGCCCTGGCGCGCGCCCGCAGCGAGGGCTCCAGCGCGGCCGAGGGCGGCGAGCTGGGCTGGTTCAAGCGCGGCGTCATGGTGCCGGCCTTCGAGAAGGTGGCCTTCAACCTCAAGGAGGGCGAGGTCAGCGAGCCGGTGCGCACCAACTTCGGCTGGCACATTCTGAAGGTGGAGGAGCGGCGCTCGGTGGCGGCCACCTCGTACGAGGAGATGCGCCCGAAGCTGGAGGCGAAGCTGTACCAGGAGAAGACGGACAAGTTCCTGGAGCAGTACGTCGCCGAGCTGCGCCAGAAGGCCAACGTCGAAGTGAAGATGTAGTCGTCGTGCTGCCTCGCTCCCCTTCCGTCGGGAAGGGGATGGGAGGATGCTGCGCCGCCGTGAGTCCTCCTCTCGTCGGCATCTCCCTGGGTGACGTGTCGGGCATCGGGCCGGAGGTGACGGCCGCGGCCCTGGCGCTCCCCACCTTGCGCAAGGCGCTCGTCCCCGTGGTGTTCGGGGACGGGGCCACCCTGGAGCGCTTCCCCGTCTTCCGCCGCTACGCGCGCGTGGCCCCCGAGGCCCTGGGCCGCGTGGAAGGCCCCACCCTGGTGGAGGTGACGCGGCTGGCGGAGAAGGACCGCGTGCCGGGCAAGCCCTCTCGCGAGGGAGGCCGCGCGCAGTACGCCTTCGTCACCGCGGCAATCGAGGCCATGCGCGCGGGTCACGTGGACGCGCTGTGCACGGCGCCCGTGTCGAAGGAGCAGATTTCGCGCGCGGGAATCCCCTTCATGGGCCACACGGAGGTGCTGGCCGAGGCCTTCGGCGTGGACGTGCTGATGATGATGGACGGGCCCCGCGTGCGAGTAGCCCTGGCCACCAACCATGTGTCCATCTCCGCGCTGCCGAAGCTGCTCACGGTGGAGGGACTGGTTGCGCAGCTCAAGCTGCTGTCGCGCAGCCTGGAGCCGGTGGTGGGCCGCCGCCCGCGCATCGCCGTGCTGGGGCTCAACCCGCACGCGGGCGAGGGCGGGCTGTTGGGACGCGAAGAGGTGGAGGTGATTGGCCCCGCCATCCGCAAGGCGCGCGCGGCGAAGGTGGATGCGAACGGGCCCATTCCGGCGGATGGCCTGTTCGCCCGGCCGGACGCGATTGCGGAGCGCTACGACGCGGTGCTGGCCATGTATCACGACCAGGGCCTCATCCCCGCCAAGGCGCTGGACTTCGAGCGCACCGTGAATGTGACGCTGGGGTTGCCGGTGCCGCGCACGTCACCGGACCACGGCACGGCATATGCGATTGCCGGCAAGGGCGAGGCGAGCTGCGTGCCCATGGTGGAGGCGCTGCTCAAGGCCGCGCAGCTGGCGGGGGCAGGCGCGCGAGGTGCTCGGCCAGGTCCTCGCCGTCCTGCTCGGGGTCGATGAGCTGGATGTGCGCGCCGGTGCCTCCGTCCGGGAGCACCAGCACGCTGACGCGGCCCTTCGGGCAGTAGCCGAGGCAGTCGGCGGAAATCACCCGCGTGCGCTCGGCGAGGCCTCGCGCGCGGAGCGTCTCGCGGAGCCGGCGCGGCAGGTCCACGCCCCCGGCGCTCGCGTCCAGGCGCACCAGGCAGCGGTGGCAGACGTGCAGCTCCGTGGGCTCCTGCTCCGGCTCCTGTGCGGGCTCGTGTCCCGGTGTTCCGTGCGACGGCATGGCCTGGGAAGGATAGAGCGCGGCATGCCCCACCGCCCGTGCGAAGAGCCCGCTGCCCAGGGCGAGGGCCAGTCCGCCCCCACGGTCTCCAGTTCTTCAGACGGGTGGGCTAGCATCCGCTGAAGCTCACACCCTGCGGGCTGCCATGCGCCTTTCCTTCCTGCTCCCGCTCTTCGCCACGCTGCTCCTCGCGGCGCTCCCTGCTCGCGCGAATCCGAAGCTCAATGCCGAGGAGCGGGCACTCCTCGCGGTGCTGCACCCGGACACCCCCGGACGCTTCCTGGTGAAGCTGGAGACCGTAGCGCTTGATGAGCGGCACAAGGCGGTGCTGCTGCTCACCTCGGAGGGCTCTCCAGAAGAAGACCGCTATCAAGACATGACGCTCAAGGCCGAGTTCGCCGTGGTGAGCGGTGCGGGCAAGTCGCTCAAGGTGCATGCACGCGAGAGCGTCGAGGCCCCATCCAGCTCAGGCTCCCCTGAGACCTCGGTCTCCACTCACGTCATCGGCAAGAAGGGAGAGACGGTCATCGAGGTCAAGTTCGGCCGGTACAGCGATGGCGAGGGCTCGAAGGTGGAGCTCACCTTCTTCCAGTTCAAAGCCGGGACAGCAGAAGAGGACGAGGTGCTCGAGCGCATCATGCAGACCCGGTACACGCCCAGCTCCGGCTCCGGCTATCCGCATGAGACCGAGGACGTGTCGCTCGACGAGCACCCGAGCGCCCATGAAGGCTACTCCGACCTCTCGCTCACGGTCCGCAGCGACTACTGCCCCAGCGACGACGAGGACTGCAGGAAGGAGAAGCGGGTGGAGCGTGTCTGCTGGACGGGCACCCACTACACGGACCATTCCGACTGCCTCGTGTGGAAGGTCACCACCTCATCTTCGTTGAAGAGCAGCAAGGCCAGCGCCTATGGCCCGGACAACGTGCGCGACGGAGAGGACTCCACCGCCTGGTGCGAGGGCGCGAAGGGAACGGGCCGAGGGGAATGGCTGAAGTTCGACTTCCACACGCCCGTCACGGTCCAGGAGCTCACGCTCGTGGCCGGCTACAACAAGAGCCCCGAGGTCTGGCGCAACAACGCGCGCCTCAAGCGGGTGCGCCTGCACTTCCCCGATGGGACCCGCCAGGACGCGGACCTCAACGACACCGCGTCCCCGCAGGTCATCTCGCTCGGGACGGAGAGCCCCTTCAATTCGGTGAAGCTCGAGGTGCTCGCCGTCTACCCGGGCCGCCGCCATGCGGACGCGTGCGTCTCCGAGGTGGACTTCACCGGAGTACAGGCCGCGTCCGACGTCCAGGAGTGACCCGCTCTCCCCCGCGTCAGAAGACGAACGGGAAGCGGATGGGCTCCGCCATGCGGACCTGGTGGACCGGGAACTTCCACCGGCGGACCACGTCCTCGATGCAGCTCGCGAGCGGAGTGGACTTGAGCGTGTCCGTGTCCATGGCGACGCTGGTGGTGTCACCGCTCGGGAGCACCGACCAACGCACCAGGAAGCGGCCACCGCCCTCCACCGGCGTGCCCTTGGCGTGCTGACGGATGCACGCGGTGATGGCGGGCTGGTTCGTCACCACCACGGCCTTCACATCCTCGGGCGTGAGGTGCTCCTTCGCATCGGGCGCGGGCGGGATGTAGACGGTGCGCTCGGGGGCCGCGTGCGTCGGGGCCTTCGCCTCGGCGTCCTCGGTGAAGCCCAGCTCCCGGGCGAAGTCCTCGTCCAGCTCGGACTGCTGCGACTCGGCCTCCTCTGCTTCGGCGGCCTCGGCCTCGGCGGTGGCGGCCTCCTCGTCGGCTCCGGAGGACTCGGACTCGTTGAAGTCGACCTCGCTGGCGCCCTGGGCTTCCTCCGCCGGTTCGGCGGGGCGCGCGGCGACGACCGGCTTCGCGGCCACCTTGCGCGCGGACGGCATGCTGAGCGCCACGGTGGCGGGCTGACCGCTGGTGAGGGTGGTCCCTCCCACGGCGCCGTTCATCGGCGCCGTCGTGGGCTGCTGCGCGCGCAGACCGTTCGCCGCGCCCTGCACGTCACCCGTTGCCGTGGAGAGCACGGTGCCCGAGACGGAGGCCGCGGCCTGCTGCGCTTCCGACGATGACTGGCCCTGCGCTCCCGTGGGCTGGCCGGCCTGCGTGGACACGCCCGCGATGCCGCTGGCCTGCGCTTCACCGTTCACACCGGCCTGTGCCACGCCGGCCACACCCGATGGCATCAGTGCACCGGTGCCGACCTGCGTCCCAGCGTTCATGCCCGTGCTGCCCACCTGGGCCGCGCTCGCCATCGTGCCGGGGCTGCCCACCTGGACTGCACTGCCTGCCTGCGCCGCGCCGGTCTGCGTACCCGTCATGGACGCCACGCCCGGATGCTGTCCCTGCGCCGCGCCGGCCTGCGCAACCATGCCCGGATACTGTCCCTGCGCCACGCCAGCCTGCGTGCCCGTCATGTGCTCACGGAAGTGCAGGCCGGCGACGACGAGCATTCCCGCCGCGAGCGCGCCCACCGCCGCCGCGCCCAGGAAGGCGCCGGGCTTCATGCCGATGATGCGCTTGGGCTCGGGCTGCTGCGCGGGCAGCGGCATGCCCCACGGCTGCTGCGGATACTGCGCCATGGGCGCCGCGTACTGAGGCGTCCAATGCGGAATCGACGCGCCGGGCGGCGGCGGTGCAATCCCGGGGAGCAGCTGCGCGGAGGCCGGCACGCTCCACGGCGTCGTCGGCAGGCCCGCCGCGTCCGTCGCCACGCCTGCGTGCATCGCGTCCGGGTGCGCCTGCACCGAGGCCGGATCCACGGGCGCCAGCATCTCCGAGAAGCGCGTCGTCACCTTCTCGCCCGGCGACATGCGCATCCACTCGGGAATCTCGACGGCGGGCTCCTCCGGCTCGGGAGGCAGGTCCACCGAGAGCGACGGCGGCGGCAGCGTCTTCAGCCACTGCGCCTCCTGCTCGGCCAGGTCGAGCAGCGCGCGCATGCTGCCAGTGGCCGTCGTGGAGGCACTGTCCTCGGACGCCTCCGGGTCGGAGTCCGGCCGCGCACGGACGAACAGCTCGCGGTCCAGGTACGCGTCGAGGTCCCCATCGAGCGCGGACTCCACGCTCAGCGGCACGCCCGGCACCGGCCCGTGTGCCCCACCCGCCGGACCCGCCGTGCCCGGAGTCCCCATCCCCTGCCCCCGGAACTGCCCCTCGGCCCCTGACAGAAGCTCGCCCACGCACCCCTCCCGCGCCCGTACTGAAGTGTCCGGCCCTGATCCAACCAGGGCGTGCAAGCTAGGGATGGGTCCGCGCTGCGCCACTCCCCACTGTCCTGCCCTGAACGCTCTGCCCCGCGGACCGAGGCCGCTTGTCCAGTGCTCCACCGAGCCCGCACACGTCAGGGCCGAGCCGCGCACGCCTGCCGACATCCCTCTTCGGGCCTCAGCGGTTTTTCACGCCCGCGTCGAATGGGAACCGTGCACGCGCATCGCCCCTTCACGCGCCGAAGCCCCGGGGGCTTGCACCCCACGTGGGCCGGAAACGGCGTGAAGGAGCAGAGCGTCACTTCCGAAGCGCCGGAATCTCCCCGCCCGATGGAACGGACAGGGGTGGAACGTCCACCGCTGGGACTGCGGGAGCGCAGGGTGACCCGCGCTCCAGACAGAGTGACGGCGCGGAACGTCCGTGACTTCCGAAGCGCCGGGCTACCAGCGCTCCTTGTCCGACTTCGGTGCCATGGGCCACGCGGGGGCGGAGACACCATTCACGGTGAGGCCGCCGTGCATGAACGTGGGCGCGCCCTGGAGGAAGCCCGCCGGGAAGTTCAGCGTCGGCGTGGACGCATCGTCCAGCGCCTTCACGTGCTCCGGCGTGAGCTTCACGTCCAGCGCGCCCAGGTTGTTGTCGAGCTGCTCCAGCGTGCGCGCCCCGATGATGGTGGACGTCACCCCCGGCCGGCCCTGCACCCACGCGAGCGCCACGCGCGCCACCGTGGTGTCCAGCTCCTTCGCCACGCGCTGGAGCACGTCGATGATGCCGTACGTCTTCTCGTTCAGGGAGCTCTCCGCCCACGGGCCGCGGTCGGCCTTCAGCTTGCCGGCATTCTCCCGCGTGTACTTGCCGCTGAGCACGCCGCTCTTCAGCGGAGACCACGGCGTCACCCCAAGCCCCAGCTCGCGCGCCATGGGCAGCAACTCGCCCTCCACCGTGCGCTCCAGCAGCGAGTACTCAATCTGCAGGGCCGCCAGCGGCGTCCAGCCCCGGAAGTGCGCCGTCACCTGCGCCTGCGCCACCTTCCACGCCGGCGTGTCCGAGACGCCCACGTAGCGGACCTTCCCGGAGCGCACCAGGTCGTCCATCGCCCGCAGCGTCTCTTCGATGGGCGTGTGCATGTCCCAGCAGTGCATCCAGTACAGGTCGATGTGGTCCGTCTGCAGCCGGCGCAGCGACTCCTCGCACTGGGAAATCATCGCCTTGCGGCCCGCGCCGCCGCCGTTCGGGTCGTCGGGGAACAGGCTGCCGAAGAACTTGGTGGCAATGACGACGCGCTCGCGCTTGCTGGAGTGCCGGCCCAGGTGGTCGCCGATGATCTTCTCCGAGTGCCCGCGCGTGTACGCGTTGGCCGTGTCGATGAAGTTGCCGCCCCGCTCCAGGAAGCGGTCCATGATGGCGTTGGACGTCTCGACGTTGCTGCCCCAGCCCAGCTCCTCGCCGAACGTCATCGCTCCCAGGCAGAGCGGGCTGACGCGCAGGCCGGAGCGGCCCAGGGTGACGTAGTGATTCAAAGGCATGCGTGCTCCCATCCAGTCGGAGTGACACCGGCCTTCACGGCGAGGAGCGAGACGCGGTACGCACGAGCGGGCCCGGAAGGTCCGGTGAAAAGCGGCTGATGGACTAACGCGACGCAACGGGCTTCGCCATCGCGTGACGGAACGACTGATGCCCACGTGACGTGCGTCTGGCGCGTCCACCGGGAAACATGCTGAAACGCCACGCATGCCCCGTCTGCTTCTGCTCACCGCCGTGCTGGCGGCCTGCGCCTGCGGCCACACTTCCCTTCGGAGCCCGTCGAGCATGAGTCCCGAGCCGTCCCGCGCCCACCGTGAGTTGCTGGAGCTGGAGCAGTCCGTCACCCAGGCCATCCGCGAGCGCAATGGCCAGCGGCTGCGCGAGCTGCTGAGCGAGGACTTCGTCTTCCGGGGCGCGGGGGACGTGGAGACGGACCGCGAGGCGTTCATCTCCAGCGTCGCCGCCATTCCCGGCACCATCCTGGGCATCGAGATGCTCACCGTGCGCGGGCACGTGTTCGGGGACACCGGCGTCCTCACGGGTGCCCAGCGCGCCCGCGTGCGACTGCCCGACGGCACCGAGGTGACGGACGTGCAGACCTTCACGGACGTGTGCCAGTGGCGCGAGGGACGGTGGCGCATGGTCCTCGCCCACAGCCTCCCGGCCGCACCCGAGCCACTCCCGGACAGCGCCGCGCCCACGGCCACGTCGCACTGAAACGGCCCCTGGCTTCAGCCCCGGCCGCTCCCGAGACACCTGCGGACAGCGCGGCTCCTGTGTCCACGTCGCACTGAATCCGCCTCCAGCT
>JBKGHK010000402.1:0-9355 GCA_046520375.1 Pyxidicoccus sp. 3LFB2
GCTGCGTCCAGTGGGGCGAAGGGCTGGTGTGGGGCGCGCTGCTGGAACTGGCGCGCACGGCACAACAGGGCGCCAAGGTCGGCGAAGCGGAAGTGCTCGCCCCGGCCCGTGCCCTCTTGCGGGCCCTGGCGCGCGAACAAGACGCCGGGCCCCGTGCCCCGGCACGCCTTCAGGTGAAGACGCCGGGGCCGAGGGGGCGAGCACACCTGCAGGCGAAGGTGCCGGAGCCGAAAGCTCAAGCACGCCTTCAGGCGAAGACGCCGGAGCTGAAGGCGCCGGCACGCCTTCCCCAGGCGAAGACCCAGGCACCCGAGACGCTGGCACTCCTTCGCTGGCGAAGGCCGCGGCCTCCGAGGCGCCGGCACGATCTTCCGAAGGGGGTGACGTGTCCTCAGCCGCGACACCTGGCAGGCTCGCGGCGGCCCCAGTGATTGCGGTGAAGGAGTCGCCAGGAGCCGACGCGAGCCCTGGGGGCGAAACAACCGAAGGGCTCCACCGACAGCTGCGGGCTTCGGTCGCCGACTCGCGCCGGGAAGATGGAGCGGCTCATGCTTCTCCGAGGCACGTGCTGTATCGGCAGCGCTGGCCGCTGTCAGGACTCGCGCCCCGACGTCTCCCGTGGCAGCCCCGACTTTCGCCAGTGCGCGGCGGCCCAGAAGGAGGCCGAGAAGTTGAAACGGCAGCTTCCCAGCGGGAAACCCGAAGGTGTCGGTCCCGCGTGGCGAAAGTCGAGCTAGAACGCAGTGCCGTTGGCGCGAGTCCCCGGAGAGGCGCTGCGCGTGGAGACGCTGGTGTGGAGCGCGAAGCTCCCCGAGGCGCTGCCATCCGGGCTGCGATTCATCGAGACGCCATCCTGCCCCGCGAGCGACGCGGCATAGGTGTACGCATCCACCACGGTGCCCCCCGGCTTCTGGAGCGACACGGTGTCACCGCCGTTGTTGAGGCTCAGGCCTCCGGTGGTCGCGCCCACGGCGTTGGCCAGCCCGTTGGGAATGGAGGTCGCCTTGCCGAACACCACGAGCGCCCTGCCCGCCCCCAGGCTCGTTCCGCTGGCGAAGGTGTGGCGAAGCCCCGTCGCGTCCCACAGCGTCCACCCGCTCAAGTCCACCGCCGAGCCGCCCGTGTTGATGAGCTCGATGAACTCCGTGCCGGCGTCCGAGCCGATTTCGTTGGCGAGAATCTCGTGCAGCACCACGTTACCCGCGGTGTTGTTGGAGGTGATGGTGAACATCCCATCGCTGCCATCCAGGATGGAAGCGTTCGCGGCATCGCTCACCCGCACCCGGGCCCGCGAGGTGGCGATGTCCGGCACCGTCCACGTGTAGCTGCCCGCGGAGCCCTGCGCGTTGGCGATATGGGCCCACGAGCCGCCGTCATCCAGCGAGTACTCGAGCGCCACGGACGGAACCTGGGTCGCGGTCCACGTGACGGTCCGCGCACCGCCACCCGCCCAGCTCTCACCGCCATTGGGCGATGTCACCTGTAGCGCGGCGCCCGCGTTGCCCCAGGAGTAGCGCGTGAGGACAGGCAGGTGGTCGGTGGTCGTGGTGTCGTAGCTCGGGATGTACGCGTCCACCCGGTACACCTCGGCCGAGCCCGGAACGTAGAGCGCCCGCGCCTCGTTGGTGGCCAGGTGGTGGTCGATGACCGCCTTGTAGCCGATGGTGGAGGTGAGGTTCGCGTCCGAGAGCGCCTGGGTCGGGAAGGTGTAGTCGGCCGCGTCGCTCACGAAGTTCGCGTACGGCGAAGCCCGGCCGGAGGTGATGGAGACATCCACATCGTCGTTGAAGTCGCCGACGACCAGCACCTTGGCGGAGGGCCAGGTGCCGTCCAGGTACGTCTTGAGGGCGCGGGACGCATCCAGGCGCCGCTGCCAGCTCTCCAGGTCACCCATCGCCTTGGCGTGCAGGACGATGACCACGAGTTCCTCGGTGTGGCCATTGAGCGCCACCCGCATCCGCACCTCCAGCGGAGGACGGCCGGCGAAGAGCGTGACGTCCGAGGTGAGGATGACGCGCGCGCTCACCACGGAGGCGACGCCCGGCTTGTAGAGGAGCCCCACCTTCTGCTCGCCCGGCGTGTAGTACGTGCTGCCGCCCTGCACCGCCGCGTCACTCCCGAGGAGGCCCGCATAGCCGGGGAGCTGGGAGACCAGCGTGCTGAAGTGCGCGGCGCTGACGATTTCCTGCACGCCCCACAGGTCCAGGTCCGCGCCCTGGATGACGTCGCGCGCGTTCTGGAGCTGCAGGGTCTCGTTGCTGGGCCCATGTGAGGTGGAGCCGAAGTACTCCAGGTTCCAGGTGCCGACATCCAGCGTGCTGGCGAAGCCGCGCGACGGGATGGTGACAGCGTCCTCTCGCTCGCCGAGCACGGGCTCCGGCTCGGAGACGAAGGCAGCCGGGTCACCACCACATGCGGTGGCCAGTGACAGGAGCAGCAGGAAACTCAACCGTGGCATGAGGAGTCCTTGGTGGGGGGAGCGACCGGAACCGGCGGGATCTGACGATTCACCGGTCGCTTCGCAAGGACCCCAAGGTGACATCGGAGGTCACAGCTTCACGCAGGTGTCACACGCGGAGCCGTGAATTCAGACACGTGACACATCGCGCGGGTGACATACGGCCGAATGGCGCACGGCGTCGGTGCTACCCTCCCACCAGTGCATCCCCTCCCCGCCCAGGACTTCCGCCCGCTCGGCCGTAAGGCCTATGGCTCCATTCCCCACCTCCCGGGCTCGCGCACCGGCCCGGCGGACCGACACCTCTCGCCAGCCCTGGCGCGCGTGTGCACCGAGCGGGTCCGTGATGCGCGGGATTCCGTCGTGGTGCTGGAGAAGCTCGACGGCTCCTGCGTGGCCGCGGCGCGCGTGGGGGACTCGGTGCTGGCCCTGGGCCGCGAGGGGCGGCTCGCGGCGCAGTCTCCCAATGAGTCACGCCGGCTCTGGGCCGCGTGGGTGTCCACGCAGGTGGAGCGCTTCCTGGCCGTGCTCCAACCGGGAGAACGGCTCGTCGGCGAGTGGCTGGCCCTGGCGCACGGCACCCGCTACACGCTGACGCATGAGCCCTTCGTCGCCTTCGACCTGATGCGGGACGGCGAGCGGCTGCCGTGGAGCGAGCTCACCTCGCGCATCGGTGCCGGGGGCTTCGTGACTCCGGGCGTGCTGCACGAGGGCGGGCCGCTGGGCATCGACGCGGCAATGGCGCAACTCCAGGCAGGCGGCTTCCATGGAGCCGTGGACCCGGTGGAGGGGGCCGTCTGGCGGGTGGAGCGGCGAGAGGGCCTGGGTGTCAGGGTGGAGTTCCTCGCCAAGTATGTACGGCCGGACAAGGTGGATGGCAGCCTCCTGCCGGAGAACACCGGGCAGGCCGCAGTGTGGAACTGGCGCCCTGAAGGTGGGACGCCGCAGCCGTAGGGAGTACCAGCCGTGACACGCGCGTTCTTCGTCACCGGGAATCAATACAAGGCTGACGAGGTGGCCCGGCTGCTGGCGGGGCTCGACGTCACATGGCGGAAGCTTCCGTTGCCAGGGCTGGAGGAGACGACGCCCGAGGGCGGCCCTCTCGACCTGGCGGGCCTGTCCAAACGCAAGGTGCTGGCGGCGTACCGCGAGCTTGGCGCCCCCTGCTTCGTGGAGACGACGGCGCTGGAGCTGGACGGCGGCCCCGTGCTCACGGGCGCGCGGTTCAAGAAGCAGGTGCTCGCGCTGGGTGAGCGCGGCTTCCTCGCGGCCCATGGCGGACGCCGGGGCCGCACGCGCGTGGCGGTGGCGTATTCGGAGGACGGCCATCCGGAGCGCGTGGCCCTCTTCGAGGACGCCATGGAGGGCACGCTGCTGGCGGAGCCTCGTGGCGAGGGCGGCTATGGGTGGGACCGCGCATGGCTGCCGGACGGCTTCTCGCGCACGCTCGGGGAGATGCCGAGGAACAAGTTCTTCCTCAACATGCGGCACCGGCCCTACCTGGAGCTGGCGGACCGTCTGCGCGCGCAGTCGCGGGGAGGTGCCTTCGAGGCGCACATCACCGTCTCCGCGCGCTCGGAGGAGGACCTCCAGCGCTTCCGCGCGTTCTGCGATGCGGCGGCGGTGAAGTGCATCTTCATCGAGCTGGGCCGGGGCGCGGAGCTCTTCCAGCCGATGACGGCCTCGTACCACCACGGCACGCTCCGGCAGGCCCGCGAGGAGGTGCAGGCCATGGCGCGCTCGCTGGCGGCGCAGGGGTTCGACGTGACGCGCCTGAAGCTGGAGGCGCTGGGAAAGAATCGCGACATCCCCGAGGACGACGCGACGGCGAAGGCGCAGCCCTCGAACTACTTCGAGTTCCATGTGAAGGCGCTGGTGCTCCGGGGGCACGGGCGTGGAGGCACTGCGGGCCCGGTGTGAGACACATGGCGCGCACCTGTCACGCAACGCGCGCAAGGTCCGGGAGGACGGGGCCTCCGAGCGCTTCGTCACGCTGCGGGTCTACGGCCTGGGCCGCGCGAATGCGGATGCGCGCTTCACGGCGCTGCTGGAGGACCTGGCGGGAACGGGACTGACGCTGACGCAGCGGCTGCGCGAGTGGACGGTGTACGACTCCAACCACGCGTTGGACCGTGGCTGGCTGGAGGAGGCGAAGTGAGTGCCCATGAGTTGCCCTTGCGCGCGGGAGCGGCGGTGCTGCGCCGCCTCGCGCGCTCTTCCGAGGTGGAGGCGCTGGTCCTCCGTGGCGGGCTGATGATGCGCCGGTGGAGCGGCCCGGTGCCCCGGCCGGTGGAGGACCTGGACTTCCTCGCCCGGTTCCCCTTCGACGCCGCGGACACCGTCAGGCGGCTGGAGGCGGTGCTCCGGGTGGAGGTGGAGGACGGGTTCTCCTTCGGGGCCCTGCGGTCCGAGGTCATCTGGGCGGAGACCGCGTTCCCCGGCGTGCGCGTCTTCGTGGAGACACGGCTGCCCGGTGTGGACGGCGCGTTCGAGCTGCGCATCGACACGGGCTTTGGCGACCCGATGGACCCCGGGCCCGCGTGGACGGAGTACGACGTCGGCGAGGGCGGCACGGCGCGGGTGCTCGCGTGCCGGCCAGAGACACTGCTGGGCTGGAAGATGCACGGCCTGTTCGAGCGCGGGAAGGGCCGCTTCCGGCCCAAGGACTTGTTCGACGTGTACCTGCTCACCCGGTACGCGCCGCTGGAGACGGCCCTGCTGCCGCGGGCGTTGCGGCTGGCGTTCCAATCCCGGGGAGACTCGCTGGAGCTGATGGAGCGGCTGATGGTGGGCGAGTTCGGCCGGAGCCCCTGGAGCAACGAGAAGTGGGCACGCTACCGGCAGAGCCAGCCGGAAGGTCGCCCGGAAGCACTGGCGGTCGTGGTGGCCGCGGTGGCCACGGCGCTGCGCCCCATCTGGGACGCGGCGCGCGAGCCGCACCTCCCTCTCCCCGGGTAGCGCATGGAGGCGTCATGCGGTACCCGCACGACTCGGGCATGGCCGCGAGGCCCCGCAAGGGAGGCTTCGGAGGGCCATAGGAACAGGGCACGCTCGCACGTCACCGCGCGTCACCCTCTCGGGAACGCCCGACTGGGGCGGGTCTGGGCGCCTTGGGGTGGGTGGGGCTATGCTCGCGGCGCTCCTCACCATGGTTCCCCCCTACCCCGAAGACCTCGCGCTCGCGGAAGCGGCCCGGCGCGGTGACCCCGAGGCGGTGCGCCAGCTCACCACGGACCTGCTGGACGAGGCCGCCCGCGTCGTCGCCCGCATCGACCCGTCGAGCGACTTCATCGAAGAGGTGAAGCAGACCCTGCGCGAGCGGCTCCTCGTCTCCAGCGCGGGCCGCCCCGCGAAGCTCGCCGAGTACACGGGCCAGGGCCCCCTGGTGAAGTGGCTGCGAGCGGTGTGCGTCGGCACGGCCCTCAACCTGCGGCGCGGCACTCACCGCGAGCAGGGCGTGGACGAAGTGGCGGAGCTGGAGCAACGCGCCGCGCCAGAGCACCTGGAGCTCGACTTCATCAAGGCCCGCGACGGCGCCGTCTTCAAGGCCGCCTTCGCCGAGGCCTTCGCCTCGCTGAGCGCCGAGGCCCGCAACGTCCTGCGCCTCTCCGTGCTGGATGGCCTGAGCATCGACCAGCTCGGCACCCTCTACGGCGTCCACCGCGCCACCGCCGCGCGCTGGCTCACCCGGGCCAAGGAGACGCTCGCGGAGCGGACCCGGGACATCGCCGCCGAGCGCCTGCGCCTGGAGCAGCCGGAGCTGGACAGCCTCATCCGGGTCATCCGCAGCCAGCTCGACGTCAGCCTGAACCGCCTGCTCCGCGAAGGCTGAGCCCGGACTCACTCCCAGGCAGCCCGGCACCTGCCTCAACGAAGCCCGGTTGCGATGGCAGCCCTCGCGACGAGGGCGCCCCGCCGACGCGTCAGCAGCTCGCGCGCCGGAAATGCGCGCTTGGCCCACGACAACAGCATGGGTGTAATTTCACACCTTGTTTAAACTCTTTCACTCAGGCAACCTGATGGCAACACCTGAGAGGGGGAGCATGAAATCAAGACCTGAACCACTCGCGCCGCGTCCCGCGGAGCTGCTGAGTGATGAGCAGCTTGGCGAGGTATCGCGGAGCAACGCGAGGGCCGCAGTGCCCACCCTGAAGATGCCCGGTGACGCCAAGAAGG
This sequence comes from Pyxidicoccus sp. 3LFB2, assembly GCA_046520375.1. Taxonomy (GTDB): domain Bacteria; phylum Myxococcota; class Myxococcia; order Myxococcales; family Myxococcaceae; genus Myxococcus. Next base: position 6,635 of record JBKGHK010000402.1, read on the forward strand.
CGCCCAACGCGGCGCCCAATGCGGAAGGCGCCGCACAGGCGGCCACCGGTGCGGGTGGCTTCGATATCGGCAGCGGGCTGATGGGCCTCGCGGGGACGGTGCTCCAGCTTGGCTATAAGGACATCGCGGATTGGATCAAGGCCTGGGCTCAGGCCGCGACCACCTACAGCAACGTCTCCGACGTCGTGGCGCGTCCGGGCGAGCGCCTGGTGTTCGTGTTCCACGGCGCCGACGATGAAGCCACGATTGTCTTCAACGGCGAGCGCGTGGCCTCCAAGAACCTGGGGGAGCGGGCCACGACACATGTCTCCATGCACGCCGTCAAACCCGGGCTGAACATGCTCATCGTGGCCGTCGACAACCGCGGCTACTTCGACTGGGGTGTGTTCGTGGACGTCTACGAGGAGCGCTCACGCCGCTTCCTCACCCGCTTCCTGTTCAAGGGCAACGACGGGTTCTTCGGCAACATGCACATGTTCTCCTGCCGGGTCTGGGGCCGATAAATGGGCATCTACGGAGCAGTCTTCGTCAGACGTGAGGGCGCGGGTCACCGGGGCCACGTCGCGTATTGCTTCCAGCGGTGGCCGGGCTCGGCCTGCTACGGCTCGACCGAGGGCTTCATGAACATGCCCTGGGCGCCGCCCCAGCTCAACGTCACCTGGAAGAAGACCGCGACAGAGGTCCAGGTGATGAACGAGCTGCTCAACCAGGGCTACGACGAGTACAAGATTCTGAAGGGCCGGGGCGACGAAGGCGCCGCGTTCCGGCTGATCGACGAGTGGTCCAAGAAGGGCTACGCCGTCGTCTTCGAGAACTGCATGGATGCGACGTATCACATCCTCACGGCCTTCGGCTGTTGGATGCCGCCCCCGTCGACCAACTGGATGCCCAACAACTGGTTCGACGCGCTCGCCACCAAGTCCATCTGGCTCAAGGCAAACCAGAGCATCTTCCCCGTGGGCCCCCGCACCGCCGAGGAAGGCGGATTGGACGACACGAAGGAAGCGCCTGCCCTACCGGTGGACGGGCCGCTGCCCGAGCTGGTCATGCCCAAGCCCTGACAGGCGAAACAGCTCACACCTCCGGTGTCAGGTCTCTCGCCAGGCCTGGCACCGGGCCCCTCCCCTTGACACCTTAGGGGAGCCCACGAGACACTCCCCTAACTTGTTGAGGGGAGAGCCGGGCGCATGGCGGACACGTCGCTGGAGCTGGTGCAGGGCACGCTGGACGTACTCATCCTGAAGAGCCTGTCGTGGGGCGCGCTGCACGGCTACGCGGTGGCGGAGTCCATCGGCGAGCGCAGCGGCCAGGTGCTGAAGGTGGAGGAAGGCGCGCTGTACCCCGCGCTGCACCGGCTGGAGAAGCGGGGCCTCCTGGAGGCCGAGTGGGGCCTGTCGGAGAACAACCGGCGGGCGAAGTTCTACAAGCTCACCTCCGCGGGCCGCGCCCACCTGCGCGCCGAGGCCCAGACGTGGACGCGCTACGCCGCGGCCGTGTCTCGCGTCCTGGAAGTCGCCTGAGGCCCGCCATGCCCCTGCCCTCTGGCTTCAAGCGCCTGCTCAAGCTCGCCGTGCGCCCGCGCGCGGTGGAGCAGGACGTGGATGACGAGCTGCGGTTCCACCTGGAGCAGCGCGCGGAGAGGCTCCAGCGCGAGGGCCTGCCGCCCGCCCAGGCACATGAAATGGCGCAGCGCGAGTTCGGAGACCTGGAGCGCGTGCGCGCCGAGTGCGTGCGCCTGGGCCATGAGCGGGAGCGAGAGATGCGGCGAAGCCTGTTCCTGGACGCGCTGGCGCAGGACGTGCGGTACGCGGTGCGCACGCTGCGCAAGGCACCCGTCTTCACGCTGGTGGCCATCCTCACGCTGGCGCTGGGCATCGGCGCCACCACCGCCCTGTTCAGCGTGGTGCGAGGTGTGCTGCTCAAGCCGCTCCCCTTCCCCGCTCCCGAGCGGCTCGTCCGCCTGTGGCAGGCGAGCCCCGTGCTGGACTCGCCGCGCGCCGCCCTCTCCCAGAATGACTTCGTGGACTGGAAGACGCGGCAGCAGTCGTTCTCGGACCTGGGCGCGTGGTGGCATGTCGAGAAGATGTCGGGCGTGGACCTGAGCGGCCTGGGAGACCCCGAGGAGCTCTCGGCCACCTACGTGACGGACGGCTTCTTCTCCACGCTCGGCCTGGCGCCGCAGCTCGGCCGGGCGCTGCTGCCCGAGGAGAACGTGCCGGGCCAGGACGCGGTGGTGGTGCTCAGCCACGGCCTCTGGACGCGCAGGTTCGGCGCGGACCCGACGCTCGTGGGCCGCACGCTCACCCTGGAAGGCGCCCCCCACACGGTGGTGGGCATCATGCCGCCGTCCTTCACCTTCCCCGCCGAGCAGATGGATGTGTGGCTGCCCTTGTCCCGCATCCCCGAGAGCGGCATCCCCCGCGTCCGTAACAACCGCTTCCTGTCCGCCGTGGGCCGCCTCCGTCCGGGCGTGACGCTGGAGACGGCGCGCCTGGAGCTGGGTGGCATCGCCGGGCAGCTCGCGGAGGCGCACCCGGAGAGCAACGCCCAGTACCCCGCCGTCACCGCCATTCCCCTGCACGAGGCCATCACCGGCGACGTGCGCGCGGGCCTGTTGGTGGTGCTGGGCGCGGTGGGCCTGCTGTTGCTCATCGCCTGCGCCAACGTGGCGAATCTCCAGCTGGCTCGCGCCACCCTGCGCGAGCGGGAGCTGGAGATTCG
>JBKGHK010000403.1:0-9346 GCA_046520375.1 Pyxidicoccus sp. 3LFB2
GGTGGATGGGGTGCTCATCCACATGCACCTGAGTGGCCCGGCGGGGGGCCTCGCCGTGGCGAATGCGCTGCGCGCGGAGGACGGCCTGGGGATGTTGCCGCTGGGCTTCACGGGCGCGGGTGGGGCGCTGGAGGACCGGGTGGCGGCGGCGCACGCGGGGGCCTCGCTGTTCCTGCCGAGGCCCTTCACGTCCCAGGACTTCACGGCGGCGGCCGAGCGGATGATGGCGGCGCGGCGGCCGGAGCGCTCGCGGGTGCTGGTGGTGGACGACGACCCCGATGCGATTACGGCGCTGACGCACGCGCTGGCGAGCGACCACATCGAGGTGGTGGGGCTGGCGGACGCGCACGGGCTCATGGAGGCGCTGGCGGAGCACCGGCCGGACCTGCTGCTCCTGGACGTGCAGATGCCGGGGCCGAGCGGGTTCGATTTGTGCCGGATTCTGCGCTCGACGCCGGAGTGGCAGGAGCTGCCGGTGCTGCTGATTACGGCGCAGCTGGGGCTGGAGTTCCGACTGGCGGCGTACCAGGCGGGAGCGGACGACTACATCTCCAAGCCGGTGCTGCGCGAGGAGCTGCGGGCGCGCGTGCAGTCGCGGCTGGAGCGGGCGCGGCTGTCGCGAGAGCGGGCGGAGCGGGACGCGCTGACGGGGCTGTTGCTGCGCCGGCCGTTCATCGGCGGGCTGAGGACACGGCTGGCGGAGGCGCAGCGGATGGGGAAGCCGCTGGCGCTGTGCTTCCTGGACGTGGACCACTTCAAGCAGGTGAACGACAAGTACGGGCACCTGTCGGGAGACAGGGTGCTGACGCGGCTGGGGAGACTCCTGGGCGCGCGGTTCCGCCGTGAGGACCTGCGCGGAAGGTGGGGCGGCGAGGAGTTCGTGGTGGCGCTGCTGGGAGAGACGGCGGCAAGCGCGAAGGAGATTCTCGCGCGCACGGCGGCGGAGCTCGCGGGGATGAGCTTTGAGGGAGACGCGGGCGAGGCCTTCCGGATTACGTTCAGCGCGGGCATCGCCGCGACTCCGGCGGACGGCGGCGAAGTGGAAGGGCTGCTGAAGACCGCGGATGCGCGGCTGTACCGGGCCAAGGCGAACGGGCGCAATCGCATCGAGACGTGAGTCAGGCGCGGTGTCGCTCGGCGACGCGGTAGAGCTGGGTGAGGGAGAAGTCCAGCAGGGCCTGGCGCGAGCGCATGTAGCGGTGGGCCCGGACGAAGGGAAGCCAGACGCGGTTGCCGACGCGCACCTGCGCTTCCTCGAGCTTCTGGCGCGGAATCCACTGTCCGCCCAGGTTTCGCACCAGCACCTCGCCCAGGTACGCACCGACCGCGGGCACCGCGCTCGCGTCGATTTTCTGGCGCTCGAAGACCTCTGGGAAGTTCTCGCTCCAGAAGTGGAAGTCGACGTCCGTCAGTGACTCGGGAGTTGCGTCGAAGACCGAGGGCACCGGGGTATGCAGGAGCGCCACGAGGTGCTCGGCCAGGTAGGCGTAGTGCTTGCGGACCAGACCCGGGTCGTCCACGTCCGGGGGAAGACTGGCGGGGAGCCACTCCTCCGGCTCGGGGGGGTGCCAGGTGTTGAGCTCGGCAATCCTCCGCTGGCGGTGGCTGATGGCGACGTCATCCGGCAGGCGGGAGAGCAGGGGCGCCACGTCCGGATGGAAGCGGGGCTCGACGGGGACCAGCGTGGCGCTGCGCTCGCGCAGGGTGCGCAGCACGGTGTCGAAGTCGAGGTCCGGCCGGAGGTGGACGTGCGCGCGGGCCTGCGCAACGCGTGCCTCGTCGCTGGCGAAGTCCGCGGCGGTGGGCCAGGTCACCAGGAGGATGGAGCCATTGGGGAGCGCTTCCACCCGGTGGGCGGGCGTGGACAGCATGCGCTCGCGGCCGACGGCTTCCACCAGCTTTGGCCCGAAGACATTGAGCCAGAAGACCTCGTAGATGGTGTCGAAGCCGTTGGCGCGGCGGGTCTCGTCATCGCGACCGTAATTGGGGACGTCCGCCAACTGCCTGTCGGCCGCGCTGTGGGCCATCGCATGGGGAGTTGGATACAGCGAGGTCCACGCACGGACCAGCTCAATGAACTTCCGGCAGCGCTCTGGCTCCGCGAAGAAGGAAATGGGTTGCACATCGAGCCAGATGCTGAGCTCGGGGGGCTCAAGCGCCAGTGCCAGGTCGAACGTCAACGAAGCGAAGGGGGGCGCCGTGTGGAAGAGCCCGACGATTGAGGAGTATTCGGTGCGGCGCTCCTCAAACGCCTTCCAGAAGGACTCCCGGGAGTATTTGCGTTTTCGCTTGCCCTTGGCGATGTCGGGCATCCATTCGCCCGCGTGCTCCTCGAGCGCTTGGAGGAAGGGCTCCAGCTCGTGCGCCAGGGGGGATTTTCCGGCGAGAGTGCCGTCAAAGGACAGCCTCAAGGTGTCTGCTACGTTCAGGTCCTGAAGTGTCAGCAGCTTCATTGAAAGGACACCTCCACTCCCTTGACACGGTTCTCGACTGCTTCCATCGCGGTGTGCGCCATGTCCATCTCCCTGGGGCTGAGCTCGCCACCTTCGTAGATGAGTCGAACCCTCTGGACCTGTACCTCGACGTCGGTGAGTCCCAGCACGCGCCGCCGGATGTTCAACGTCCTCCCGTAGTGTTTCACGGCATTGTTCGCGTCAGCCTCCATCTGCGCCCTCACGTCGTCCACATCCATCGGCTTGAAGTTACGGCTCTTGAAGCTGCAAGTCTCCACGCGGATTGGCGTGCCAGGGGGCGGCTTCTCCTCGATGACGAGCACATCCGCGTAGCGGACACCGGCAACGTCCGTCTTCGCCACGCCCACGTGCGTTTCGATGCGGGGCTGCTCGAAGTCCTTGAGCCACCGGCGCTGCGCCCGGGGAAGGGCCGCGTCCGCGCGCAGTCTCGCCACCATGGCGCGCTCGAAGTCCAGCCCTCGGGCGAACTGCCCGCGCAGCGGCTCGTAGGCCTCCCAGCGCAGCGGCCCGTCGACAGGCTCACCCTGCTTCAACTCACCGAGCCGCTTCTCCCGGTACGTCACGTACTCGCTCCAGCGCTCCGAGCCCGCGGGCACTCCGGGTGGCGGAGCGACCAGCGAGGGGCGCTGCTGCTCCAGCAGGCGGACCTCCCTGGGAAGGCGTGGGCCTGGAGCTTCCAGCTCCGCCTGGAGCCATCTGGCCGCCACCGCCTCTCGCTCGAAGCCGGATGCTTCCCGCACCACGGAGGCCACGCCTCCGCCGCTCTTCTCCACGCCTGTCCGAGGCGAGCCAGGGCCCGTGTCGTGGGAGTTCGCTTCCGCCAACATGGCCTGCCGGGCCTTCGGAACGTTGCCGCGGGTCTGGTACAGGGCCACCGCGGCGGCCTCTCCACCCTCGGCCATCAGGAGGCCGGCCTCACGACTGGCCCGGAGGTAACGGAGCATCTCGGGTACGGCGTCGATTCCGAGGCGCGCGCTCAGTCGCTCCGCCACTGCCTTCAGCGCACCTGGTTCCAGCGACGGCAGCCGGAGTCTCGGAACGGCTCTCTGTGTCGTGCCCGGGACGTGCCTCGCGCCCTTCCCACCGGCGTACAGGCCCACCATCAGCGCTGCTGGCGCAAGATCACGAGTGGCCTGCTCATACCTGCCCTGGGCCAGCGAAGCCGCCCCTTGGCCCGTTCCAGCGGCCAGGTGGTAGAAGCCCATGGGCACGCCGAAGGTCAGCGCGTCGAAACTCCCCAGCGTCACGTTTCCCGGCGCATGGTGCCGGGCCATCAACGCCCGCTCCACCTCGTGAAGGGCCTCCTGGTAGGGCGGAGGCAGTTGCCCACGCTTCGCGGCGAAGTCCGTGTACCGGGGCTCGGCGACGAGGGGGATGGTGGCGAGGGCGTCCCGGGCCGCGCGGCCCAGCCCCCGGAGCGCGTCATCGGCTCGCTCGGCCCGGTCCGGATAATCAGAGAGGCTCAGGCCCCGTCGCTGCAACTCCTCGCGGACGGTGCTCATCATCCCGAGCGTCGCGGTCAGTTGCTTGTTCCGAGCCAGCAGTCCCAGCAGGTTCCGCAAGTCATCGTCGAAGGCGGAGTGGAGGATGAAGAGGGCGAACACCTCGGCCAGCTCGACGCCGTATTGCTCGGTGGCGGTGACGATGAAGGAAGCGCGCTTTCGCTGGAGGACTTCAGCGGCATCCGCATGGAGCAGCGGTCCCAGGGCACCCAGCCGGACCGCGTCCCAATCCTTCAGGCTCTCCAGCCACCGGGGCATGTCCACGGTGCGTTGCAGGGCGATGAAGTCCGCGGGCGAGACGCACGCCAGGAAGGCAGCGAGAACCTCCTCGCCGGAAGCCAGCTGGGGCCAATCTGGAGGCGGCGCGTGGCCCGTGCGGGTGGAGCCTTCCTCGCTCACCTCGCTGGCAGGGCTCGACGCGGCGACGGCCGAGCCCTGCACCCGTGTCGGCGCGCGTCGGCGGCGGAGCCGTTCTGAAGCAACGGAGTCCACGGATGCGGAGGGCGCTTCCTCCTGGAGGGCTCCACCAGTTGTGCTCCTCAGGGGCCGTGTGGGGCGCGGATCGTGGACCCAGGTGTCACCACGGCCGGGCAGGGGAGCGCGTGTCGCGCAGCCCGTGGCGAGCCATGCCGCACAGCACAGCAGCGCCCATCCGCGTGGCATGGCGTCAGCGCGCATTGTCCGCCCCGATGCCGAATGAGGCGAAGGCTCCAGGGCGCAGCGTCCCGTCCGCCGTCGGGTACAGCAGCGTGCCGCCCTGTCCCAGGGCGTACAGTGCCCCTCCGAAGAGGCGCCAACGGGCCTCTCCCGAGGTCAGGTAGCGCGCGCCTGGCTGGCGCAAGCCCACTGCCACGCCTCGCAGCGCCACCTCAAGATCCCGGTTGAAGAGCTGCACCGCAAGACGCCCATCCGCATCCACGCGGCCCGAGTTGAACGCCTCCACCGCCACCACGAGGTGCAGGTGACGTCGCACCACATCGACCCGGTGCACCGCGTCCCAGCCCGCCACCAACTCGCCATAGGCGGAGTACCCCTCCGGGAAGGACGCGTCCGCCAGCGGCGGAGCGGATGTGCCAGCGACCTGGAAGCGCGCCAGCTCGTAGTCCGGGCCGAAGTACCCCTGGCGAAAGCCTCCGTGCTGACTGCGCACCTCCAGTCGCGCGAGCAGGTCCAGCTTCGGTGACACCACGTCGACGCCCACCCCGGCCACCGCGCCCCATGCGCCACCTGTTCCCGGGCGTCCTCCCCACCCGGCGAACACCTGCGCCTCGAAGCCGAAGTCCTTGTCCCGTCGCACCAGCACCACCGCCGTGCCGTCCAGGTGCGCCAGCGTCACGGGCCGAGCCGTGCCGCCAGCCCTTCCCCAGTCATGCACCGCGGACAGCGCCAGCGTGTAGCGCCCGGGCTGCCAGGGCCGTCCTGTGAGGACGTGCTCCACGTCCACTTCGACCTCTGCACCCATGAGCCGCGCCCCGAGCACGTCCGAAGTGAAGGACTCTGCGTACAGGGGCCCCACGGTGCCGGTGAGGACCGCTCCAGCCGGGTGGTAGTCCGGGTTGGTGCGGTTGGAGTAGTGCCGCACCAAGTGTCCGGACAGGAGGCTGTAGATGTCCAGGGAGCCTGCCCACAGTGCGACAGGGGACGACTCGTTTCCCAGCGTGAGGAAGCGCACCCACTGGCCCCAGTCGGAGAGGGTGTCCCAGTCCTCCGACCGCACGAGGCCCACGGCCTCCCCGCCACCCCACGCGCGCAGCCGCACCGGAGCGCCCAGACTGACGCCCAGTTGTTCGCCTCCGTCCAACACCAGTGTGGGCTCCAGTTGTAGGAAGCCCACTGCTTCTCCCTCGCCATGGCGCGGCAGCAGCGCCAGCGTCGTGGCTTCCAGGCGCAGCACGTAGCCCAGCCGTCGACCATGGGCGGCCGGGCTGGGAAGGAGAGGGGCGCTCCCATTGGCCGGGGGAGCCGGCTCCACAATGAGGGCATCGTCCTCAGTGGCCATGTGCCCGGCCTTGAGCCCCATTGCCCAGCCTGGTGCCAGGGGCAGCAGCAGCATCGGCAGCAACAGCGCAGCCCGGCTTCGCTTCAGCGACATCCCTGCCTCCTGGAACGCCCCAACGGGGCATGGAGGACAGAGGTTCCCCTTCCGGTCCGACGCAGGACGGTGAGGCCGAGCCAGGGGCGGAGGACCTGGAGTGGCGCGGGGTTGGCGACGTCATCGGGGCTGGGGCAACATGCGCCGCCCCTGGCCGCAATCATCAATCAATCGTCAAAATCGTCAAAAACGCCCTTGGCATCGGGGTGGCGGGGGCGTAGCTTGTGGTCCATGTCCACGACGCCCTCTCTCTTCGGCGAGGCTCTCCGTGCTGCTGCTGTGCCCTGGCTCGAAGAGCTCGGTAGGTCCGATCGCGAGCGCCTCGAAGGCCTGCTCGGCCTCGCGGTCAGAGGGCAGATCCGGCTGTCCGACTGCCTCGCGGCGCTTTTTCCGGGCATGGAGACGCGCAAGGCACAGACCGCGCTGACCTCCTTCCGCAAGCGCCTCAACGACGCCGCGAAGGGGGAGGGGCGGGCCGATCTCGGGCTTCGCTTCCACGTGGACTCGAACAAGCAGAGCCCACCCACGGAGCGCTTCTGCTGGTTCACCGGGCCCGACCCCGCGGTGATGCAGGCGGAGCGGTATTCCGAGCAGCTAACCGCCGATATCAAGGGTCGGCCCTACGTCCGCACGAAGGGCATCGCTACCACCGAGAGCGCCAGTGCTCCCGGGAGCACTGCGGCGTCAGGAAAGCGGCCCGTTCGATTCTTCGTCTCCTATGCTCACGCCAACAATCCGTTCGTCCAGGCCCTCCTGAAGGAACTGCGCCAGCACTTCGCCTCGTCCGCCCGCTATGAGTTTCAAGCCTGGAGCGACCAGGCCATCCTGGTCGGTGAGCGCTGGAAGCAGAGCATTGAGAAGGCCTTGGAGGACTGCGACTTCGGGCTCCTGCTGATCAGCCCTGCTTTTCTCGCGAGCGGCTTCATTGGCAAGCACGAACTGCCGCTCTTCGTGGAGAGCCAGGGCAAGGCGGCGCCCAAGCCGGTTCTGCCCGTGGGGCTGGTCCGGGTGTCGTTCGAGCGGCACGACACGAAGGGGCTGGGTGAGCACCAATTCTTCCTGCTCCAAGGGGAGCGACTGGAGGGGCGCTACTACGAGGAGATGGGGAGCGGCCCCAGGAAGAGCAGGTTCGCCTACGAACTCTTCATCGCCATCGAGAAGCGCCTCGACGCGGTCTTCGGCCCGACGCAGGGGCCGCCTACCTCGCCGCGCGGGCCCGATAGACGCCAGCCCGACAGTTTCGCCGACTGTGTCCCGATGCCGGACCCTACCCATGGTTTTCAGAGGCCCCGGGCCCGTGGGCTCTCCTTGGGCGATCAGGAGCGGCTTGATGCCGGGGATGCAGACCTCACGGAGCATCTTCAGGCGCGTGATGCGCTCAACGAGCTAGAAGCTTGGGCGAAGAATACCGCCCCCGGCGCTCCCCCGTTCTTCGCGCTGCTCGGTGAGTATGGCATCGGTAAGACCACCACCCTGAAGCAGTTCACCCGTCATCTGCTGGATGCGCGCCAGTCGGACCCGGGGCTGCCGCTTCCCATCTACGTGGACCTTCGTGACTACACCGGTGGGGCGGGGGATGGAGACCCCACCATCGGGCAGCTCCTCTCCAGCGCAATCCAGCGGAGCTGGAAGCTGCGGGACCGCACCATCACCCCCGATGACGTGTTGCGCCTCGTCCAGGAGGAGGGAGCCATCATTCTCTTCGATGGACTGGATGAGCAGCTCGTTCACCTTCCGCCCGACCGTGCCCGCAGGTTCATCCGCACGTTGTGGTCCGTGCTTCCGGATGCCACGCGAGACAGCGGCTTGGCACCTCCCGGAAAGCGCCGAGGGAAGCTCCTCGTCTCCTGTCGCTCCCACTACTTCCGCGACGTGTGGAGCCAGAACGCGATGCTCGTAGGGGAGGACCGCGAGGGTTTTGATCGCAATCGGTTTCCGGCGCTCTACCTCCTCCCGTTCACCGAGGAGCAGATCCGAGGCTATCTGACCTCTCTGCTGACCGCCCCGGAGCGTGTGGAAGAGGCGTTCGGACTCATCGCATCCATCCACAACCTGCACGACCTCGCGAAGCGGCCCTACCTGCTCACGCTCATCAGTGGTCAGCTTGGACAACTGGAGAAGCTACGAGCCCGAGGCGAAGAGGTGAATGCCGCTCGGCTTTATGACCTCATCGTTCGTTCTTGGCTCAATCGCGATGACGGGAAGCACCAGTTGGACCCTGTTCACAAGCGCCGCCTCATGGAGGAACTCGCCGCCGCGCTCTGGCGTTCTGACACCAAGCAATGGGACGTGGAGCGTCTGGAGGATTGGTTTGACGAGTACCTTGCCGGCAATCCCGCCCTCGCGGCGGCCTATGCAAACAAGGACCGCACTGTCCTCAAGGAAGACCTTCGCACCGCCACCTTCGTCCTGCGGCCCACTACGGAGGAGAAGCAGGAGGAGAAGTACTTCCGCTTCGCGCATACCTCCTTGCAGGAGTACTTCCTTGCCTCCTATTTGATGCGGGCATTGGTCGAGGGCAAGGTAGACCGCTGGAGTCTACCGGGAGTCTCCCAGGAAACGTTGGACTTCCTCGGCCAGGTTCTGGCCCTTGAGTCCCAACAGTCTGCCGCCCTGCGCTCGCTGGAGACAATTCTTGGCGGTGAACAGGTCCAGGCTGCCGTGCTCGGCTTCGCCTATTGGTTGCGCGCGCTCACGAAAGGGTTTCCTGCGCCCACGCCCGCACGGGTGAACCTCGCTGGAGCGAATCTGGAAGAATGGCATCTGCGCGGTCGTGGACCCACGCAGCCGCTGAACCTGCGCAACGCCAACCTCTCCAACGTACGACTCAATCGCGCGCGGATAGAATACGTGAACCTCGCGGGTGCCAACCTGAGCGCCATGGCGGCACGGCAGGCGTTGTTCTTGAAGGTGAGTGCGCCCAACGCTTGCTCACGGGATGTCGACCTGCGTGGGGTCAAGTGGCGGGAAGGCTCCCTGGTGGGCACGGATTTCACCGGAGCGCAGCTTTCGGGGTGCCAATGGATTCATGTGGACCTTGGTGGAGCCACATTGCCGGAAGGATGGGAGCGCCTCGCCACTGCTGTGCAGGAACCTCTCGGCGGGCTCCCTTCCCAGAATGGTGCGCCGGTCCCGGCAGCGTTTCTCGGTCATGCCAGCGCGGTCAGGGCGTGCGCGTGGAGCCCGGACGGCCAGCGGCTGCTGTCGAGCGCTGACGACAACACCCTGAAGGTGTGGGACGCCGGGAGCGGAGAGTGCCTGCTCACCCTCTCCGGCCA
>JBKGHK010000404.1:0-9339 GCA_046520375.1 Pyxidicoccus sp. 3LFB2
GGACCTCGGGGGGCGGCTCCAGGCGGACCGTGGCAGCGCGCTCGCGGGCCTCGTCGGGGGTGCGGGCGTTGAGCACCCACAGGCCCCGGTCCACCCCGTCCTTCGCGGTGTTCGCGTCGCGCAGCTCGGCGAAGCCCTGGCCCTGGAGCGCTTCCTTGAAGGCGGCCTTCGCCTCCTCTTGAGGGGGCTTGCCCGCGGCGGCCTCGGCGTAGGCGGCGAAGAAGGCCCACAGGCGCGTGACGCGCTCGGAGCCGGAGAGCTGCGAGGGCTTGAGGTGCCCGGCGAGCAGGGCCGCGTCGTTGGCGAAGCGGTTGGCGACGTCCTCCTGCCCGGCAAGCTTCTCCAGGCCCGGGGGCACCAGCTCCTCCACGGACTTCACCGGGGGGCGCTCATTGCCGGCGATGGGCGGCCGGCCCGGAGGAGGCGGCGGCTGGGTGCGGAAGTGGTCGTCCCGGCCCGGGAGGGCCCCACCGTCGGGCCCCTGGGGGCGGCCTCCCTTGGGGAAGCCGGGGCGCTGGGCGCCCTCCGGCCCCCCGCTGAGCGACGGGAAGAGGCGGGTGAGCGCGGACGAGATTCGGAAGGAGGACATGGGCGATGCCTCATTCTCGCACAATGCGAATCCCGGGTTGCGACAGGGGGCTACTCGCCCTCGCGCTCGACTTCGATGGGCGTGGTCATTCCGTTCGAATCCAGACGAACGCGGTAGACGGAGTTCTGCCCGTCCCCATCGAAGTCCCCGCGCGCGAGGCAGGACACCTCGGGCTCGCCCACGGGGCCCTCCTGCACCACCACCTCATATTGGAAGCGGACCTCCTCGCCCGGCTCGAAGCCGATGTGCTGGAAGGGCTCCTCCTTGGGGAAGGGCACCGGCGCGCCGCCCCGCGGCACCTCCTTGGGCGTGGGGCCCGCCGGAAGGTACGTGCCGTGCTCGTCCCGGTAGCTCTGCACCGCGTCACACAGCGCGAGCACGTTGACGCGCGCCTCCGTGTCGGTGGGCTTCTCGCCCTGGAAGAGGCCGCCGCCCCGGCCATCGGGCTCCATCCCCCCGCCCAGCGAGCGCATGCCCCGGTAGTACAGCAGGCCCCAGCCCGCGACGAGGACGAGCACGCCCAGGCCAGCGAGCAGCAGCAGGCGCTTCTTCCGTGCGGGCCCCCGCGGATTCGAAGTGGACATGGGTGCTTTAGCCTCCCTGCCCCGCCCAGTCCCGAGGCTGGCGGAGCACTTCCACCAGCCGTGCCTCCCAGGAGCCGGGCTCGGGGTGGTGGTCATAGCGCCAGCGGGCCTGCGGCGGCAGGGACATGAGGATGGACTCGGTGCGCCCGCGCGTCTCCAGGCCGAAGACGGTGCCCCGGTCATAGACGAGGTTGAACTCCACATAGCGCCCGCGCCGCACCTCCTGCCAGAAGCGCTGCGCGTCCGTGAAGGACGTGGCCTTGCGGCGCTCGGCGATGGGCAGGTACGCGTCGAGGAAGGCCCGGCCACAGTCCTGGACGAAGGCGAACTCGCGCTCCAATTCGCCGCCCATGTTCTCGAAGAAGATGCCGCCCACCCCGCGCGTCTCCTCGCGGTGGCGCAGGTGGAAGTACCTGTCACACGCGGCCTTGAAGCGCGGGTAGTACGCCGCGTCGTGCCTGTCGCACGCGGCCTTGTGCGTGCGGTGGAAGTGCGCCGCGTCCTCCTCATAGAGGTAGTAGGGCGTCAGGTCCGCGCCGCCGCCGAACCACGCCTTCCCTCCCTGGTGGATGAAGCGGTAGTTGGCATGCACGGTGGGCACATGCGGGTTGCGCGGGTGCAGCACCAGGGAGATGCCGCCCGCCCAGAAGTGGCGGCCCTCGCCCTGGAGCTTCTGGGCGAACTGCTCCTCCAGCTCGCCGAACACCACGGACGTGTTGACGCCGGCCTTCTCCAGCACGGCGCCGTCCTCCAGCACGCGGCTGCGCCCGCCGCCGCCGCCCGGACGGCTCCAGGCGTCCTCGCGAAAGCGCGCCGTGCCGTCCAGCCGCTCCAGCGCGCCGCAGATGTCGTCCTGCAGCGTCTGGGTGAAGGCGGCCATCCGTTGCTTGAGGCTCTCCACGTCCACCGTCGTCATGCGCCCTCCGGGGCGGGCCGCTTCAGAAGCCTGTCAGCACGAAGAGGTCGGTCCGCCCGTTGATGGCGTACACCATCTTCTTGCCGTCCGGGGAGACATCCAGCTCCTTCGCGGCGAACTCGTCGCGCACCAGGCGGCCCTGCGGCGTCGCGCCTGACAGGTCGAACAGCATGATGCCGTCCCCGGCGAGGGCGGCGAGCCGGCCGTCAGGCAGCCAGTCCGCGGCGGACAGGTAGCTGGCCTCGGCCGTCACCAGGGTGCTCTGCTTCGTGGCGAGCGTGAGGACGCGAACCTCCGCGTCGTCGAAGCCGGACGTGACGTAGGCCAGCCGCTTGCCATCCGGAGAGAAGGCCGGGGACGAGCCCTCGTCCTGCAGCGGCTGCGCGGTGTGGGTCGTCAAATCCAGCAGCGTCAGCCCGCTGCCATTGGTGCCGTAGGCCACCGTCTTGCCGTCCGGCGACACGTCCAGGGCGGAGGTGGCGAAGTCGTCGTACTCCATGACGGGCGTGCCGCCCGCGGCGGGGACGCTGAAGATGCCCTCTTCGCCGGAGTAGTAGACGCGGCTGCCGTCCGGGCTCCACGCCGTGCCGGTGAGGTAGGTGCCGTTGTTGGCCAGCATGCGCACGTCGGTGCCGTCCGCCTTCATCACCGCCACCTCGTAGGTGTCGCCGTCGTCGAGCGTGCGGGTGAAGGCGATGCGGCTGCCATCCGGCGAGAAGCGCGGCGCGCCCCAGTACTGGCCGTCCGCGGCCTCCAGGGTGGTGCGGCTGAGCTTGCCGGAGTCCTCGCCGTCGTCATCCCCACCGCAGGCGGTGAGCAGGAGCGCGGTGGACAGCACGGCAAGGAAGCGGAAGGGGCGCGGCGACGGGAACACGGAGCCTCGGGGTGTGAGGAGGAAGGGCCCCATCTTCGCATCCGCGTGCGGGGAGTCACCTCCCCCCACCCTCCGTCATTCCGCGGGCGCCTCGAAGTCCACGGGCGGTACGGCAGGTGCCATCTGACCCGCGGCGTCGAAGGCCTCGATGCGGGCGCGGTAGCTGCGCCCGTCCTCCATGGCGAAGGTGCCGCTGCACGCCTCGTGGCCGATGAAGGCGGTGTTGTTGTGGATGGGCACCACGTACTGCTGGGTGGTGGGCCCGGGTCGGCGCGACTCCAGCTTCACCACGAGGTAGGCGGGGCTCTCCTCGCGCAGCGACAGGTTGAGCCGGACGAAGCGGGCGGTGCCCTGGGCGCTGCGGCGCAGGAAGCCCTCGGAGACGGCGGGCCGCTTGAGCCAGCGCGGGGCAAAGCCGTCGGCGCCCTTGCCGGTGCGCCACTCGGGCAGCACCGTGCTGGGGCCGTTGAGCACCATGACGTTGGGCAGCACCTCGTCCACCCGCAGGGTGTAGCGGGTGTTGGGCTCCAGCTTCTCGCCCACCTTGAGGACGACGGTGACGCGGCCCAGGCTGCTCTCCCACCCGCGCTGGGCCTTCACCTCCACCTCGTGCTTGTCGGACACCAGCCGCAGCTTCTTGCCCACCAGCGCCGCCACCTGCGGGCGCGCGGTGCCCACGCCCTCCAGCAGGAAGCGCGTGTTGGTGGGGACGATGGCGCCCGGCGTGGGGAACAGCTGCACGCCGTCCCCCAGACACTGGGCGGCAGCAGAGGAGGCACACAGCAGCACGAGCAGCGGTACGAGGAGTCGGAGCACGGTGCCCCCGAGTCTGCGCCGGGCCGGGCCGCGAGGCCAGCGACTCTCCGCCGGATGTCGGCGGAACGGGCTTCAGCTCACCGGGCCTGGGGGCCCGGGGCGGGCCCGCGGTCGACAGGGGCGGGGCGCTCGGCGGACAGCACGGCCAGCTCCTGGGCCAGCCGCTGCAGCTGCCGGCGCTGCTCGGCCACCTGGAGGCTGAGGCGGAAGAGCATCCACAAGAGCCCGCCGCACACCACGAAGAAGAGCGCGGACGGGGCGTAGTAGATGCCCATCGCCGCGGCCAGGGTGTCGATGGCGTTGCGCCAGAGCGCCAGCCCCGCCGTCAGCAGGGACACCAAAAGCCAGCTGAAGGTGTGGTGCTCCGACGTGCGCCGCCGCCGCGCCGACAGGAGCACGGCCACCGCGAAGGCGGCGGAGAAGACCAGGACGATGATGCTGGACCGGCTCATGCTCACACCGCCCGGAAGCGCTCCATGAAGAGGGCGAACGACACCTTGGCCATGTAGAAGGTCGACCGCCACGGCGTGAGCGAGCTCACCCCCGCGCGGCGCGAGCGCATCTTCACCGGCACCTCGACGATGGGCAGCCGCTGCCGCGACGCCATCAGCACGCTCTCCGGCTCCGGGTAGTCGTGCGGGAAGTGCGTGGAGAAGTAGCGGATGGCCCGGGGGCCGAAGCCGCGGAAGCCCGACGTGGGGTCCGTGATTCGCTGCCGGCACAGGGACGACAGCAGCCCGGAGATGATGCCGCTGCCGAAGCGCCGCAGCCACGTGGAGCGGAAGCTCTCCACCCCGGCGAAGCGGCTGCCCACCACCAGCTCCGCGCCGTCCTCCAGGGCCTTCAGCAGCGCGGGCACGCTGTGCGGGTCATGCTGGCCGTCGCCATCCATGCGCACCACGCGCGCGTAGCCGTAGCGCAGCGCATACAGCAATCCGGTGGCCTCGGCCGCCGCGACGCCCAGGTTGATGGGGTGGCGCACCACCAGCGCGCCGGCCTCCCTCGCCCGCTCCGAGGTGGCGTCCCGCGAGCCATCATCCACCACCGCCACGTCCACGCTTGGCAGCTCGCGCCGCAGCTCGGCCACGACGTCGGCGATGCAGGCCTCCTCGTTGTAGGCCAGTAGGACGATGAGCGTTCCCGCACCCATGGCCTCCTTCTCGCCGGAAAATCCCCACCGGGCAACAAGGGGGCGGCCGTCCCGGCCTCCCGTCCTTGTGCGTGCGGATGCCACACGGCTTGGCGGGCCTCCGGACATGGGATAGGAGCCGCGCCTCGTGCCGGATACCTCCGCCCCACAGCCCTCCCCTCCTCCGGCGGCGCCGCCTCGCGGGCTCGGGCCGCTGTGCTTCCTGCTGCTCCTGTGGCTGCTGCCCGCGGCCCTGGCGAACCTCTTTCGGGCCGCCCTGGGGCTGCCGCTGTGGGTGGGCGCAGCGGCGGGCGTCGCGGTGGCGGGCCTCTTCACCTGGAAGGTGCTGACGGGCCTGCGGCCCTGGCCGACGCACGGGCTGCTCGCCGGGCTCCAGGCGCTGTCCATCGCGGTGGCCCTGGGGGTGACGTGGCGGATGCTGGGCATCCCCGTGATGCACGGGCTGGTGAGCACCGGAGGCGGCGACGCTGGCAACCACGCCGCGCTGCGGGCGGACTTCGTCACGCGCGTGCCCGGCACGTACCAGGGCTTCACCTTCTTCCACACGGTGACGCACGGGCTGGAGACGCTCTTCGGCCTGGATGCCTTCACCAGCTTCCGCGCCGGCTTCTACCTGGTGCCCGCCGTGCTGGCGTTGGCGCTCGTCGCGGGGCTGGAAGTCGTGACCTCACGGCTGTGGCCTTCCGCGCGCGCAGGGCTGGCCGCGCAGGCGGCGTTGCTGGTGGCCATGGCCGTGGGGTGGCCCTTCCTGCTGCTGCGACTGCTGCACTACCACCAGGCCGAGGGCTTCTATGCCCACCTCTTCGGCCTGGTGCCGCTGGTGCTGGCGTGGCTCGCCTATGGCCTGCCCCGGTCCGCCTGGGTGCGGTGCGCCGCGCTCGCGGTGTTCACCGTGTTCTACCGGTACACGTACGGGCTGAACCTCGGGGACTTCCTCTTCACCTGCGGCGTGCTCGTCCTGCTGGAGGGCCCCGGGCTCGGCCCCCGGCTCCGCCGCTGGGCCTGGCCGGTGGGCTTCGTGCTCCTCGCCGCCGCGGGGTACGCGTACTGGCGGCTTTTGCCCCTGGCCCACATCACCGGCGGCTTCGTGCCCCACGGCTACGAGCGCGCGCTGCGGGTGCAGTGCTGGACGGTGGTGGGGCTGCTCGTCGTGCGCTTCGTGCCCCCGCGCACCGACGGCGTCGAGCGGCGGCTGCTCGACTTCGCCGTGCTCTTCGCGGGCGTCAACGCGGCCGTGCAGCTGGCCTACCTGGGGGCGCGGCTGCCCATCGACTACTACTTCCTCAAGTACGGCCTGCACGCCGTGGTGCTGCTGCTGTGCGCCGTCAGCCTCGTCGCCTGCGGCCGTGTCGCGGGCGCGCTGCTCCGGGCGGAGTCGCCTCGCGCCCGCCTGTGGCGCGTGGGGCTGGCGGTGCTCCTCACCGTCATGCTGGTGGAGGTGACGCGCGGGTGGGGCCGGGCCTTCAGGGCGTACGAGGCGAGCTACGCGGAGCGCGTGCGCGGCCAACCGCCCTTCGAGTTCCTTCAGGCCCTGGAGGACCGGGGCGCCACCGCCCTCATCCGCGCCGTGCTGCGCGACGGGGACAAGCGCTTCGGCGGGCTGCTGAGCCCGTCCTGGCCTCGGGTGAACTTCTCCAACGTCGCGCTGGGCTGGGTGGTGGAGGACGCGCCCGCCCGCAACGGCCACTGGGCGCTGTTCGAGACGGGCAGCGTGCGCGAGGGCCCGGACACCTGCGTCTTCTGGGAGGCCTCCGAGGAGGACTGGCCCGGCTACCAGCGCTTCACCGCCGACGGCTACCCCGGCCTGGAGGCCCGCGTGCGCAAGCTCCACGCCGCGCCCGACAAAGTCTGTCGGGAGTACGCCGCGCCATGGGCGACGGGCGGGCTGCGGACCCTCTGCTACCGCTGCGACTGAAGGCGAAGCACCCCGCCCGAGATATGCGCCGGACGCCCGTGCGTTCTTACGCATATCCGGCCACGTTGCCCCAGGCCGCCGGACGCCGCGCTGAACAGTGCCGGGGAAACCAAGGTGATTGTCATGAAGCGTCTTGCGCTGCTGGCGGCATGCGGGCTGCTGTTGGGAACCACGGGCTGTGCCCTCACTCCGGACCCCCGCAAGAACCTGCTGGAGGGGACCAGCGGCCACGCCGTCTACAAGCTCCCCCCGGAGTCGCTGCTGACGCTGTCGCGCGAGCTGCTCGTCGAGCAGGGGTACGAGCTGCTGCCCACCGCGGACCCGCTCTACGTGCACACCACGTGGAGGGTGAACGGCAACATCGACGTCGGCGCGAGCTGGTCTCGCGTCCTGGTGCAGGCGCACACGCTGAGCGACGGCCGCACCATGGTGCGCGCGTACCGGCTGGCCTACACCACCAACGGCCGGGCCGCCTCGCACCCGGGGGCCTTCGCGGGCAAGAACCAGAGCAAATCGGGCAAGGACTCGGGCGAAGGCCAGGTCGGGCGGTACGTCCTGGGCGAGCCCATGTCCGCGGCGAAGCCCCAGCTGCAGCGCGCCACCGACTTCGAGTGGGCGCTGCTGAGCCGGGTGGACCCCCAGCTCTCCGCCCACCTCCAGAACCGCGTCGACGCGTACCTCGCCGCGGGCCATGCGCCCGTCGTGACGGAGGAGCCCGCGGAGGGAGCGCCCCAGGAGCCCGCCGGGAGCCTCCAGTAGGAGGCCGCCCCGACGCGCCCCTCCGGGGGTGCGTCAGTGCATGCCGCCCTCGTCCTCGCGCAGGACGATGGCGCCGTACTTCGCCTCGTAGCGGGCGATGTTGTCCTGCATGGCCGCCAGCAGGCGCTTCATGTGCTTGGGGTTGGTGATGATGCGGGAGCGGACCCGGGCCTTGGGCAGCTGGGGCTGGACGTAGATGAAGTCCAGGGTGAACTCCGTGTCGGAGTGGTTCACCAGGGCCATGTTCACGTACTGACCATTGGCCACGTCCTCGTCTATCTGTATCTGCAACTGCATGTCCGGGGGCTTCGGAGTGTCCGCCATGAGGCAGACGGCATAGCGCCTGCGCCGGTGCGTGGCCAGCGTCACGGTGTGAGCGCGACGGCAGAGGCCATGGACCCGCGGAAGACAGCGCCCTTCGACCTGGGCCGGGGCGAGGACGCGTGTCTGCTCCTGCACGGCTTCACCGGCAGCCCCTGGGACATGCGCCCGCTGGGCGAGGCCCTGGCCGCGCGGGGCATGCGGGTGGTGGCCCCCCGCCTGCCGGGGCACGGCACCACGCCCCAGGCACTGCTGCACGTCAACTGGCGCGACTGGCAGGCGGCGGCGGACAGCGCCCTTCGCGAGCTGCACGGCCACCGGAACATCTTCGTGGCGGGGCTGTCCATGGGGGCGCTGCTGGCCATGGGGCTGGCGGCCCGTCACCCGGAGACGGTGCGGGCGCTGGCGCTGGTGGCTCCGGCGGTGCGCTTCCGGGGGCCGCGCATGTTCCTCATCCGGCAGCTGGCCCGGACGCCGGTGCTGGAGTGGGCAAGACCCTGGGTGGAGAAGACGGGCACGGACCTGTCGGACCCGGTGGCGCTGGCCGAGGCGCCCGTGCTGCCCGCCTTCCCGGTGGCCCGGCTGCGGGACTTGTGCACCCTGCAGACCCTGGCCGTCCAGGACGTGGCGCGCGTGCGCTGCCCCACGCTGATAGCGGTGGCGGAGCAGGACCACGTGGTGGACCCGGAGGGCGGGCGGTGGCTCGCCCGGCGGCTCACCGCGTCCCCCTCGGTGCGCTTCCTGCCCCTGCGTGACGGCTTCCACATCATCCCCCGCGACACGGCCGGGCCCCTGCTGGCGGCCGAGGTGGGGGACTTCCTGGAGCGCTGGCGGGAGGCCGGGATGGCGTGGGAGGCCCAGCACGTCGGAGCCTGAGGGGCGCTTGAGAAGCTCCAGGTGGGCGTAAAACGCGGCGGCACGGCGGGCATCCGTGTATCTGAGACCCGCTCATGCCCCCGTCCGACACCCCGCCCCTCGTCGAGCTGCGCGACGTAACGAAGGCCTACGCCGAAGGCGACACCGTGAGAGAGGTGCTCTCCGGCGTCCGCCTCTCGCTGCACCGGGGCGAGTTCGTGGTGCTGCTGGGCCGCAGCGGCTCGGGAAAATCCACGCTGCTCAACCTCATCAGCGGCATTGATGTGCCCAGCCAGGGAGAGGTCCGGGTGGATGGCAAGGACCTGGGCCGCCTGAGCGAGCGCGAGCGCACGCTGCTGAGGCGCGAGCGCATCGGCTTCATCTTCCAGGCCTTCAACCTGCTGCCCACGCTGACGGTGGAGGAGAACGTGCGGCTGCCCCTGGAGCTGAACGGGCACGACGCCGCGGAGTCGGGAGCGAAGGCGCGGGCGCTGCTGGAGCGCGTGGGCCTGGGCACGCGCGCGCGCAGCTTCCCGGACCGGCTGTCCGGCGGCGAGCAG
>JBKGHK010000405.1:0-9302 GCA_046520375.1 Pyxidicoccus sp. 3LFB2
CTGCCCGCGCCGCCCTTCGCGCCCTCGTCGAAGGCCGCCTCCTGCACACGCGCACCGCGGGCGGCCAGCCACGCTGCGAGATTGCCCAGAAGGCGCTCATCGAGAGCTGGGGCACGCTCCGGGACTGGCGCGATGACGACATCGGCCATCGCGCCCTGCGCAAGCGGGTCGAGGTGGCCAGCGCCGAGTGGGAGCGTCTCCTGCGCGCCCGCGAGGCGCTCTGGGGGCAGCGGCAGCTCGACGAGGTCCGGCTGCTCGAGCCCTCCACCCTCGGCTCGCGCGAGCGCGCCTTTCTCCAGGCCTCGCGACGCGCGGTGACCCGGGAGCGCTGGGGACGCCGGCTCGCGGTGTTCCTGGTCGTGCTCGCCATTGCCGCCTCCTATGGCGTTCTCCGCCTGCAGGTGTACCTCGAGGACTCACGCTTCATCGCCGCGGAGCTCGACGTGGCACGGGCGGCGCTCGCCGAGGGCCGCGCTCTCGCTCAACGGGCTCGCGAGCGCAGCGAGCTGGCGATGGCGCTGTTTGATAGACGGGTGCCTCCGTCCGCGGGCATCGAGATACCGCCGGGACCCTCGGGCGTCAGGACTGCCGCCGAGCGGCAATGGACCGAGGCGCTGGCCCTGCGCGAACAGTCCGAGGCGACCTACTCCCGCGCCCGCCGGACCCTCGAGAGAGCCCTCGTGCGAGATCGCCACCACGTGGACACGCGCCGGCTCATCGTGGAGGTCACCTATGAACGCGTCCTCCTCGCCGAGCTCTTTCACCAGCGCCGCGAGCGTGACGAGTGGATGCGGCTCCTGGAGGAGGAGGTGGACACCGCGAAGGAGGGCGCGGAGTGGCTGCGACAGCTCCGGGCTCCTGCCGAGCTCGAGCTGGTGACCACCCCTGCTGGCGCACACGTCGAGCTCGAGCGCTACACGCAGGGGAAGGGGACGTACCGACGTGAGCCCGTTCCGGAGGCCGGCGTCCTGGGCCCCACCCCCATCGCCCGCCTCCTGCTGCCCGAGGGTTCCTATCTGCTCCGCGTCACGCACCCGGGGCGTGTGCCAGTGGAGCTGCCGCTGCTCCTCACGCGCGGTGCTCGCGAGACGCTCCACCTCGCGCTCCCCACGGCGGTGCCCGACGGCTATGCCTATGTCCCCCGAGGCTGCTTCCTCATGGGGCGCTCCGGCTCAGAGGAGGTGCGGAAGTTCATGTACAGCTCGCCGCTTCACCGGTTCTGCCTCTCCGAGGGGTTCCTCATCGGCAAGGAGGAGGTGACGTTCGGCGACTGGCTGACCTACCTGGACGACCTGCCCCCGGATGCGCCCGCGAGGAGGATTCTCGAGCAGCCGCGCTTCATCGACGGTGGGGCGGTCTCGTTGCGACGGCACTTGAGCGCTGGCTGGACCTTCGCCTTCTATCATTCGCGCGACGAATTCCGCACGGCGAGGCTGGGCGAGGACTTTGTCTACACGGGGCGGACCCGGAGAAACACCGCCGACTGGAGGCGGTTTCCTCTGTCCGGGGTCTCCGTCGAGGACCTGGAAGGCTATTTCCAATGGCTGCACCGGACGAAGCGTCTGCCGGGTGCGCGCCTGTGCAGCCAGCACGAGTGGGAGTACGCGGCCCGAGGCGCGGACGGCCGCAACTATCCCCATGGTGACGAGCTCCAGCCCGACGACGCCAACATCGACGAGACCTACGACAGGCTCCCCACGGCCTTCGGGCCCGACATGGTGGGGGCCCACCCCGCCTCGGTGAGCCCCTTCGGGCTGGACGACATGGCCGGCAACGCCTACGAGTTCACGCGGTCCGAGACACCGGAGCTGGGGAGTGTCGTCCTTCGCGGGGGCTCCTGGTACTTCGACTCCACCGGCGCGAGCATCGCGGGCTTCTCCCCCGGGGACCCGACGGCGCGCGACGCCAGGACCGGCCTGCGCGTCTGTGCTTCGTTCTCTCCTTGAGAGCGTCCGGCGAAGTAGCACAACACCCCAGGGAAACGAGTGACTGCGGGCTCATGCAGCATCTTGAAGGTGCGCTGGGCCCTGAGAAGGACACGCTGCCACGCGAGCCGCCACGAACCGTGACCACCGCGGCACGCGGGGAGGCGGCCTCACCGTGACACGCCGCGGGCAGGGACCCGCGAATGTCGTCAGGAGGGGACTCGCCTCGCCGTACTTCGTACCGCCATTGGTGCGCCTATCGAAGTCCACGAGGACAGGGTCCTTCCGACCCTCTCCCGGCTTCACTGCGAGAAACATGCTCCTGACACTCTCCACGACGCACAGTCCCGCCACGGAGCTGGGCTACCTGCTCCACAAGAATCCGTCGCGCGCGCAGTCGTTCGAGCTGCCCTTCGGCCTGGCCCATGTCTTCTACCCGGAGGCCGGCACCGAGCGCACCACGGCGGCCCTGTTGCTGGAAGTCGACCCGGTGGCGCTCGTCCGAGACCGCCGGGGCCCGGCGGGGGAGGGGGCGCCCTGGAGCAGTACGTGAATGACCGGCCCTACGTGGCCTCGTCCTTCATGAGCGTGGCGCTCGCCCGCCTCTTCGGCTCGGCGATGGCGGGCCGGAGCAAGGAGCGGCCGGACCTCGTCGAGCTGCCCCTGCCACTTGTCGCGCGGCTGTCGGTGCTGCCCTGCCGGGGCGGAGAGGCCTTCCTGCGCCGACTCTTCGAGCCCCTGGGCTACACCGTCACCGCCACGCAGCATCCGCTCGACGAGACGGTTCCCGAGTGGGGCAACAGCCGCTACTTCACCGTGACGCTGGAGGCCCGCACGCGGGTGAGTGCGCTCCTCACGCACCTGTATGTCCTCATGCCGGTGCTGGACGACGACAAGCACTACTGGGTGGGAGACGAGGAGGTGGAGAAGCTCTTGCGCCATGGCGAGGGGTGGCTCGCCGCCCATCCGGAGCGCGAGCTCATCGCGCGCCGCTACCTGCGTCACCAGCGCAGCCTCGCGCGCGAAGCCCTGGAGCGGCTCGTCGGTGACGAGGCCGCCGAGCCCGAGGAGCGCGAGCGCGTGCGCAACGAGGAGGAGGCCGCGCTGGAGTCCCGCCTGAGCCTCAACGAGCAGCGGCTCCAGACGGTGGTGGACGTCCTCAAGGCGAGCGGCGCCGCGCGCGTCCTGGACCTGGGGTGTGGCGAGGGCAAGCTGCTCAAGGCCCTGATGAAGGAGCGGCAGTTCACGGAGCTCCTCGGCATGGACGTGTCCTTCCGCGCGCTCGAAATCGCGAAGGAGCGGTTGGACTTCGACCGGCTCCCGGACCTGCAGCGTCGGCGGTTGGGGCTCATCCATGGCTCGCTGATGTATCGGGACGCGCGGCTGTCGGGGTACGAGGCGGCGACCGTCATCGAAGTCATCGAGCACCTGGACGCGCCGCGCCTCGCGGCCTTCGAGCGCGTGCTCTTCGAGTGCGCACGGCCGAACGTGGTGGTCCTCACCACCCCGAACGCCGAGTACAACGTGCGCTTCGAGTCACTGCCCGCCGGCACCTTCCGTCACCGGGACCACCGCTTCGAGTGGACCCGGGCTGAATTCGAGACCTGGGCCCAGGGGATGTGCGCGCGCTTCGGCTACAGCGTGCGCTTCCAACCGGTGGGCCCCCTGGATGCGGACGTCGGCGCGCCGACCCAGCTGGCGGTGTTCTCACGATGAAGACAACCATTCCCGAGCTCTCGCTCGTCCTGCTCATCGGCCCTTCCGGGTCCGGCAAGTCCACCTTCGCGCGCAAGCACTTCAAGCCCACGGAGGTCCTGTCCTCGGACACGTACCGCGGCATCATCTCCGACGACGAGAACAGCCTGGAGGCGACGAAGGACGCCTTCGAGACGCTGCGCTTCGTCGCGGCGAAGCGGCTCGCCCGGGGCCTGCTCACCGTCATCGACGCCACCAATGTCCAGCCCGAGGCGCGCAAGCCCCTCGTCGAGCTCGCCCGCGAGTTCCACGTGCTGCCCGTGGCGGTGGTGCTCGACGTGCCGGAGCGGACGTGCCACGAGCGCAACCGCCAGCGGAAGGACCGGGACTTCGGTTCCCACGTGGTGCGCAACCAGCTCCAGCAGCTGCACCGCTCGCTGCGCGGCCTGGAGCGTGAGGGCTTCCGGCACATCCATGTCCTCAAGCCGGAGACGCTCGACTCCGTGGAGTTCGAGCGCCAGCCGCTCTGGAACAACCGGAAGCATGAGCCCGGGCCCTTCGACATCATCGGCGACATCCACGGCTGCCTGGAGGAGCTGACGGCGCTGCTCGGCAGGCTCGGCTACGTCCTCTCTCCCCGGACGGACGGCACGCCCGGCGTCGACGTGCGCCCTCCCGCCGGACGCAAGGCCGTCTTCGTGGGCGACCTGGTGGACCGCGGGCCGGACACGCCCGGCGTGCTGCGGCTGGTGATGGGAATGGTCGCGGCCGGCACGGCGCTGTGCGTCCCGGGCAACCATGAAATCAAGCTGATGCGGAAGCTGCGCGGCAAGGACGTGAAGGTGTCCCATGGACTGGCCCAGTCCCTGGAGCAGCTGGAGCGCGAGACGCCGGAGTTCCGCAAGGCGGTGGTGGACTTCATCGACGGCCTGGTCTCGCACTACGTGCTGGATGGCGGCCGGCTGGTGGTGGCACACGCGGGCATGAAGGAGTCCATGCAGGGGCGCGGCTCCGGCAAGGTGCGCGACTTCGCCCTGTACGGGGAGACCACGGGCGAGACGGACGAGTATGGCCTGCCCGTGCGCTTCAACTGGTCCGCCGAGTACCGGGGCAAGGCCTCCGTGGTGTACGGCCACACGCCGGTGGTGGAGGCGGAGTGGCTCAACAACACCCTCTGCCTGGACACCGGCTGCGTGTATGGCGGCAAGCTGACCGCCTTGCGCTACCCGGAGCGCGAGCTCGTCTCGGTGCCCGCGGCGCGAGCGTACTGTGAGTCGGTGAAGCCGCTGGGCAGCGTGTCCGGGGGCCCGGCCTTGAGCGCCCAGCAGCGGCATGACGACCTCCTGGACCTGGAGGACGTGCTGGGCAAGCGCGTCGTCACCACGCGGCTCCAGCAGAGCGTCACGATTCGGGAGGAGAACGCGACGGCCGCGCTGGAGGCGATGAGCCGGTTCGCCATCGACCCGAAGTGGCTCATCTACCTGCCGCCGACGATGTCTCCCTCGGAGACGAGCCAGGCGGCGGGGCTCCTCGAGCACCCGGCGGAGGCGTTCGCCTACTACCGCAAGGAGGGCGTGGCGAAGGTGGTGTGCGAGGAGAAGCACATGGGCTCGCGCGCGGTGGTCGTCATTGCTCGCGACGCGGAGGCGGCGCGCCGCCGCTTCGGGGTGAGCTCCGGCGAGACAGGCGTCTGCTACACGCGCACCGGCCGGCGCTTCTTCGCGGATGCGGCGTTGCAGGCGGCCTTCCTGGCTAGGGTCGGCGCGGCGCTGGAGGCTTCGGGGTTCTGGGAGGAGCTCCGTACGGACTGGGCCTGCCTGGACTGCGAGCTGATGCCATGGTCCTTCAAGGCGCAGGAGTTGCTGAGAGACCAGTACGCGGCGGTGGGCGCCGCCTCGCGCGCGGCGCTGCCGGACGCGGTGGCGGCGCTTGCCCAGGCTTCGGCACGGGGGCTGGACCTGGGGGAACTGTCCACGCGCTTCGGGGAGAAGGCGCGAAACGTAGGGCGCTATGTGGAGTCGTACCGGCGCTACTGCTGGCCGGTGCGCTCGCTGGACGATGTGCGGCTCGCGCCCTTCCACGTGCTGGCGACCGAGGGTGCGGCGCATGTGGACAAGGACCACGTGTGGCACATGGAGACGCTCGCCCGGCTGTGCCGCGCGGATGCGAGCCTGTTCGTCGCCACGCCGTACCGGGTGGTCGAGGTGGCGGTGGAGGACTCCGTGGCCGAGGGCGTGCGCTGGTGGGAGGAGCTCACCGCGCGCGGAGGGGAGGGCATGGTGGTGAAGCCCCTCGACTTCGCGGTGCGGGGACGAAAGGGGCTGCTGCAGCCCGCCATCAAGTCCCGGGGACCGGAGTACCTGCGCATCATCTACGGCCCGGAGTACACGACACCGGCGAACCTGGAGCGGCTGCGCCAGCGAGGGCTGTCCACCAAGCGCTCCCTGGCGCTGCGTGAGTTCGCGCTCGGTGTCGAGGGCCTGGAGCGCTTCGCCCGGCGCGAGCCCCTGCGCCGGGTGCATGAGTGCGTCTTCGGCGTGCTGGCGCTGGAGAGCGAGCCGGTGGACCCCCGGCTCTGAGGCGCGTGGGCGGCCGCGGCGCCGTTCGTGCTCAGGCCTGTTTCGCCAGCTCGGCGTCGATGGCCTGGAGGAGTCGTGGGTCCTCCGCCGTCACGTCCGGGGCGAAGCGGCCCGCGACGCGGCCATCCCGGCCGATGAGGAACTTCTCGAAGTTCCACTGCACCTCGGGGGCCGGATTGGGCTCGATGCCGTAGCCCTTGAGGGAGGCGCGCATCGGCCCGTCACCGGTGGCCGAGGGGAAGGCGGTCGTCAGCTCGCGGTAGAGCGGGTGCTTCTTCTCGCCGACCACGGTGATTTTCGAGAACAGGGGGAAGGTCACCGCGTAGGTCAGGCTGCAGAACGCCTGGATCTCCGCTTCGCTGCCGGGCTCCTGGCCGAGGAAGTCATTCGCCGGGAAGCCCAGCACCACCAGCCCCTGGGACTGCTTGTTCTGGTAGAGCTTCTGCAGGGCTTCGTACTGCGGTGTCAGGCCGCACTTGGAAGCGACGTTCACCACCAGCAGGACCTTGCCCTTGAACTGACCGAGGTTCTGCGCGGCGCCGTCGATGGAGGCGAGGGGAATGTCGTAGAGGTTCTGGCTCATCTCTCGGAGCATGCCCCCTGGAGATGGAGAAGGCATCCCGGATTTGAAGTAGGACCGTCCGGCCGCAGGATTGCCGACAAGGTCTCCAGATGTTCGCCCTCTTGAAGAAGAAGCTGCCCACACGTCAGCCCGTGCATGGCAGGTCCGTGCTCCTGCTGGTGGTGGGTGCCCTGCTTGCGGCCTGTGGCGGCAGCTCCCGACACACGGAGCGTGGAGACCTGCGGTTCGACACGGAGACCGTGGGCCGCATGCGCCATGCGGCCGCGTTGGGTAGGGGAGTGGGGGCGATGGCTCCGGCGGCAGGCCGGACCGTGGCGGCTTCCATCCTCGCGGAGTCGGTGCCGCTCCTTCTCACGTTGCTCGAGGGCGACAACGCAGTAGGGGAGCTGGAGGAGCGACTGGTGGAGTGCGCCAGGCAGGCCGAGCGTCAGGTCAACGCGTCGCACTACGGCAACCGTGCCCCGACACGCCAGGAGTGCGGCGAAGAGGTGGAGGTCGACGGCTGCGGCGCACGAATCACCCGGGCGATGCTGCTGGGGCAGCAGAAGCATGCGCTCGCCCTTCAGTGTGCGCGCGAGGTGCTGGAGGAGTTGTGGCGCCGGCCGTACAGCCTGGAGCAGCGCTACCGCTACTATCCCAACGCCAGGGTGCTGGAGACGGTAAGCCAGCAGGAGGAGGCCAGACTCATCAAGGAGGGGTGCACCCATGCCCTGTGGCGCACCATCAAGCCGGACCTCGTGCTCCATGCGGACCACGACCTGCTGCGCTCCGTGGTCACCCTGGACTTCAAGTTTCCTTGCCCCAACACCAATGATGCACGATGGAAGAACTATGGAGAGGACAGCGCCTACGCCAAATCCAACCAGGGCCGGGTCTACAAAGATGCACTGGGAGGGAAGCCCTTTCTCGTCTCACCACGAAGAGGCGTAACTCCATGAGGGAGAACATTCCCGTCATCCGCGTGCCGAATGATTACGGCGATGTGGACGTCCGCGACGGCATCATCCTCTGCTTCTTCATGCGCTCCTCTCACCGCGACCTGTCCGAGAAGATGTGGCGTGCCCTGCAGGTCTACCGGCGTGCCATCTCCCCCAGTTCGTTGAATTGGTACGGCGCGGACGATGGAGACACCCTGCCGCTCGACGATAAAGGCTGGGAGCACATCCGCGAGACGATGCTCGAGCACCCGTGGACGGGAGCCGCGAGGCACGTTTCACTGGCCGAGGCGACGGGAGAGGCGGGGGGGTACCACTTCAACTACGATGGCCTACAGTTCGCGCACCCCTTGAACTCGCACAAGCGCGACGCCACGAGCGCAGTGTCCTTCGCGTTTCCCACCGAGTATCTCTTGGAGCACGGCCCCGCCCACCTGCGGTCGCTGGCCCTGGAACTTGGCCGCGAGCTGCCCTTCAGCTTCGGCTACGCCAGCCTCGCCTTCGTGTCTCATCCCGGAATCTGGTTCGGCGTCCGGAAGAAGCTCCTTGGCCTCCTCGAACGCTACCCAGGGCTAGACCTCTATCTGCTGAGTGAGACCAGTGATGTCATCGGAACCGGGGCGCGGGGCGCCTACTGGCTCAACTTCCTGGGCCAGCCGTTGCTGTGCCAGCTCGGCGGCATCGGCGCGCTGCGCGACAAGCTCATCTTCCCGGAGGTGTCCTTCGAGCCGATGGATGGCGAACGGTTGTTGCTGACGCTGGGGGAATGGCCCGATGCCATGGACACGGAGAAGGGGGCGCCCCCGCTCCAGTATCGAACGCTGGCGCGGCTGTTGGAGCCCTACTTCTGCGAAGAGGGCAGCATTTTGCCTCCCATGACCCCTCAGTACATGCACCGCTGGCTCCGGCGGCTCTGCGGGTGATTCCGGACGCCGCGGTCCGCTCCGCTGGCCCGGAGACAATTCGGGGGGAGGCGGCGTCCAAGGCTATCTAACAGGTGAACGCGCGCCTGTTGCCTGACTCCCATCCGTCGTCCAGCACGCCCCAGTCGGGGGACCTCAGCCCTCGCCCTGCTTCGCTCGTGCGCGCACCTCCGCCGCGAACAGCTCCGCCGCGGGCGGGCGCGGCGCTCCCTTGCGCCAGAGGAGCGCCGCGAGCTCGGAGCGCGGAGCAGGGGACAGCCGCTTCACCACCAGCCGCTCGGCATCCGCCAGCTGGGGCTCGGGAAGCACCGTGACGGCGAGCCCCGCGCGGACGATGGCGAGCACCGTGCCCACCGCGTTCGATTCGAGCGCGATGTGAGGCGCGAGCCGCATCGCCGCACACCAGGCATCCACGCGCGCTCGCACCCTCAGCCCGCGTGACAGCAGCGCGAAGGGCTCATCCACCAGCTGCTTCACCCCCACGGACTCCGCGCCCGCCAGCGCGTGTCCTCGCGCGACGACCAGCGCCAGCCTGCTGTCGAAGACCGGCTCGGCGTCCAGGTCCGACAGGCGCGCGGGCGCATAGCCCAGCCCCACATCCAGCTTGCCATCCGCGAGCCGCCGCTCCAGGCGCCGCACCACCGCCTCCTCGGCGCTCAGCG
>JBKGHK010000406.1:0-9292 GCA_046520375.1 Pyxidicoccus sp. 3LFB2
CGCCCCCGCGCCCCGCGTCCCCGAGCGCCTGGTGGGCCTGGGCCTGCCGTCACGGCCCGCGCCCTCGGCCAGCGCGCCCCCACCCCCTTCCGTTTCCGTCACAGGAGTCCGTTCATGAGCACCGACACCCTCCAGGAATTGACTCGCCGCCCGTACGAGGCCGGCTTCGTCACCACGGTGGAGTCGGACACCTTCCCTCCCGGGCTGAGCGAGGACGTCATCCGCCAGCTGTCGGAGAAGAAGGGCGAGCCCGCCTTCATGCTCGAGTGGCGCCTCAAGGCGTACCGCCACTGGCTCACCATGCGTGAGCCCAACTGGCAGGCCGTGAAGTACTCGCCCATCGACTACCAGGCCATCCGCTACTACTCGGCGCCGAAGCAGAAGCCGAAGAAGGGCAGCCTGGACGAGGTGGACCCCGAAATCCTCCGCACCTACGAGAAGCTCGGGATTCCGCTGCACGAGCAGAAGCTGTTGCAGAACGTCGCGGTGGACGCCGTCTTCGACTCGGTGTCCGTGGCCACCACGTTCAAGGACAAGCTGGCCAAGGCGGGCGTCATCTTCTGCCCGTTCTCCGAGGCCGTGCGCGAGCACCCGGAGCTGGTGAAGAAGTACCTGGGCTCGGTGGTGCCGTACTCGGACAACTACTTCGCCGCGCTCAACTCGGCCGTCTTCAGCGACGGCTCGTTCGTCTACATCCCCAAGGGCGTCCGCTGCCCCATGGAGCTGTCCACGTACTTCCGCATCAACGCGGCGGAGACGGGCCAGTTCGAGCGCACCCTCATCGTCGCCGACGAGGGCGCCACCGTGAGCTACCTGGAGGGTTGCACCGCGCCCCAGCGCGACACCAACCAGCTTCACGCGGCGGTGGTGGAGCTCGTGGCGCTGGACGGCGCCAACATCAAGTACTCCACCGTGCAGAACTGGTACCCGGGCGACGCGGAGGGGCGGGGCGGCATCTACAACTTCGTCACCAAGCGCGGCATCGCCCACAAGGCGGCCAAGATTTCGTGGACGCAGGTGGAGACCGGCTCGGCGATTACGTGGAAGTACCCCAGCGTCATCCTCAAGGGCGACGACTCGGTGGGCGAGTTCTACTCGGTGGCGCTCACCAACAACCTGCAGCAGGCCGACACGGGCACGAAGATGGTGCACATCGGGAAGAACACCCGCAGCACCATCGTGTCCAAGGGCATCTCCGCCGGGCGCGGACAGAACACCTACCGGGGCCTGGTGAAGGTGCTCAAGAGCGCGCAGAACGCGCGCAACTATACGCAGTGCGACTCGCTGCTCCTCGGGGACAAGTGCGGCGCCCACACGGTGCCGTACATCGAGGTGAAGAACGCGAGCGCGCAGGTGGAGCACGAGGCGTCCACGTCGAAGATTGGCGAGGACCAGCTCTTCTACTGCCGGCAGCGCGGCATCTCGCAAGAGGACGCGGTGTCGATGATTGTGAATGGCTTCTGCCGCCAGGTCTTCAAGGAGCTCCCGATGGAGTTCGCGGTGGAAGCCCAGAAGCTGCTCGGGGTGAGCCTCGAGGGGAGCGTGGGGTAGGTCATGGCATTGCTGACTGTTCGCAACCTGCACGCCCGCGTGGCGGGCAAGGACATCCTGAAGGGCATCGACCTGGAGGTGCGCCCCGGTGAGGTGCACGCCATCATGGGCCCCAACGGCTCCGGGAAGAGCACCCTGGCCAGCGTGCTCGCGGGCCGTGACGGCTACGAGGTGACGCAGGGCGAGGTGCTGTTCGACGGCAAGTCGCTGCTGGAGCTGTCGCCCGAGGACCGCGCCACGTCGGGCATCTTCCTCGCCTTCCAGTACCCGGTGGAGATTCCGGGCGTGGGCAACCTGCACTTCCTGCGCACCGCGCTCAACGCGCAGCGCCGGGTGCGGGGGCTGGAGGAGCTGGACGCGATGGACTTCCTCGAGCTGGCCCGCGAGAAGTCGAAGCTGGTGAAGCTCGACGCGGCCTTCA
This sequence comes from Pyxidicoccus sp. 3LFB2, assembly GCA_046520375.1. Classification (GTDB taxonomy): domain Bacteria; phylum Myxococcota; class Myxococcia; order Myxococcales; family Myxococcaceae; genus Myxococcus. The sequence goes on from JBKGHK010000406.1 coordinate 1,973, forward strand.
TGAACCGCTCGGTCAACGAGGGGTTCTCCGGCGGCGAGAAGAAGCGCAACGAAATCTTCCAGATGGCGGTGCTGGAGCCGCGTCTTGCCATCCTCGACGAGACGGACTCGGGCCTGGACATCGACGCGCTGCGCACGGTGGCGGGCGGCGTGAATGCGCTGCGCTCCCCGGAGCGCGGCATGGTGCTGATTACGCACTACCAGCGGCTCCTGGACTACATCGTCCCGGACAAGGTGCACGTCATGGCGGCGGGCCGCATCATCCGCTCGGGCGGGCGCGAGCTGGCGCTGGAGCTGGAGGAGAAGGGCTACGGCTGGCTGGGCCTGCAGGACGGCAAGAGCGTCACGGTGGTGGCGAAGGGCGGGGAGGTCCGGCGATGACGCAGGCCCTGGCGCACTATCTGGACGTGGCCTCGCGCTTCCACGCGGGGGACACCTCCGCGCCGGCGTGGCTGCGGCGCGTGCGCGGTGAGGCGCTCGCCCACCTGGAGCGGCAGGGCCTGCCCACCAACCGCGACGAGGCGTTCAAGTACACCCGGCTGGCCCCCCTCACGGAAGGAACGTTCGTTCCAACCGGCGCGGCGCGCGGCGCGGGCGACCTGGCTGCGGTGGTGGAGGGACTCGGCCTGCCGGGCCCCCGGCTCGTCTTCGTGGAGGGCGGCTGGCGCCCGAGCTGTCCTCCGTGGCGGGGCTGCCGCGCGGGCTGACGCTGAAGCCGCTGCGGGACGCGCTGCGCGAAGACGGGCAGCTGCTAGAGGCACTGCTGGGCCAGCGGGCCCTGGCGAAGGACTCGGCCTTCACGGCGCTCAACGCGGCGCTGCTGGAGGAGGGCGCGCTCTTGCGGCTGGCTCCGGGCACGGTGAGCGAGGTGCCGGTGCAGCTGGTCTTCCTCACGCGTGGCGACGCGCCGGTGCTGGCCAGCCCGCGCATCCTGGTGCTGGCCGGGGAGAGCAGCGAGGCCACGCTGGTGGAGACGTACGCCAGCGCGGGCTCTGGCGCGGGCGCCACGTTCACCAACGCGGTGACGGAGGTGACGCTGGAGGACAACGCCAGCCTGCACCACTACAAGCTGCAGGCGGAAGCCGACGCGGCGGTGCACGTCGGTGCGCTGCACGTGCGGCAGGGGCGGGACAGCCGCTTCGCGTCGCATGCGTTCTCCTTCGGCGGAGTGCTGTCGCGCAACGAGGTCCACGCGGCCTTCGCGGGCGAGGGCGGGGACGCCACGCTCAACGGCCTGTATGTGGGCCGGGGCGCGCAGCACCTGGACAACAGCACCGCGCTGGACCACGCGGTGCCCCGGTGCACCAGCCGGGAGCTGTACAAGGGCGTGCTGGATGACCAGTCGCGCGGCACGTTCCACGGGCTCATCCGCGTGCGGCCGGACGCGCAGCGCACGGACTCGCGGCAGCAGAACCGCAACCTCCTGCTGTCCGAGTCGGCGCAGGCGGATGCGCGGCCGCAGCTGGAAATCCTGGCGGACGACGTGAAGTGCGCGCACGGCGCGGCGGTGGGGCGGCTGGACGCGGGGGCGCTGTTCTACCTGCGCTCGCGCGGCATCCCCCAGGCGGAGGCCGAGCGGATGCTCACGTATGCCTTTGCCCGCGAGGTGGTGGAAGCGGTGCCGGCGGGGCCGGTGCGAGACAGGGTGGAGGGCCTGCTGGCCCTGAAGCTTCCGGGCGCGGCCCGGCGGGAGGTGCGGGCATGAGCGGCTTCGACGTGCAGAAGGTTCGCGCCGACTTCCCCATCCTCCGGCAGGAGGTGCGGGGCCGGCCGCTGGTGTACCTGGACAGCGCGGCCACCTCGCAGAAGCCGCAGGCGGTCATCGACGCCATCGTCCGCTTCTACCAGCACGACAACGCCAACGTGCACCGCGGCGTGCACGTGCTCTCCGAGCGCGCCACCGAGGCGTACGAGGGCGCGCGCGAGACGGTGCGCCGCTTCATCAATGCCCGCGACTCGAAGGAGATCATCTTCGTGCGCGGCACCACCGAGGCCATCAACCTGGTGGCGCAGACGTACGGCAAGAAGCACATCGGCCCGGGTGACGAGGTGCTCATCACCCACATCGAGCACCACGCCAACATCGTCCCCTGGCGGATGCTGTGCGAGCAGACGGGCGCCGTGCTGAAGGTCATCCCGGTGGATGAGCGCGGCGAGCTGAAGCTGGACGCGGTGGACGCGCTGATGACGGAGCGCACGCGCATCCTCGCGGTGACGCACGTGTCCAACGCGCTGGGCACGGTGAACCCGGTGAAGGAGTTGACGCGCCGGGCGCACGCGAAGGGCATCCCCGTGCTGGTGGACGGGGCGCAGGCGGTGACGCACTTCCCGGTGGACGTGCAGGAGATCGGCTGCGACTTCTACGCCTTCAGCGGGCACAAGATGTTCGGCCCCACGGGCATCGGCGTGCTGTACGGCCGCCTGGAGCGCCTGGAGCCGCTGCCTCCGTACCAGGGCGGCGGGGACATGATCCTCTCCGTGACGATGGAGAAGGTGACGTACAACCGGGTGCCGCACCGCTTCGAGGCCGGCACGCCGGACCTGGCGGGCGCGGTGGGCTTGGCGGCGGCCATCCGCTACCTGGAGGACCTGGGGATGGCGTCCGTCGCGGCGCATGACCAGGAGCTGCTGGCGTACGCGACGAAGGCGCTGGAGTCGGTGCCGGGGTTGCGCCTCGTGGGCACGGCGCGAGAGAAGTCGGCCGTGCTGTCCTTCATGCTGGCCGACATCCACCCGCACGACGTGGGCACGATTCTGGACCGCGAGGGCATCTGCATCCGCACGGGCCACCACTGCGCGCAGCCGGTGATGCAGCACTTCAAGGTGCCGGCCACGTCGCGCGCGTCGCTGGCGCTCTACAACACGCCGGACGACGTGGACGCGCTCGTCCGCGGGCTGCACAAGGTGCTGGAGGTGTTCAAGTGAGCTCGGACCTGTCGGACCTCTACCAGGAAGTCGTCCTGGAGCACTCCAAGCGGCCGCGCAACTACCGCGTGGTGGAAGGCCACAACGCGGAGGCCGCGGGGCACAACCCGCTGTGCGGCGACCAGCTCACCGTGACGCTGAAGGTGGAGGGCGACGTCATCCGTGACGTCGGCTTCCAGGGCCAGGGCTGCGCCATCTCCAAGGCGTCCGCGTCGCTGATGACGGGGGCGGTGAAGGACCGGACGCGGGCGGAAGCCGAGGCCCTGTTCGAGCGGGTGCACAAGCTGGTGACGGAAGGGCCCGAGGGCGTGGACGTGGATGCGCTGGGCAAGCTGGCGGTGCTGTCCGGGGTGAGTGAGTTCCCGGCCCGGGTGAAGTGCGCGAGCCTCGCGTGGCACACGCTACGCGCGGCGCTGGAGGGACGCGGCGAGGCCGTGTCCACGGAGTAGGGGAGGGATGAGCACCATGAGAGGAAACATGGCGGTGCTGGGGCAGGACGTGTCGGCCACCCTCATCCCCAGCGGAGACCGGGTGTTGCTGCCGGCCGGGGCGGAGCTGCGGGTGATGCAGACGCTGGGCGGCAACATCACCGTGCAGGACCCGTACGGGCAGCTGTTCCGCATCGACGAGCGGGACGGCGCCGCGCTGGGCGAGGAGTATGCGCCGAAGGAGAAGGTGGCCGCCGACGACGGCACCTTCAACGAGGAGCAGGTCTGGGAGCAGCTGCGCACGGTGTATGACCCGGAGATTCCGGTGAACATCGTGGAGCTGGGCCTGGTGTACGCGTGCAAGGCGGAGCCGCTGCCGGACGGTGGGCAGCGGGTGGACATCCAGATGACGCTCACCGCGCCTGGCTGCGGCATGGGCCCGGTGCTGGTGGACGACGTGCGGACGAAGGTCTCCTCCGTGCCCGGCGTGAAGGAAGCCAACGTCGAGCTGGTGTGGGAGCCCGCCTGGAGCCAGGAGCGCATGACGGACGTGGCGCGCCTGCAGCTCGGGTGGATGTGACGGCGCGGGCCCGGTAGTCCCAGGCTCCAAGCCCCACGCCTGCCGGGGTCAGCGCAGTGCCGCGAGCCTGCGCGCCCCGAGCCCCAGCGCCGCCGTGGCCAGGCCGCCCGCGAGCAGCTTCGGCCACCGCTTCCCGGGCGCCTCGACGGGGGCCGGCGTGCGGACGGCCACCTCCGGCATCTTCTCCGCGAACAGCTCCACCATTCCGTTCAGGAAGGCGAGCATGTCGTGCGGGCCCCGGCTGGACACCCAGTTGCGGTCCCTCACGACGGGCTCGTCCACCCACTCGCCACCCGCGTTCTTCACGTCGTCCTTGATGCCGGGCCAGGACGTCAGCTTCCGTCCCTCCACCAGGCCCGCGGAGGCCAGCACCCACGGGCCGTGGCAGATGACCGCCATGGGCAGGTTGAGGATGTCCGCGTCGCGCACGAAGTCCTGGGCCAGGGCGCTCTGTCGCAGGAAGTCAGGATTCACGAAGCCCCCAGGGAGGAGCAGCGCGTCATAGTCCGCCGCCTTCACCTCCTGGAGCGTCGCGTCCACGGCAACCTTCTTGCCGGGGTACAGCAGGTTCATCCCGCGAATCTTCCCCTTGTGGAGCGAGACAATCGTCACGTCCGCGCCCTCGCGCTTCAGCTTCTTGACGGGAATCGTCAGCTCCACCTGCTCGAACCCATCCGCCGCCAGCACGGCCACTCGCAATCCCTTCAGCTTCTGCATCACGCTCACCCTGTCGTCCCGAAATCCTGTTGCTCCTGACCCTGTGCATGGCGGGCGCGCGCGTGAATGGAGGAGGGAGCGGGCAGGGAGGGGCTTTCCTCTCCGCCCAGGCAGTTGGCTCGGTGTGCATACGCGTCAGCTGCGGCTCTGGCGTTGTGCCTCCCCGATGGGCGTGCTACCGACCGGGCGGACCGCCTCCTGGCCTCGGGCGTGGTGCGCCCCGTCCACCGGGTTGCGGTTGAAGACTCGCGGTCCTCGTCCCCTCGGACACCCCCGGAGGTTCCCCGAATGCCCACCTCGCTCTCTCCCCTTCACCGCGGACTCCTCGCGGGTACCGCGCTGCTCCTCGGCCCCGCGGGCTGTGCCAGCGTCGAGTCGGCCCGGGTGGAGGAGTCCCGCCTCTCCACCGATGACGCGCCCGCCGTGAAGCCGAAGTGGGGCATCGTCATCCACGGCGGCGCGGGCGTCATCTCCCGGGAGAACCTCTCCCCCGAGCGCGAGGCCGAGGTCCGCGCCGTGCTGACCCAGGCGCTCCAGACGGGCCATGCCGTGCTGGCGAAGGGCGGCAACAGCCTGGACGCGGTGTCCGCCGCCATCCGCGTGCTGGAGGACTCGCCGCACTTCAATGCCGGCAAGGGCGCCGTCTTCAACCATGACGGCGTCAACGAGCTGGACGCCGCCATCATGGACGGCAAGACGCGCATGGCGGGCTCGGTGGCGGGCCTGCGGCACGTGAAGAACCCCATCGACCTGGCGCGGCGGGTGATGGAGAAGTCGCCGCACGTGATGATGATTGGCGAGGGCGCGGAGTCCTTCGCGAAGGCCCAGGGCCTGGAGCTGGTGGACGCGAAGTACTTCTACACGGAGGAGCGCTGGCAGGGGCTCCAGCGGGCGCTGCAGAAGGAGCAGCAGCAGTCAGCGCCGCCAGGGCAGCCGTCCTCCGCGCTCCCGCCGGGATATGACCCCGTGACGGGGGACCACAAGTTCGGCACCGTGGGCGCGGTGGCGCTGGACCAGGCCGGCAACCTCGCGGCGGGCACGTCCACCGGCGGCATGACGAACAAGCGCTACGGCCGCGTGGGGGACGCGCCCATCATCGGCGCCGGTACCTACGCGGACCCGCGCTGCGCCGTCTCCGCCACGGGCCATGGGGAGTTCTTCATCCGCTACACCGTGGCGCGCGATATCTGCGCCCGCGTGGAGTACCAGGAGCTGCCCCTGCCCGAGGCCGCCAACCATGTCGTCAACGACGTGCTGGTGAAGGCCGGCGGCGAGGGCGGCATCATCGCCATGGACCGCCAGGGCAACGTGGCCATGCCCTTCAACTCCAGCGGCATGTACCGCGGCTACATGGGCGAGGACGGCCAGCCCCACGTGGCCATCTTCAAGGACCCGGCGCCCGCCCCGGCGAAGTAGCGGCAATGGCATACATCCCTTCGCCCATGGGCCGCATCGGCCCCCGGGCGGAGGGTGCCTTTCGGGCGGCAATTCCTCTCGCTTTCCATCGCTCTGGAGGGCCGGGTCGATTCCGCCTTTCAACGTGGCAATCGACATTTGTGTGAGTGAATTGACGGGCCGTCCGGGGCTCTCCAACACTGTCATGAGGCGCAGGACATTTCTCATGCAGTGGGGGAGGCACCATGGCCAGGAAATGGATGTGGTTTCGTGGCTCGCGAAGTGTGCGCAGCCGCCGTGCCCTGGCGACAGGGGCCCTGCTGTCGCTGCTCGGTGTGCTGGCCTGCGGCGGCCCGGTGCTGGAGGAACCTCCTGACGGGTGGCGTTCGCAGAACCACGCGCTGGCCGTCGGCGGAGGTCTGTCTCCCGAGGGCCTGGCGGCGAATGGGCTGGCCATCAATGGCCTGAGAACGCATGGGCTGACCACCCACGGGCTGAGCACGCCCCAGTTCGCCGCCTGGTTCGACCAGGACCCGGCGCTGTCGGCCGAGGTGATGAAGCATGTCGTTCGCTGTGCGTTACCCGCCGGGAGCAGCCTGGTGTGGACGGACTCGCGGACGGGCACCCAGTACGCCTGGAATGGACATCTGGGGCTGGCGCAGGACTGGGGGCTGGGGAATCCCGCCTCCTTGGGGGAGCAGCAGCTCATCAGCGCCTGCCTGGGGGCGCTGACAAACAGGTACGGCCTCAACCTCTCCGTCTCCATCCTGGGGCGGAATGCCCGCGGCGTGCCCATTCCGCAGGCGGAAAATGAGTCCCTCATCTACAGCGAGGCGGAGGCCTGTTTCTTTGGCAATCTCTTCATCGGGCTCGGGCAGGGACTCTTCGCGGCCAACAATGGCATCCGCTCCCCGGCGGAGAGCAGCTTGCGGGGCTGTGGGCTGGAGCAGGCCCATCCTCCAGGCGTGTCGATGTGTCCGCCCCTGGTGCTCGTGGGACAGTGCCGGGACTACTGCGAGCAGCACGTGTCCGGCAGCCACTACGTTCGCTGCATGTTCAACGGCACGTCGTACCGGCCGCTGACCACGCGGCTGCGGAGGGACAACATCTTCAGCTGCGGCGACGGTGCCTGTCAGCTCACCGAGTCCTGCGGGACGGGGATGACGCCTGACAACTGCCGGGAGGATTGCGGCATCTGCTACTAAGAACTCGTTTCATAACCCCGCCAGCAGCCCTGGTGGGAGGTGCAGCCGCGCGGACGCAGTCCCATCTTCTG
>JBKGHK010000407.1:0-9271 GCA_046520375.1 Pyxidicoccus sp. 3LFB2
GCGCCCCCGCCTTGCGGCCGCCCCTCGGCGCGGATGCGCCCGCCGTGCAGCGTCACGAAGTCGCGGGCAATGGCCAGCCCCAGCCCGGTGCCGCCGAACTCGCGCGGGGTGCCGCCCTCGCCCTGCCGGAAGCGCTCGAAGATGACCTCGCGCAGCGGCTCTGGCACGCCCGGCCCGCTGTCCTCCACCACCAGCTGGCCCCACCCGGCTTCCGCGCTCAGGGCCACGTGGATGGCGCCCTCCTCGGGGGTGAACTTCACCGCGTTGGACAGCAGGTTGAGCACCACCCGCTGCACCTTGTCCGGGTCCACCTGCGCGGGGAGCATGCCGGGCAGCTCCAGCGAGAAGCGCAGGCGCCGCTCCGCCACCAGCCCCTCGAAGTTCTCCGCGCACAGCCGCACCAGGCGCGCCAGGTCCGTCTCCGTGTAGGAGACCTGCATCTGTCCCGCGTCCAGCTTCGCCACGTCCAGCAGCGCATTCACGTGCCGCAGCAGCACGCTCGCGTTGCGCCGTACGACTTCCAAATCCCGCGTGTCCGGCGCGGACAGCCCGCCCCGCTCCAGCAGCCGGTCCACCGGGCCCAGGATGAGCGCCAGCGGGGTGCGCAGCTCGTGGCTGACATTGGCGAAGAAGCCGGTGCGCTGCGCCTCGGACGCCTGCAGTTTCGCGTAGAGCGTCTCCAGCTCCTGGGTGCTCGTCTCCAGCCGCACCCGGCGCTCCTCGGACAGGCGGGCGGACTCCACCACCTCCGCCACCCGGCGGCGCAGCGGCACCAGGTACAGCCCCGTGGCCACCGACGCCACCGCCGTCACCGCCTTCACGCCCCCCGCCAGCCAGTAGGCCGAGTTCCAGACGTTCCACACCTCCACCAGGTGCGTCAGCCCGCACGCGCCGATGAAGAGACCGAAGGAGAGAATCATCCCCCCGAAGGGCACGCGGATGCGCCGCACCAGCGCGTACAGCGACAGGGAGATGAAGAGGTAGGCGCCGCCGATGAGCAGGTCGGACACCGCGTGCAGCGCCACCAGGCTCGGCTGCCACAGGTAGCAGTGGCCGTGTGGCATGTACCAGGCGCCATAGAGGAAATCCCTGAGGCCCTCGGCCAGACCTCCCACCGCCCCCGCTGGGGCTTCCGCGGGCAGGGCTCCAGGGCCCGCGTGTCCCAGGTGGTCATTCATGGCGCTCCCCGCGCTTTCAGCACCGGCGGGAGGCCCCCCCTGGACCCCCGCTTCCGATGCGACATCGCATTTCATGTAAGCCGGGCAAGCCACGCCACCCCCCTCGCATGGGGAAGTGGGTCAGCGCGGTGGATGCAGGACAGTCGCCCCGGGCGGCGAAATGGAGGCGAGGCGCGAGCCGTCAGCAGCGGAGCGCGACGGGAGGCGGGGCGTGCAAGCGCAGCCGCACGCCCGAGCGCGGGTGGGGGAGTTCGAGCGACTCGGCATGCAGCAGGTAGCCGCCGTCGCCGGGGAGCCCGGGGTTGTCAGCGCGCGGCAGGCCTCCCGAGGCGAAGAGCGGGTCCCCCACCAGCGGGTGGCCGATGAAGGCCAGGTGGATGCGAATCTGCTCGGGACGCCCCGTGTGGATGTCCACCTCGAAGAGCGTGTGTTCGGCGCGCCGCTCCAGCACCCGGGCCGTGCTGTGGGACGCCCTTCCCCGCTCGCTCGCGCCATGCACCTCGCCCAGCCGGGGATGGGGCACCAGGCCAATGGGCGCGCGAATGTCGTAGTCCCCACGGGCGGCGAGCCCGAGACACAGCGCGCGGTAGCGCTTGTGCACCCGGCCCTCGCGCCAGCTGCTCGCCACCTGGGCGGCGGCGGCGGGCGTGCGCGTGAAGAGCACCAGGCCCGACGTGGCGCGTCCCAGGCGGTGCATGGGAACGGCCTCGGGCCAGCGCGCCTGCACCAGGGAGAGCAGCGTGTTCTGGAGGTACCCCCCCGCGGGCAGCGTCGGCAGCCCGGGCGGCTTCACCACGGCGAGCAGCTCCGCGTCCTCATGCACGAGCTCGAAGGTCCGTGGCGTTTCGGGCTCCTCCCACGGCGGACGGTGCCAGCACAGCCACTGCCCCGCCCTCAGGGGCTCCAGCCCGCCCACGGTGACGCCATCCAGTTGCACCTCACCCCGCTCGAAGCGCGCCCGCCACTCGGACTCCGAGGAGTGACGGTACCGGTCCGCCAGGTGGGCGAGCGCGGTGAGGCCCCGGCGGGGCCCGAGCTGCTCACGGTAGATGTAGCCGTCATTGAGCAGCACCGGGGCGCCTACTTCTTCGAGCTGCGCAGGTACCGGTAGAACTCGGAGTCGCTCCCGAGGAACAGGGAGGTGGAGCGGTCCACCACCTGGGGATAGGCCTCGAGGGTGCGCATGAACTGGTAGAACTCCGGGTCCCTGCCGAAGGCGTCCGCGTAGATTTTCGTCGCCTCGGCGTCGGCCTTGCCGGTGATGTCCTGGGACTTGCGGTAGGCCTCCGAGCGAATCTCCTTGAGGTCTCTCTCCCGCTGGCCGCGGACCTCCGCCGCGCGGCCCATGCCCTCCGAGCGGGAGCGCTCGGCGATGCGCCGCCGCTCGGAAATCATCCGCTCGAACACCTTCACCTGCACCTCGTCGACGTAGTTGATGCGGCGTATCTGCACGTCCACCAGCTCCACGCCGAACTCCTTGACGATGTCGGCGGCCCTGTCTCGAATCTGCCGGGTGAGCTTGTCCCGGCCCTGGGCGACCTGCTCCAGCGACTCGCCGCGCTCCTTCTCGGTGATGTACTCGTCATCCTCGAACGGACGGTTGGTGGAGCGCACCGCCTCAATCAGGGCGAACGAGGCAATGGTGTTGCGCGTCTCACCGTCGATGATGTCATCGAGCCGGGACTTGGCGTTGCGCTCGTCGCGCAGGCGCTGGAAGAAGCGCAGCGGGTCGACGATGCGCCAGCGGCCGAAGGTGTCCACCCAGATGTACTTCTTGTCCTTGGTGGGAATCTGGTTCGGGTCTCCGCGCCAGTCCAGCCAGCGCTTGTCGAAGCGGTTCACCGTGTCGACGAAGGGCAGCTTGACGTGGAGCCCGGGCTCGACAATCGACTGCCCCTTGGGCTCGCCGAACCGGGTGATGACGGCCTGCTCGTTCTCGCTCAGCGTGTACGTGCTGGAAAACCCCAACACGATGGCGAGCACGGCCACCCCTGCGACTGCGACAGTAAGGCGGCTCATCGCGGGGCCTCCGTCTTCTGGGTGGCGCTCGCGGGCACGGGGTCTTCCCCGTCCATCCGCAGCAGCGGGGTGAGGCCCTTGAGCGACTCGTCCACGACGACCTTGTGTCCCGCCCCCTGGAGGACCTGGCTGACCGTCTCCAGGTACATCCGGCGGCGGGTGACGTCCGGCGCCTTGCGGTACTCCTCATGGACGCGAGCGAAGCGGTCGGCCTCACCCCGGGCGCGATTCACCCGTTCGATGGCGTAGCCCTCGGCGGCGCGCAGCGCCTCCTCCGCCTCGCCGCGGGCGCGGGGAATGGCCCGGTTGCGCTCGGCGTAGGCCTCGTTGATGGCCCGCTCCTTCTCCTGGATGGCCTGGTTCACCTCGTTGAAGGAGGGTTTGACGGGGTCCGGCGGATTGACGTCCTGGAGGACCACCTGCTGGATGTCCACGCCCGTCTCGTAGCGGTCCGCCAGGTCCTGGAGCAGCAGCTTGGACTGGGTGGCCACCGCCTGACGGCCGGTGGTGAGCACCTCGTTGACCGAGTGGTCGCCCACCACCGCCCGCATCGAGGCCTCGGAGATGTCCCGCAGCATCGCCTCCACGTTCTTCACCTTGAAGAGGTACTTGTACGGGTCCTTGATTTTGTACTGGACGATCCACTCCACCACCGCGACGTTGAGGTCGCCGGTGAGCATTAGCGACTCGCGCTGCAGGTCCGGGGAGCTCGCCGCATAAGAGGAAGAGCCGCTCCGCGCGCTGGCTGACTCCGTGCGGAAGCCGAACTCCGCCTTGAGCTGCCGCTGCACGGGCACCTTCTCGATGCGGTCGACCCAGAACGGCAGCCGGAAGTGGGGGCCCGGCTCCACGGTGCCGACGTAGCGGCCGAGCCGGAGGATGACGCCGACCTCATCGGGCTCCACCTGCGCATAGCTGGTGAGGATGCCGGTCAGCGCCACCAGGCCGAGCAGGACGAAGAGCAGCGGGCGCCCGAGGAAGGGCCCCAGCTGTCGTCGAAGCTCACGAAAGACGTCCGACGGTTCCCGCCCTCCAGGGGCGGGGCTGACGATGTGCGGGGGCCATGACATGCATCAGTCCTTGGCCTCCAAAGCACTTTCATGCAAGGGGAACAGCGTCAATTCACCCAATGAGCTGGCGCTCCCTGCCTTCCTCGCCGCCGCCCGGGAGTCCTTCTGGGTCGCCCCGGGCGGAGAAATGGGGTAGAGGCGCGAGCCGCCATGCTCGTGTCGCTCGTCATCCCCGTCTACAACGAGATTCCCACCCTCGCGGAGCTGCTGCGCCGCTGCATCGCCGTCGACTTCCCCAAGGAGCTCGTCCTGATTGACGACTGCTCCCGGGACGGCAGCCGGGAGTTTTTGCGCCAGCTCGCCGAACAGGGGGTGGGGGTGCTGGGAGGCACGCCTCGCAACCGCAACGACATCCGGGTGCTGTTCCAGGAGCAGAACCAGGGCAAGGGCGCGGCGCTGCGCCGGGGCTTCACCGAGGCCACCGGGGACATCATCATCGTCCAGGACGCGGACCTGGAGTACGACCCGAGGGACATCCCCAAGGTCATCCAGCCCATCCTCGACGGGGACGCGGACGTCGTCTTCGGCAGCCGCTTCACGGGCACGCCGCGCCGGGTGCTGTACTTCTGGCACACGGTGATGAACAAGACGCTCACCACGCTCTCCAACATGACGAGCGGGCTGAACCTCACGGACATGGAGACCTGTTACAAGGCCTTCCGCGCCGAGGTGCTCCGCTCCGTGGACGTGGAGGAGGAGCGCTTCGGCTTCGAGCCGGAAATCACCGCCAAGGTGGCCCGCGGCAACTGGCGCGTCTTCGAGGTGCCCATCAGCTACCACGGGCGCACGTACGAAGAGGGCAAGAAGATTGGCTGGAAGGACGGCGTGCGCGCCCTCTACGTCATCTTCAAGTATGCGGTGAAGCGGTAGCCAGTGTGTCGTTTGGGGGCGGAGGCGGGGCCGCCAGGAGCCCCTTTGCCGCCTCCACCGCGTCGTGCGTGCCGGTGAGGGCCAGCACGTCCCCGGCGCGCAGCACCTCCTGGGCGGTGGGCACGGACACGCTCTCCTCGCCGCGCTGAATCGCCAGCACCGTCGCTCCCGTCAGCCCGCGCAGGTTGAGCTGCGCCAGCGTGCGCCCCACCGCGGGGCTCGTCTCCTCCAGCCGCACGGGCACCGGCTCGCCCAGGCCGGGCAGCAACTTGGGCACGTCATCCAGCGCGTGCTCCTCCGAGCCCGGCTCCTTCGAGTGCGACTGCGCCGCCAGCGCCGCCACGATGACCTCGGCCCCCGCGCGCACGTGCCCGTGCAGATTGGTGGCCCCCCGCCAGAACGCGACGCCCAGCGCCACCAGCAGCACCAGGATGATGAGCGGCCCGGTGGCGCCCCGGAGGAAGGGCTGGGTGATGGCGATGACTGGCACGCCGATGATGATGACGGTGACGACCTGGAGCGTGACGACCAGGAGCCGGCGGGGCGCCGCCGCCAGGTCCACCTTCCCATCCGTCCGCCGGGGCAGCGCCACGTCCGCCAGCACCGTCCCGAGCCGACGCGCCAGGCTGACCACGCCCACCAGGAAGGGCGCGGCGAGCACCACGGCCCCGAGGATGATGAGGTTCTTCGCCACCGCCTGCCCCAGGCCGGTGCGCGCCTCCACGTAGACGGCCACCTTCCCCGCCGCCAGCGACGTGCCAATCACCAGCGCGACGAGCAGCGCCGCGTCCAACACCAGCAGCCGGATGAGCCGCCGCACCCCCGCCCCCAGCGTCTGGCGTCGGGGCGCCTCGCGCAGCCGCTCCACCCAGGTGCCGTACAGCGTGGCGAACGTCTGCAGCGGCTTGGGCAGCTTGCGGTCCACCCACGTCGCGGTGGGCCCGGACAGCTTGATGAGCAGCGGCGTGGTGAGCGTCGTAATCGCGGAGACGGAGACGGCCACCGGGTAGATGAACTCGCGCGTCGCCTTCAACGACAGCCCCAGGGCCGCGATGATGAAGGAGAACTCGCCAATCTGCGCCAGGCTCATGCCCGCCTGCACGGACGTGCGCGTGCCGTTGCCCGTGAGGAACGCCCCCAGCGTCACGCTGAGAATCTTCCCGGTGATGACCACCAGCGTCAGCACCAGGATGGCCGCCCAGTACTTCACCACCAGCGCCGGGTCGATGAGCATGCCCACCGACACGAAGAAGATGGCGGCGAAGATGTCCTTCACCGGCTGGACCAGGTGCTCCACCACCTTCTCCTCGCCGGACTCCGCCACCAGCGAGCCCCCGAGGAACGCCCCGAGCGCCACCGAGTAGCCGAACGCCTGCGCCAGCAGCGCCACCGCGAAGCAGATGCCCACGCTCGCCACCAGCGTCGTCTCCGGGCGGTTGAGCCGCACCACGTAGCGCACGGCCCGGGGGATGATGAACAGCCCTACGGCCACGAGCCCCACGAGGAAGGCCACGAGCCGCCCGGTGGTGAGCGACAGCTCCCCCAGCGACAGGCCCGTGCCGGAGGAGATGGCCGTCAGCGTCGCCATCAGCAACACGGCGATGAGGTCCTCGACGATGAGCACGCCCACCACCAGCCCGCGCAGCCGCCCCCGGATGCCCTGCTCGTCGAAGGCCTTGGCGATGATGGTGGTGCTGGAGATGGCGATGATGGCCCCGGTGAAGATGCTCTCCAGGGATGTCCACCCGAAGGCGCGCCCCACCACGAAGCCCAGCCACACCATGATGGTGCACTGGATGACCGCCGTGAGGCCGGCCGTGGAAGCCCACCGCATCGCTAGCCTGCCTTCGCGAGCGCCGGGCGTACCCCGCGCTCCTCCAGCGCACCGCGCAGCTTCTTCGCGAGGCTCCGGACGTGGGGCTCCGCGAGCATCGTGACGTGGTTGCCGGGCACGACGTGGACCTCGACGCCCTCGGTGGCGAGCGGAATCCACGCCAGCTCGGGATGCGGTGGGTTGGTGGCGTCCCGCTCGCGCGCATGGAAGAAGACGAGCCGGCCCGCGTAGGGGCGCGGTGCGTACGCGAACATGGCCGCGGCGTTCTCCTGGAACACCCGGAGGAACACGTCGCTGCGAGGCAGCAGCGTCTCCAGCGAGCCCTCATGCCCGGCAGGGCGCACGAACAGCTCGCGGAACAGCTCGGGCGCCATCCGGCGGAAGTACTCCTGGATTTCGTCAGGAGAGCCCAGGCTCACCGGCATCTGCCCCGGGCCGGGGGTGTCCATGAGCACGAGCTGCGCCACCTCCTCGTGCCGCGCGAGCAGTTGCTGGGCCATCTCGTAGGCCACCACGCCTCCGAAGGAGTGCCCCGCGAGCTGGTAGGGCCCGGTCGGCTGGCGGGTGCGCACGGCCTCCAGGTACAGGGCCGCCATGCTCTCGATATTCCCCGCGTGGGACTCCCCGGGCTCCAGCCCCAGCGCGCGCACGCCATAGATGGGCAGGTCCGGGTCCAGCATGCGCGCCAGCGCCTGGTACGTGAAGACGGTGCCGCCCACCGGGTGGAGCAGGAAGAGCGGACGTCTTCGAGCGTCGCCCCGGTTCAGCTCGACGAGCAGCGACGAACCCCTGGGGGGCGCACCGCGGGCAGCCTCCCGGATGAACGCGCCCAGCCGGGCAATCGTCCTGTGTTCGAGCACCCGCTGCTGCGGAAAGTCGATTTGAAACGCCTCGCGAATCCGGGTGCCCAGCTGCACGGCGAGCAGCGAGTGTCCGCCCAGGTCGAAGAAGTCATCGTGGCGGCCCATCGTGCGGATGCCCAGCAGCTCGCGCCAGATGCGCATCAAGGCTGCGTCGGTGGGGTCTGCTTCCGTGGGCGTGGCACTCTCGGGCACCGGAAGGACGGGGGCGGGCTCCTCGGACCGCTTCCGGGTGGGCGCCAGTGAAGGCATGGCATGCGGCCCCACCTGCTCGGCCCAGTAGCGCCGCCGCTCGAACGGGTATGTCGGCAGCGACACGCGCCGGCCGCGCTCGCCCGGGGTCAGCCCCCGCCAGTCGACCGTCGCCCCGCGGCTCCAGGCCTCACCCACCTGGGACAGGAAGAACTCCGCGTCATCGGCCCCCGGGCGCGGGCGGGGAAGCGACGCGAGCACGGCATGGGCCGCGCCGAACCCCGGGCACTGGCGGACGAGTCCACCCAGGGCCTGCCCCGGGCCCACCTCCAACAGCAGCCGCTCCGCGCCCTCCAGCAGACACGCGAGTCCCTGAATGAAGCGCACCGGCTGGCGCAGGTGCTGGACCCAGGAGTCCGGGTCCGTCGCCTGTGAGGCCGTCATCCACGTCCCCGTGACATTCGAGACGATGGGGATGGCCGGTGCCGAGAGCCGGATGCGCCGCACCTCTCCGGCGAACGGCTCCAGCACCGAATCCATCATCGGCGAGTGGTAGCCGTGCGAGGTCCGCAGGCGCCTGCATTCCGTACCGCGCGCCTCCAGCCGCCGCTGCAACCCGTCGATGGCCTCCACCGGGCCGGCCACCACCGTCTGCGCGGGTGCGTTGTACACCGCGATGGAGAGGTGCTCGTCGAGCAGCGGGCGCAAGGCCTCGGCGTCCAGCACGACGGCAAGCATGGCTCCGGCGGGCGCGGCCTGCATCAGCCGGCCCCGGACGCAGACGAGCCCCAGCGCGTCCTCCAGTGAGAACACACCGGCGAGGCAGGCGGCCACGTACTCCCCCAGGCTGTGGCCCACCATCGCCTTCGGCGTCAGCCCCAGGGACATCCAGAGGCGGGCCAGCGCGTAGTCGATGACGAAGAGGCAGGGCTGCGCGAGCGCCGTCTGGTGGATGCGCTCGTCGGAGGCGTCCTCCAGCAGGAGCAGCTCGCGCACGTCCTGGCCCAGGTGCGGCAGGAGCAGCTCGGCGCACCGGTCCACCTCGGCACGGAAGACCGGGTGGGCGGCGTAGAGCCCGCGCGCCATGCCAGGGTACTGCGCACCCTGACCGGGAAACAGGAACACCACCTCCCGCTCCTGCGCCACGCTCGCGGAGCGCTCCGCATCCGCGAGCTCACGCGCCGGCCGCTCCAGGCCGCGCACCGCGCCCGGCACGTCCCGGCTGACGAGCGTCGCGCGCTGCTCGAA
>JBKGHK010000408.1:0-9258 GCA_046520375.1 Pyxidicoccus sp. 3LFB2
GTCGAGCCCAGGGCCGGCACCACGCCGAACGCCTGGGTTGCATTGCCCGGAGCCGCCGAGCCCTGAGCCTCACCGCGCCGAACGTCTGCGTTGCGTTACCAGGAGCCGTCGACCCCTGCGCCGGTACCGCACCAAACGTCTGCGTCGCATTGCCGGGAGAGGTCGCCCCCTGTGCCTGCACCGCGCCAAACGCCTGCGTCGAGTTGCCCGGTGCCGCAGCCGCCTGCGAAGGCACGGCCCCAAACGTCTGCGTTGCGTTGCCCGGCGTCGTCGAACCCTGTGCCGGCACCGCGCCAAACGTCCGGGTCACCCCGACGGGCGCGACCGAGGGCGGAGGAGGAATCGCCGGACCGGACGCGTCAGCCGCCGCCGGAGGAACGGCACCAAACGTCTGCGTCGAGTTCGAGACGGGCGAGGGCGAAGCCCCGTCCTGGGTCGGCTTGGGATGGGGCCCCGAGCCGAACAGCTGCGTGGACATCATCGGCGAGCGCCCCCCGCCGAAGATCTGCGTGGAGCTCGTGCCCGTGGGTGCTCCACCCTGCCCCGTCACCGCCGGAGCGGCCTTCGGAGGCGGAGTCGCGCCATGGGGCGAGGCCATGAACACATGGCCGCAGCGCGTACACTGGACCGACGCGCCTCCCGGTGGGAGCAGCCGGGGGTCGAGGACGTACTGCATCGAGCACTGGGGACAGGAGAGCTGCACACACCGTGCTTACCACACGGGCCCAGCGTCGGAAGTGGCTCCCAACGTCGTGGCCGCCTGGAGGGTCTGCAACTTGGCAGCACCGACGCCAGAGACGGCGTCCACCTCATCCCAGCTCGCGAACCGCCCGGAAGTCTCACGGGCCTCGACGATGCGCCGGGCCAGGGAAGCGCCCACGCCCGGCAGGAGGGCAAGCTCCTCCGCCGTGGCAGTGTTCAGATCCAACCGCCGGCCAAGCGCCAGGGCCTGCGCGCCCGACGGCTCGAGCCCCTCGCCACAGGTGGCCACGCCATCCGCGCGGATCCGCACGGCCTCCGGCGCGCAGTCCAGCGCCGGAGTGGAGTCGGGCCATTGCAGGCGGGCCACGGCGCCAAAGCCCATCACCCCCAGCGTGACGGCGGCGAGCGCGGCGGTGCGGCCCGCCACGGACTCAGACCTTCTCGCCCTTGAGGGCGGCCGTCTCGGACACGGTGGCCACGCCCTCGGGAGGCAGCGGCTGATCCAACCCGAACGCGGTGTGCAGCGCGCGCACGGCCAGCTCCGTGTACTTGGAGTGGATCACGCACGACACCTTGATCTCCGACGTGGAGATCATCTGGATGTTGATGCCCTCCGACGACAGCGCCTGGAACATGCGCGCCGCCACGCCCGAGTGGTTGCGCATGCCCACGCCGACGATGGACACCTTCGCGACGTTTTCGTCCGTCTCGATGCCCGTGGCCTGGATGTCCTGGGCGACGCCCTTCACCACGTCGTGCGCCTTGACGAAGTCCGTCTTGCCCACCGTGAAGGTCAGGTCCGTCCGGCCGTCCCGCGCCGGGTTCTGGACGATGAGGTCCACCACGATGTGCTTCTCGTCGAGGGCACCGAAGATCTTCGCCGCCGCGCCCGGCACGTCCGGAACACCGCACACGGTGAGCTTCGCCTCGTTCCGGTCGTAGGCGACTCCGCGGACCAGCACGTCCTCCATGGACTTGTCCTCCTCACATACGAGAGTGCCAGGGTCCTCGGTGAAGGACGACTTCACCCAGAGCGGCACCTTGTACTTCATGGCGAATTCGACGGAGCGGATCTGCAGCACCTTGGCCCCCACGCTGGCCAGCTCGAGCATCTCCTCGTAGGTGATGCGGTCCAGCTTGCGCGCGGCGGGGACCATGTTCGGGTCGGTGGTGTAGACGCCGTCCACGTCCGTATAGATTTCGCAGGCATCCGCCTTGAGCGCCGCGGCCACCGCCACCGCGGTGGTATCCGAGCCGCCCCGGCCCAGCGTGGTGACGCTGCCGTCCTCGTCCACGCCCTGGAAGCCGGCCACCACGACGATGTGGCCCTTGTCCAGCGCGGCGCGGATGGGCTGCGCGTCGATGCTCTTGATGCGGGCCTTCGAGAAGGTGCTGTCGGTGACGATGCGAACCTGGTGGCCCAGGAAGCTGGTCGCCTTGCCCTGCTGGGCCTGGATGGCCAGGGCGACGAGGCCGATGGACACCTGCTCGCCGGTGGCGACGATGACGTCCTGCTCGCGCTCGTCAGGCCGGTCGGTGATCTGCGCCACGAGTTTCAACAGGCGGTTGGTCTCACCCGACATGGCGGAGACGACGACGACCACGTCATGGCCCGCTTCCTGGGCGGCCAGGCAGCGGAGGGCCACGTTCTTGATGCGGTCGACGCTTCCCACCGAGGTACCGCCATACTTCTGGACGATCAAAGCCACGGCGCCTGCGACCTCCCTGTGGAGACGGGCGGAGCTATACGAGCAGCGCCCTCGGGTGTAAAGCGCCCGCAGCTGGCATTCTGGCGTTTACGCACCCCATTGGAGCCCCAATGTCTCGCGCTCGCATCCTCATCGACGGTGACACCCTCAAGCTGGAGCAGATCCTCCAGGTGGCCCGCAACGAGACCACCGTGGAGCTGGCCCCCGAGGCGGCCACCCGCGTCCGCGCCTCGCGCGCCCTGGTCGACCGGGTCGCCGCCGGGGACACGCCGTCCTATGGCATCAACACGGGCTTCGGCACCCTGGCCGAGGTCCGCATCGACAAGAAGGACCTGCGCGACCTGCAGCGCAACCTCATCCTCTCGCACGCGTGCGGCGTGGGCACGCCCCTGCCCCTCCCCGAGGCCCGGGCGCTGCTGCTGTTGCGGTGCAACGTGCTGGCCAAGGGCTTCTCGGGCATCCGTCCGGAGACGCTGGCGCTGGCGCTGGAGATGCTGAACCGGGACGTGGTGCCCGTGGTGCCCGAGCGGGGCAGCGTGGGCGCCTCGGGAGACCTGGCACCGCTGGCGCACCTGGCGCTGGTGTTCATCGGCGAGGGTGAGGCCTTCTATCAGGGCCAGCGGATGCCGGCGCGTCAGGCGCTGGAGCGGGCCGGCCTGCAGCCGGTGGTGCTGGAGGCCAAGGAGGGCCTGGCGCTGGTGAACGGCACGCAGGCCATGTGCGCGGTGGGCACCCTGCTCCAGCTGCGCGCGGAGACGCTGTCGGAGCTTGCCGACGTGGCGGGGGCCATGACGCTGGAGGGCCTGCTGGGCAGCCACAAGCCCTTCATCCCCGAGATTCACGACGTGCGCGCCCACCCGGGCCAGAAGCAGTGCGCGGCGCACCTGCGCGAGATTCTGGTGGGCAGCGAGCTGGTGGAGACGCACATCAACTGCAGCAAGGTGCAGGACCCCTACTCGCTGCGCTGCATGCCGCAGGTGCACGGCGCGGCGCGCGAGGGCCTGGCCTTCGCCCGGCGCATCCTCGAGGTGGAGGTGAACAGCGCGACGGACAACCCGCTGGTGTTCACGGAGACGGAGCGGATTGTCTCGGGCGGCAACTTCCACGGGCAGCCGATTTCGCTGGCGATGGACGTGGTGGCCATGGCGCTGACGCAGCTGTCGTCCATCAGCGAGCGGCGCGTGGAGCAGCTGGTGAACCCGTCGCTGTCGGGGCTGCCGGCGTTCCTGGCGAAGAACTCGGGGTTGAACTCGGGCTTCATGATTGCCCAGGTGACGAGCGCGGCGCTGGTGGCCGAGTCCCGCGTGTTGAGCCACCCGGCGTCGGTGGACTCGATTCCTTCGTCCGCGGGCCGCGAGGACCACGTGTCCATGGGCATGACGGCGGCGCTCAAGGGCAGACAGGTGAGTGACTTCACCCGCTCGTGTCTGGCCATTGAGGTGCTGTGCGCGGCGCAGGCGCTGGACTTCCGGCTGCCCGTGAAGCCTGGCAAGGGCGCGCTGGCGGCGTATGAGCTGGTGCGCAGCAAGGTTCCGCACATGGACCGGGACCGTGAGCTGCACAAGGACATCGAGGCGGTGAGCCAGCTCATCGACTCGGGCGCGCTGCTCGCGGCGGTGCGCTCCGCGACGGCCTGAGGCCACGGGTTCAAGTCCCGTACTCCTCGCCATTGAGAGCCTGGCAATCCTCAGGGGTTGCCAGGCTTTTCTTTTTCCTCCGTCCCCTGTCACGCCGGCAGCACCGGACACCGGGACACCTGCCCCTCGGGTGCGTGACAGCTGTCACGGTGCGCAGTCATGTCGCGGGGTTGGTGGTGGGCGCGTGGCTTGCACAGGTGCCAGGGCATGCCCGCACCCATTGGACCGCAGAGCCGCCCCGTCGCGCCCCAGCAGGCGCGTGAGACTCCAACCTCCCTTCCCCCGCGCGCCCCGAAGGCGCCGCCCGCCTCGAAGGCCGTGAAGCTCGATGCCTTCGAGCCGAAGCAGCTCCTCCCGAACCCGCTCGACCTGCTCAGCGAGCTGAAAGCCGGGCTGAAGACGAAGCTGCTCCTGAAGACGCCGCCCGGAGCGCCCGTGGAGCCGGTGGTCCGCAACGCGGAGGGCGCGCGCAACCCGCTCGCCTACGACGCGGTGCTGGACCAGTTCAGCGTGGCGGTCAGCCCCCGCTACGAAATCAAGGCCGACAAGAAGACCCACTGCAACACGTACGTCTGGGACGCGACGAAGGCCATGGGCTGCGAAATTCCCATCGCCTATGACCCGGCGACCGGCGAGCCGGGCAAGGTGAACAGCAAGGCGAAGCTGCTCGAACCCATCTGGGCGAAGCCGGCCATTGAGACCAACGCGAACGGTCAGGTCGACTGGCTGCGCAAGCACGGACCGTCGCGCGGCTGGAAGAAGATCAGCCCCGAGGAAGCACAGGCACGGGCGAATGCCGGCCACCCCACGGTGCTCGCGTGGAAGAACCCGGACCCCACCCAGAGTGGCCATGTGGCCATGGTGCGCCCCGACCAGAGTGGTTCGTATGACGCGAAGAATGGCCCCCTCATCGCCCAGGCCGGAAAGACCAACTTCGAGCACGGCTACGCGCACCCGAAGCTGACTGGCATCCAGAACAAGGGGGAGATCGAATACTGGACCCACGACTGAGCGCACGTCGAGGCGCAGGCCTCCTGCTCGCACGGAAGCTGCGACAGCGTGTCCGGGCCGACACTCTACGAGTGGCGCAGCACCCAACAGGTAGTCATGACGCGCGTCGAGCAACTGCGAGACTTGGAGACGGCCAGGCAGGTGGCGGCGCTGCTGGAGGCGGAGAACGCCCGGCTCAAGGGCGAGGACGCCCAGTCCCAGTTGCAGCTGACGCAGCTCAAACCCAAAAGAAGAGCCGATGGCCCCTGGGCATCGGCTCTTCGAGATCGGCAGATTGCCGGATCAGTAGGCGACGGTGCAGTACATCTCGAAGCATTCGGCGCGTTCGGCGAAGCATTCTGCCTCTGGCCTTCCACTGTCGATGCAGATGCGGTACCCCGCCGCACAATAGTGCTTACAGTCATACGCCCATGACGGACTCGACGGTGCGCCCAGTCCAATGGCAAACAGCAGGGCTGCGATTTTCTTATTCATGTTCTCGCCTCCTGATGATTCGACGGTTCTTGTCGTGGATGAACTGCGCCGTCGTTTCGCGGTGGTCTGGACCAGGTCAATGTGCATCCACCCCTGGTCTTGCTGAATCCTCACACCGGCACACCACCGTGTCAAACGCTGCTCAAAGTCTTCTCGGGCCAGCGTCCTGTCGCGCACCCGGTGCCATCATTTGAAGAAGCGGTTGCGCTCGCGCCCTCAAGCCGCCACAGCCAGCCAAGAGAGCCAGGTACCTGCCGCGCCCCTCCTGAGAAGGCGGCTGGGGTATGCGTGTACCGACGCGGGAGCCCGTCACGACGGGGCACGGCGAACACTTGCCTTGAGGGAACGGACGACTCAGTCGCCCAGGTAGAACTGGAACAGGTCTGGCAGACGGCCCATCAGAATGATGAACGCCATCAGGTAGAAGTGGCTCCTCATGAAGAGATGGCCGCGGTCCTTCTTGCGCGAGAGGGAGCCAATCGCGGTGATGATTCCCGCCGGGATGGCCAGGAGCGCGGGAAACATCACCGCGAACATGACCATGGCCACGGCATATTTCTGCGTCAGGAGCCCCCTCTTGGACGCAAGGAACAAGTCTGTCGCGAGGAGGAACCCGGCGAAGAACACGAGCGAGGCGAGATAGGCGGGCAACAGTCTTTTCGAACCGTTGGCCGGCAGAGCCGCCGTGTCGACCTGAGGCGCTTGTGTTTGCATCGGTGGAGCAGAACAAAGGGAGTCGCCAGGAGTCAAGCGGATGACCTCGCTCGTCTTTCAAAAGCGCACATGCCCACCCGCGCCTCGCATCGCAACAGGGCCCCTATTCCTCCCATGTAGGTTCCGTTGGTGCCGGTCAGGTCTCGGTGGCACATCGTGCCAATCGGCCACAATGTCGCATCCGCCGTCCCCGTTAGAGCTGTAAAGCCGCACTGTGCATCCTCCTCATCTGTGATCGCGCGCGAAGCCCGGGATGCCTTGTCATGCCAACGAGACAATTCCCGGGAGACAAACTCAGAGCCCCTTCTTCGCCCGCAGCGCCTGTTCAGCTTCTGGGAGGAAGGGGCCACCCCCGCGCCGGGCATGCTCCAGCGCCTGCTGGACATCAAGCACGCCGTTCTTCAGCACCTCGGGCATGAAGGTCTGTTCGTGCTGCTCCAGGGCGCCGAACTCGACGTCAGGCACGAACTCCTGCCAGCCCCTGCCGCCGACGATGAGGGTGCGGAAGGCCTCGGGGACGGAGCGTGGGCCGCCCGCGTTCGCCCAGATGGGAGTGTGCGAGTCCAGCAGCACCGCCCGCGCTGTCAGCGTTCCACTGACGCCCAGCACCGCGCCGTCCGTGCCCCAGCTGCCGACGATGACCCCGGACGCCGTGAGGTCCCGGTCCACCGCCACGCGTGCGCTCCCTCCGTACCGGATGTTCCGGGCGCGGAGGTGGCCCGTCACGATGACGGTACTCGTGGCGTAGTCGCCCGTCCGGAAGGTGATGTCCCCCGTCGTCACCAGGTCCCCGTCGAGGATGAGCGCCCACGGGCCCTCGCCGGTCTCCACGTCCTCGGAGGTGTCGAGTCCTCCCTCGATGAGGCGCGGGCGCACCTCTGCTTCAACGAGGTCCCGGTTCTCGAGGAACCAGCTCCACAGGTCATGGCCGCGAAAGCGCGTCGCGAGCTCTTCGAAGGACACCTCGCGGCCCAGTTCGTCCAGTCTCATGCCCCCGTCCTACCCGAAGGGTGTAACGGTCAGGAAGCAAGGGCGGCGTCCGGGACTACAGCCGGAACTGCACGCGCACCCCAGGCTGGAGCCAGACGCGGTAGGCCCTACATTTCGCCAGGGGCTTCCTGCTGCGCCAGGGGCGCCACCTCCTGCTGGGCCTCGCGCAGCTCGGGGAGCGTCACGACGAAGGTGGTGCCCCGGTCCACCTCGCTCTGCACGTCGATGCGCCCGCCGTGCCTGTCCACCAGATTCCGGGTGATGTAGAGCCCGAGCCCCAGTCCGCCAAAGCTCTTCGCCGTGGTGGTGCGGGCGCGGAAGTAACGCTCGAAGAGCTCGGGGAACTGCTCGGCGGGAATGCCGACGCCCTCGTCCGAGACTGACACGCGAGCCGCTCCCTCGCTGCGCATGAGCTTCACCCTGACGACTCCGCCCTCGGGACTGTATTTGATGGCGTTGTCCAGGAGGTTGTTGAAGACCTGCGTCAGCCGCGCCGCATCTCCCCTCACGAACACCTCCCCCTGCGGGAGCTCCAGGGTGAGGTGATGGCGAGGAGCGAGGGGGCGGAAGCTCGCGATGACCTCGGCAAGGAGCGACCCCACGGAGACGGGCGCTTGCCTCAGCTCCAGGTGTCCCCGCTGGATTCGGCCGACATCCAGGAGGTCGTCGACCAGGCCGATGAGGTTGGCCACCTGGCGCCGGGCGCGCTGGAGAGGTTCTTTCGACGCCTCCAGCACCGATGGGGCCTTGCGCTCCATCGTCTGCAGGGTCAGCGAGAGGGACGTCAAGGGCGTCCTCAGCTCATGGGAAGCCACCAGGAGGAATTCGTCTCGGAGCCGCAGCGCTTCCGCGGCCTGACGGTAGAGCCTGTCCAGCTCCACCAGCTGCGCGTGGTTGGTCCTGGCGCTCGCGTTGAGCTGGTCCACCATGCAGTTGATGCCCTCGGCAAGGTCGCCGAGCGTGTCGGGCTGTTGCACCGGGATGTACCCCACGTCCAGGGTGGACGAGCGCTCGACCACCCTGTCTACGGCCTTCCGGATGGCGGTGACCTGCCCGGCCACGGCCTTGGTGACGAGGAATGCGCTCATCGGGGCCCAGACCAGCGCTGTGAAGGTGAAGAGGAACAAGGTGCCGGGCGTGGGCGAGGGAGCCAGGAATGCGCAGGCCATCCAACACGTCGGCGTCAGCGCCAGACAGGCGGTGAAGACCAGCAGCCTCCTCCGGAAGGAGATGACGCGAGGCAGGGTCAGCAGGTGCCGCCCCCGGGCGACGAGCGAGAGCTCCCGGGTGGTGGGCGCGAGTCGCCAGATGAAGAGGGGCGTCGCCACGACGACCTTGGCCGAGACTGTCGCGAGGACGATGAGTCCGGTAAGCAGCAGCTCTCGTTCCCCCAGGCGCACCCGCTCCGGCAGAAGCAGCGCCAGCAAGGCTGGCAGGCTCGACAGCGCGACGGCCCAGGAGCACCCCCACGCCACGGTAAACCACCTGGGGGTGTAGTAGGCGCGCAGCAGCGCCTGCTGGATGACGGTGTCCGTCTCGTCGCGAGTCCCTCGGACGCTCCGCCAGCGCTCCACCGGCAGCAGCGCCCACCGGATCAGCAGGGCCAGCAGGAGCGCCTCACAGGAGAAGACAACGAGGGCCACCGCGACGTAGGCCTCGGTGGCCTGCCAGGCCGACAGTGGAAGGAGCCTGGCGTAGCAGAGGGCGGTCAGGACTTCGAAAGGAATGCCTACGACAAGGCAGTCGAAGAGCCTGCGCGCCCACACCTTCTGCATCCACGCCATGAGAGAAAGCTGAAGCTGGAGACGAGCGGCGAGGAGTGAGACCCTCCAGACCTCCGAAGCGTCGCCGTACTGCTTCCCGACCAGGAGCATTGACCAGAGGCCGGTCCCTGGCCCGGCTGAGACTGGCACAGGGACGCCGCTCCGCTCACTGCCGCACCGGGTGTGTCTCCTGCGGGAGCGCGGGTGAGCGCGGGTGGCGCGCCCACACGAGGCCCGCCGCGGCGGCGAGCAGCGTCG
>JBKGHK010000409.1:0-9247 GCA_046520375.1 Pyxidicoccus sp. 3LFB2
TTTCAAATCGCCGAGCCCGGCTTCTTCGACTACGGCGGCCGCCGGAGCTTCTCCGCGACGCTCCGGGCCACCGAGCGCCTGCGCCCCACGCCGACCCGCGCCGCGCGTGGCCGAGCGCTCGGGAATCACCGAGGGCGTCCTCACCCCCGCCACGGAGCCGAGCCTGTTGATGAGCGGCGCCAGACGGAACGTCGCCTCGCGCAGCAGCTCGAGAGACTCCAGGCCATCTTCCATGCGGCTCACCGCCGACTGCAGCGGGGCCAGCTGTGCCTGAAGCTCGCGCCGGAACATCTCCCCAAGGGCATTCGCAAGGTCCATTGCGAGGAGAATACACGCCGTCTCATGTCTCGGGCGTGAAATCCAATTGCAGGGCGCAAGCCAACGGTTGGCCAGCGAGCGAAGCCAGACATCCCATGGGGTCGGCCGGCTTCGGGGAACCCGGCCTCAGCCCCGGGCGCTGGGGGCCGGCGGGGACACGGGCCGGGTCTCCGTCACCGGGTCCTTGGTCTGCACCGCCCCACGCTCGGGCGGCAGGGTGGCCGCCGTCACGCCACAGGTGCGCAGCACCATGGACAGCGTCCACACGAGCAAGAGTGTCGGAACGAACGGGTGACCCACGACCGCCTCCAGTAAAGAACCTGCCCGAGGTCAGAACGCACTCGACGGCTTTCCTTGGAATACGGACGAGCCTACGGTTTCGGTCTGACGTGACAGTGCGGGGCTGGCGGGGAGCGGCAGGGCGCGGGAGCAGCCCTCGGAAGCCCGGCGCCCGGGCCGGGTGGCAGGCGGCCCCCCGCGACGGCGGCGTGGATGTTAAAGGAGGCGGGCCATGACTCCGGTCCCGACTCCCGTCCGCTTCAAAGGCACCGATTCCTACCTGACCAACGAGGGCCTCCAGGCCGCGGTCAACTGCGCGCTCACGCTGCAGCGGCCGCTGCTGGTGAAGGGCGAGCCCGGCACCGGCAAGACGCTGCTGGCCGAGGCCATCGCCCAGGCCCTGGGCCACCGGCTGCTCACCTGGCACGTGAAGAGCACCACCCGCGCCCAGGACGGCCTGTATGTCTACGACACCGTGCAGCGCCTGTATGACTCGCGCTTCGGTGACGGCGACGTGCGCGACATCCGCCGCTACATCAAGATGGGCCCGCTGGGCGAGGCGTTCTCCGCCCCCGAGCGCGTGGTGCTGCTCATCGACGAGGTGGACAAGGCGGACCTCGAGTTCCCCAACGACTTGCTCCACGAGCTGGACCGGATGCGCTTCCGCGTCACCGAGACGGGCGACGAGGTGGCGGCGAAGCACCGCCCCGTGGTGGTGATTACGTCCAACAACGAGAAGGAGCTGCCGGACGCCTTCCTGCGCCGCTGCGTCTTCCACTTCATCGACTTCCCCGACGCGGAGCTCATGCGCCGCATCGTCGCCGTCCACCACCCCGGGCTGGACGCCAACCTCACCGAGCAGGCCCTGAAGGTCTTCTACGAGCTGCGCGGCTTCACCCGCCTGCGCAAGCGGCCCTCCACCAGCGAGCTCATCGACTGGATTGCCGTGCTCAAGTCCCAGGGCCTCACCGACATCAAGCTGGATGAGAACCTGCCGTTCCTCGGCGCCCTGCTGAAGAAGGAGCAGGACCTGGTCTCCGTCGCGGAGGCCTTCGGGCGCGGACGCCGGCCCCGGGCCTAGGAAGGAGCGCGCCATGTTCCTGCCATTCTTCTACGAGCTGCGCCGGCGCGGGGTGAAGGTGGGCGCGCAGGAGGCGCTCGCGCTGGCGGGGGCGCTCCAGGCCGGGCTCCACGACAGCAGCCTGGACGGCTTCTACCATGTGGCCCGGGCGCTCCTCGTCCACACGGAGACGCAGCTCGACACGTTCGACCAGGCGTTCCTCGCGCACTTCAAGGGCGTGGAGACCGCGGGGCTGGAGCTGACGCAGGAGCTGCTGACCTGGCTGGAGGAGGCGCGCGAGCGGCGGGACTTGAGCCCCGAGGAGCTGGCGCTGCTGGAGCAGCTGGACCCGGAGGAGATTCGCCGCATGTTCGAGGAGCGCCTGCGCGAGCAGCAGGAGCGCCACGACGGCGGCAACCGGTGGATTGGCACGGGCGGCACGTCCCCCTTCGGCAATGGCGGCCATGCGCGCGCGGGCATCCGCGTGGGCGGCAAGGGCGGGCGGCAGGGCTCGGCGCTGATGCAGGCGGGGGCCCGGCAGTACGCGGGCTACCGCGATGACCTGGTGCTGGACACACGGCAGCTCGCGGTGGCGCTGCGCAAGCTGCGGGCCTTTGCTCGCGACGGCGCGCCGGACGAACTGGACGTGGAGGAGTCCATCGCCGCCACCGCGAGGAACGCGGGCGAGCTGGAGGTGGTGGTCCGCCCTCCGCGCAGGCCCAACACCCGCGTGGTGCTGGCCATGGACGTGGGCGGCTCCATGGACCCGTACGCGGCGGTGATGAGCCGGCTGTTCAGCGCGGCGAGCCAGGCGACGCACTTCAAGGAGCTGCGCACCTTCTATTTCCACAACTGCGTGTACGGGAAGCTCTACGCCACGCCGCAGCTCACCGGCGGCATGACGGTGCCGGAGCTGCTCGCGCAGGTGGGGCGGCACCACAAGCTGGTCATCGTGGGCGATGCCTCCATGGCCCCGTACGAGCTGTCCATCCGCACCGATGCGGACGGGCACTACAAGGCGGATGGGCTGGAAGGGCTCACCTGGCTGATGCAGCTGTCGCAGCACTTCGAGCGCAACGTGTGGCTCAACCCCGAGCCCATGGGCACGTGGCGCTCGGGCACGATTTCGGTGATTGCCCGTGTCTTCCCCATGTTCCCCCTCACCGTGGAGGGACTGGGCGAGGCCGTGACGCACCTGACGCGCGGACGCACCGTGAAGGGCGTGGCGGCGCGGCGGTAGAGGTGTCAACGCGGTTGGACGCTTCTGTCCACCCGGCTTGATACCCTCTCGGTGCCCTGCCCGAGGGCCATGCGGCATGTGCTTTGCTCACGGTGTTCCGCATGACGTGAGGCCTCCAGGGACTCCTGGCGGCTCGCACTGGAGGGGGACATGCCGCGCGCTCGTCGCACCCGGAAGACCGCCCGTCAGGCCCTCCCACGCGGGCTGCCCGCGCG
Source organism: Pyxidicoccus sp. 3LFB2 (assembly GCA_046520375.1). Classification (GTDB taxonomy): domain Bacteria; phylum Myxococcota; class Myxococcia; order Myxococcales; family Myxococcaceae; genus Myxococcus. The sequence continues at coordinate 3,113 of JBKGHK010000409.1, forward strand.
CGTCGCCGCGGCGCAGGTGCCAGCGCCCTCGATTCTGTCCGGGCTGATGAACCAGCTCCTGGCGCTGAAGCACGTCACCGGCGTCTTCGTGGGGCACAAGGTGCACGGCGGTGAGGAGGGCGGGCTCGCGCTGTGCTGCCTCGTGGACCAGAAGCTTCCCAGGCGCCAGCTCGCGAAGAGCGCGCTCATCCCTCCGCGAGTCGAATGGGCGCCCACCTCGCGCAGCCGCAGGACGCTGAAGACAGACGTGCTGGAGGCCGGGGCGTTCCAGCGCTGCAACGACACCCTGACGCTGGGGCCCGGCGACGCCGTGCGCGCTCCCGGCAGAGGCACGGTGGGACTGGTGATGGACCATCCGGCGTTCGGGCGGGTCATCGTCAGCGCGGGGCATGTCTTCACCGATACGACGTGGACGGGGACCCATGTCTACGAGCCGGGCACAGAGCCCCGGGTATCCCTGAGGAACATCGGAGGCACCGCGAAGGGCTTCCGCGGAGAGCTGCTCAAGGTCGTCGTGACGGAGGACGCGGACTACGCGCTGGTCCGGCCCCTGACCCACATGGCGCACTGTGGGAACACCTTCCGCGATTCGATGCCGCTGGGCCTTCCCTATCTGCCCTCGGCGGATGACGTGGGGGACGACCTGTATGTCCTGAGCCATGTGGCCACGAGGGCCACCACCTTCGTGGGCGCGCAGGCCCAGGTGGTGGTCGGTCCCCAGGGCATCATCCGGAACGTGCTGCTGACCCGGAATGACCAGAACCCCACGCAGCCCGGGGACTCGGGCTCGTGCCTCATCGACCTGGACCGCCGGGTCTGGGGATTGCTGGTGGGCCACAGCCAGCGCTACTCCGTCTTCATGCAGGCCGATGTGCCACTCTTCTTCGAGGGCGCCTCGTACGTCTGACTCCGGCGATACCTTGCCTTCCTCCCGTCCTCGCAACCCTTCTCGCAGAGAGGTGCTCGCAACATGAAGACCGTCTTGAGAGCCATGCTGTTGGGAGTCGTCCTGCTGGGCGGGGCCGCGCATGCGCAGGCTGCGTGCACGCCGGCCGAGGTGGACCCGGGACAGAACACGCCCGCGGGCGTGCCTCCGTCCGTCACCGTCCCCGCTGGCTTCACCAGCCTGGACAAGGCCCAGGTGCGGAAGGCGGATGGCAGCTTCACCGATGCGAACCTGGGCGGACAGGCAGCGAACCTGGCGCCGGGGAAGATCTGGGGCGCCACGGTGATTGCCGCGCTGCGCGCGGAGGCCACGCGACTGAATGGCACTCCCGTCCTGCTCTTCTCGGGTGCCGCGGGGGCGAAGTGCTTCCAGACGGTGAAGCTTGAAGGCGCCGCCGCGAACCCTCCCGTGGGGGCCTCCGCCGCGACCGAAGCCAAGGCTCCCCCGCCTCCGGGCACCGGGAGCCTGGAGGAGTGCCGGGAGGCCGCTTCCCAGTGGCAGACGGAAATCGTCAAGCAGACGAAGGGTGGCCGCAGCTCGGGCTACACGCTCATCGTGTTCATGGAGAGCGGTGAAATCTGCCACGCCAACCGCGACTACGGCGTCGAGGGAGACCCCATCTACGTGGGCGTCTACACCGCCCTCACGAACTGGGCCCCCACGCGCTTCGAGCCGTGCGCCATCGAGCCCGCCGCCCCGGCCGTATACGTCAGCGTGGACAAGGTCGCGCTCACGAAGGAGGAGAGTGCTCGCCAGGCCGGGGGCTTCACCCTGCGCAAGAACACGCCGCGCCGGTGCTTCAACGCCAACGTGGACATCAGCTTCCGCCAGACGGGCACCACGGGGGAGACCGGCGCCATCCGCTACAACCTCAGCCAGCACCGGCGCTACCGCGCCACCCTCCAGCTCGGCGCCATCTTCACCCCGCAGCACGTGCGCGAGTTCGATGTCCGCCCCGAAGGCGAAGAGAACATCCTCTACTCCAAGGGCCCCAACGGCCGCGGCGTCGAGTACACCGCGAGCCTCGTCCTCTACGGCGCCCCCCGCTATGTCCTCAGCCTCTTCGGAGGCCCCTCGTATCCGGGGCGGGACCTCGTCCATGACCAGGGCGTGCTCGACCGGCTGGGCGCCGTGCTCGGCATCGGCCTGACGCAGCCGGGCCGGCGCTTCGTGGCGGGGCTCTCCTTCGAGGTCCTCTATGGTGTCAACGTGCTCTACGTCGCCGACGTGCTCCGGGCGCCCCAGCCCGTCGGCGCCGAGCTCAATGAGCCCTTCGCCGGCACGCGTGACGACATCCGCACCGAGGACCGGTGGAACACCCGGGGCGTCTTCGGCCTCTCCGTGGACCTGCTCTACGTAAAGGAGCTGTTCTCCGGCCGCATCACCCCCTGACGCTACAGGGAGCCCCGTCACCGGCTGGCGGGGCGCATTCCCCTGCCCTCCGGGGCCATGAATTCCCCGTGCCCCGTGGACTGCCCGACGACCGGGTGGGCGGGCTCGCGTTTCGTGCGGCGCCCGGGCGGCAGTTACGGCATGGTGCGCCGCACGCGAGCGGGAACGCGAGGACACCCATGACGACCGACAAGCAGGACGTGCTGGCCATCAACACCATCCGCACCCTGGCCATGGATGCGGTGCAGCAGGCCCACTCGGGCCACCCGGGGGCGCCGATGTCCCTGGCCCCCGTGGCCTATCAGGTCTGGCAGCAGGAGCTGCGCTATGACCCGTCCCACCCCATCTGGCCGGACCGCGACAGGTTCATCCTCTCCAACGGCCACGCCTCCATGCTGCTGTACGCGCTGCTCCACCTGTCCGGGGTGAAGCGCGTCACCCGGGAGTACGGCGTCGAGGACGCGCCCACCGTCTCCCTGGAGGACATCAAGAAGTTCCGCCAGCTCGACTCCTCCACCCCCGGCCACCCCGAGTACCGGTGGACCAGCGGCGTGGAGACCACCACCGGCCCCCTGGGCCAGGGCGTCGCCAACAGCGTGGGCATGGCCATCGCCAGCCGCTGGCTCGCCGGGTACTTCAACCGCCCCGGCTTCGAGCTGTTCAGCTACGACGTCTATGCCATCTGCGGTGACGGCGACCTGATGGAAGGCGTCGCCTCCGAGGCCGCCTCCATCGCCGGCCACCTCCAGCTGCCCAACCTCTGCTGGATCTACGACAGCAACCACATCTCCATCGACGGCAGCACCGACCTGGCCTTCACCGAGGACGTGGGCCGCCGCTTCGAGGGCTACGGCTGGCGCGTCATCCACGTGGCCGACGCCAATGACCTCAACGCCATGGGCGAGGCGCTGCGCACCTTCAAGACGATGCGCGGCAAGCCCACCCTCATCGTCGTCACCACGCAGATTGCCTTTGGTGCGCCCAAGCTCCAGGGCTCGGCGAAGGCCCACGGTGAGCCGCTGGGCGACGAGGAAATCAAGGGCACCAAGCGCAACTACGGCTGGCCCGAGGACGCGAAGTTCCTCGTCCCCGACGGCGTGCGCGAGCGCTTCCAGGAGCGCATGGGCAACCGCGGCAAGCAGCTGCGCACCGAGTGGGAGCAGCGCTTCGCCGAATACCGCAAGCAGTTCCCCGAGCTGGCCGACCAGCTGGAGCGCATGCAGCGCCGCGAAGCGCCCAAGGGCTGGGACTCGGAGCTGCCGACGTTCCCCGCCGACGCCAAGGGCATGGCCACCCGCGAGTCCAGCGGCAAGGTGCTCAACGCCATGGCGAAGAACTACCCGTGGCTGGTGGGCGGCTCGGCCGACCTCAACCCGTCCACGAAGACGTACATCAACGGCTCCGAGTCGATGAAGCCCGGGGACCATGCCGGCCGCAACGTGCACTTCGGCGTGCGCGAGCATGCGATGGGCTCCATCGTCAACGGCCTGTGCCTGAGCAAGCTGCGCGGCTACGGCGCCACGTTCCTCATCTTCAGTGACTACGAGCGCCCCGCCATCCGCCTGTCCTCGCTGATGGAACTGCCCGCGCTGCACATCTTCACGCATGACTCCATCGGCCTGGGCGAGGACGGGCCCACGCACCAGCCGGTGGAGCAGCTCGCCAGCCTGCGCGCGGTGCCGGGCCTCATCGTGCTGCGGCCCGCGGACGCCAACGAGGTGGTGGAGGCGTGGCGGGTGATTGGCGAGCAGAAGAAGCACCCGGTGGTGCTGGTGCTCACCCGGCAGCCGGTGCCCACGTTCGACCGCACGAAGTTCGGCGCGGCGTCGGGCGTGAAGCGCGGTGGCTACGTGCTGGCGGACGTGGAGGGCGGCAAGCCGGACGTCATCCTCATCGGCACCGGCAGCGAGGTGTCGCTGTGCGTGGACGCCTCCGAGAAGCTCAAGGCCGAGGGCATCAAGGCCCGCGTGGTGAGCCTGCCCTCGTGGGAGCTGTTCGAGCAGCAGCCGCAGGAGTACCAGGACAGCGTGCTGCCTCCGGACGTGAAGGCCCGCGTCGCCGTGGAGAAGGGCGCCGCCTTCGGCTGGGAGCGCTGGGTGGGCCATGCCGGCAATGTCATCGCCATGCGCAGCTTCGGCGCGTCCGCCCCCATCAAGGCCCTGCAGCAGAAGTTCGGCTTCACCCTCGACAACGTGGTGCAGGTGGCCAAGGACACCATCACCAAGGCGAAGTCGCGCTGAGGCGCTGACGCGCTGAAAAAGAAGAGGCCTCGAACCGTCCCCCAACGGTTCGAGGCCCTCACAAGCATCCTGCTGTCATCCAAGGCCCCGCGCCGTCCCCCCGGACAGCGCGGGCGCCTCGAAATCCCCCCAAGAGATTCCCGACTCGCTCACGGCGCGGGCCTTGCGGCCCCCCGCAACCCGGCCCCCGCCGGGCGCCCACGCCGTGAGTCCGTCAGGAAAAGTCACTCACCCCGCGAGGAACGTGGGGCGCACCACCGGCTCGCCCACCCGGCTCATCTCGCGCAGCATCCGGTTGAAGTCCGAGTTGGCGATGCCCGTCTCGCCCTTCGCCAGCGCCTGGGTGGCGTACTTCTCGTAGATGTCGAGCACCTTGCGCGCATCCGGGCCCAGCCGGCTGTAGTTCTCACGCGCCCACTTCTGCAGGTCCGCGAACTCCACGCCCGCGGCCTGGCCGTCATGGTCGCCCGCGCCGGCCTTGATGGCGTCGGCCAGGTCCTTGCCGGAGATGCGGCCGTTCTTCACATCCAGCTTCTCCAGCGCGGTGCGCATGGAGTCGTCGCGGAACGTCTTGAACTGGCCGGCCTGCTTCAGCATCTTGTCGAACTCGGCCTGCGACATGCCGTCCTTGCCGGCGCCCTTCGCGGCCTTCTCGTAGGTGGCCAGCACCTGCTTCGCCTCGGGCGTCAGGCGCTCCTTGTTCTCGCGGGCCCACTGCTGGAACTCGCGCAGCTCGGACGTGACGGCGTGGCCGTCGTTGTCGGAGACACCCTCGCGGATGGCCTCCAGCATGTCCTCTCCGGAGACGGGGCCCTTCTCCTTGTCCAGCTTCTCGAGCGCCTTGCGCGCGCTCACGTCACCCACGCCCTTGAACTCCTTGAGCAGGGCCTTCCACTCGGTGCGGGACAGGTCCTTGTCGCCCGTGGCCGTGGCCTTGTTCGCGTGCTTCTCGAAGATGCCGAGCAATTCCTTCGCCTCGGGGGACAGCTTCGCGCCGTTCTTCTGCGCCCAGTCCTTGAAGGCGTCGAGCTCGGCCTTCGTCTGGCCGTCCGCGTCCTTCGTGCCGCGCTCGATGGCCTTCGCCATGTCGCGGCCGGAGATGGGCGAGGGCAGCTTGTCCAGTCCGGCCAGGGCGCGCTTCGCACCCTGGTCGCCGACCTTGCTCATCTCCGCGAGCATCTTGTCGTGCTCGGCCTGGGGGATGCCCGTCTGGCCCGCCGCCTGCGACTTCGCGGCGTACTTCGCGTAGATGTCCATCACCTGCTTCGCCTCGGGCGTCAGCCGGTCGGCGTTCTTCTGCGCCCACTCGGAGAAGGCGCGGAACTCACCGGAGGCCGCCTGGCCGTCCAGGTCCGCCGTGCCCGTCTTGATGGCGTCCGCGAGCTGGTCGGCGCCAATCTGGCCCTTCGCCTTGTCGAGCTTGCCCAGCTCCACCAGCGCGCCCAGGTCCAGCGGCGACCAGCAGCCACCCGGCTGGCGGGGCACCGGCGTGCCGCAGCGGTCGTCGCCGGGGAACGGGAACGGCTTCGGCGTGCCGCAGCGGTCGCCACCGGGGGA
>JBKGHK010000040.1:0-27988 GCA_046520375.1 Pyxidicoccus sp. 3LFB2
CGGTGCCGCCCTGGATGAGCACGTCCAGGCGCTCACCCCTCGCGGGCCTCGTCTCGCGACCCGCGCACCCGAGCGCGCCCGCCGCGAGCCCGGCGGTGAGGAGGGTGCGACGGGACAGCGGCGCAGCGTCGGAGGAGGGGAGAGGCTGCTTGCGCGAGGGGGCCATTCCTCCCTCTATAGCGCGTTCAACGTGTCAGACGGACCCATCCGCCTATCGTCGAGGGCCTGGCTGGCCGCGAGGGCGAGGATGGCGGTCTCAATCCATGTCCAACACCCGTTACGCTGACGGATGGACTCTCACTGCCCGGGGGACTACGCTTCCCGTCTGCCGCAGTCAGTCATTGCCGGCATGGCGTCTTGGACTTACCCAATCACCCCCAACCTCAACGAAACGGCGATCCCATGCGAAATTTTGTGAAGACATTCATTTTTGCAAGCGCCACACTCCTTGCCGCCTGCGGTGTGGGCACAGAGGAGCACCAGCAGCCGCTCGGTGCTGACGCGCAATCGCTTTCGCATGACAAGGCGGAACAGGGAATCACTGAGCCGGCAGTCGCATCTGTGTGTCAGATTTTCAGTCATGACTTCACACCCAGCTGCCAGCCGTCCGTGGCAACCAGAGAGGCTGCGGCAGCGCACTGCGCCTCCTTGGGTCTGAGATTCAGTTCCTTTTCATGGAGCAACGCCTGCGGTAGCACTTCGTGCAGCCCAGGCTACTATTGCTGGTTCCAATATTCCTGCTGCCCGTAGTTCCCCAGGCTAAGCATGGCAGGGGTGACAGTCCCCTCCTGTCTCGAGTGTTCGGTCATGCCCGGGGAGAAAGGGCATGACCCCATTCATACCTCGGCTGACTGGGTCGGCGGGTCCAGGTCGTCCGCTGTCTGATGTGGGGGCAGCCCCCAGCCGTCGCACCTCCGCGAATGGGCCGAGCGGAGTGCCGCCGCAGGCGGCCCACCCAGCGCTCCATCCTGCACCCCGCATCGGAGTGTCTTCCCTTCACGCACCTCGCGTGAGCTATTCGCAGGTCGCTGCATTGTTGCGCGGCCTGTGAAACACGGCTGTGAATTGGCATCGCCTTGCAACGAATCCGAGGGGTGCTGCATCTGTCGTGTAGAGTGCTCAGTATGAACGAAAGAGCTTCTCAAGGTCATTCACTGCGGCTGGCATTGCCGCGCACCCCTGGATTGCTGGCACTCGCCTGCACGTTGCTGCTGGTGCGGGCCGCGCGCGCGGAGCCGGACCCTCAAGAGTGCGAAGCCTTGCCGCCGCCGTCGGCGCCGACAGTCTTTACTCCGGCCGAACAGGCGCTGCTGGCCACCGCGGACCCTACCTTCACGGGCACCGCCGATCCGGGCACCTCCATCTCGGTGGTGCACGGAAACCTCACCATGTCGTCCTGGCCCGTGATGGTCGTCGGCGCGGATGGTACCTGGTCCTTCACGCCCTCATTCTGGGGTGAGTTCCGCGACGGTACGCATGAGGTCACAATCTACACGACGGACGCGTGTGGCCACTCATCCGCCTCGGTGATGCGCACCTTCCATACCGATACACAGGGCCCCCTGGCATTCATCGTTTCCGGCCCGGCAATCGAGACCGGGGAAAGCACGGTGACTCTCGACTTTGGCAATGATGGGGACGGCGTGAGCTATCGATGCAGCTTGAATGAAGCACCCTTTGCTCCGTGTCCGGACCCGCTGGTTCTGTCCCAACTGACGGAAGGAACCTACGGACTGCGCGTGCTCGCGGTGGATCCATTGGGCAATGTGGGGCGGTACCCCGTGGAGCACTGGTGGGATGTCGACTTCACGCCCCCCGACACGTTCATCGAGCTCGCCTGGCCGTATACGCCACCTGGGACCTCCGCACTCCTCAGGGTCTCCAGTGACGAATACGGCACCTTCGAATGCAGCCTGGATGGCTCTGTCTTCGAGCCGTGCGAGTACGTTGTCAGCTACTCGGGACTGGCCCAGGGAACGCACACTCTGGCAGCGCGCGCGACAGACTGGGCTGGCCGCACGGATGCAACCCCGGCCACCTACACCTGGGTGGCTCCGTAGCCCTGGTGATGCACCGGAGCACGCGCCCCCAGCAGGTGTGAAGCAGTTCGTCCTTGAGACGCCCGCAGCGCACCCGCTCGAAGCCGTGCACCTGGCTGCTCGGGTGCTGCGAAGCGCGAGAAGGGCTACCCCAACGCAGGTCCTCCACGTCGCGGTGGCAGTAGACGTGACGCTGGCCCCACGGAAGGGGACGCCCTTGTGCATCCGGCCAGGGTGTGCCCGGGCGAGGCCACCGACAGCGCTGCTCAGGGAAAGGTCGGAAGTGACGCGGGAAAGGCGTGAGCGCGTGGCATGCCGTGCTCGAAGAGCTCCTGAAGGAGTCGGCAGCGCTCGGGCTCGGCGGAGGCGTCACAGGTGGAGGCTTCCCGCTGGAGCTCTTCGAGCGGGACGAGCGAGGAGTCCACCGGGCGCAGCGCGCGGGAGGAGTAGGCCCACGCATTGCCCACGCGATACGCGGGCCTCTCGTCCGCGTGACAGAGCGCGCAGACCGTGACGCCGGGTTGGAACATGACCTTCGTGTACGGAGCCTCGGGGAGCACCTCGGCTTCGATGGGGAAGGCCAGCTCTCCCTTGATGGAGCGGCCGGAGTCATCGAGTTCAGCAAACTCGACGACCTCCGCTCCGGGGCCGTCGGGGACGACCGAGATGATGAGGGGCCCCGAGAACAGGAAGACGCGAGGGCTGCGCCGGCCATGCGCGGGCTGCGCGCTCAAGTCGCTCTCCGTGGCGCTCAGCCGCAGGGGCCGGTCCAGACTCTCCACGAGGCAGGCCACGGAAGTGGGGCGGGGCAGGGAGTTGATGAGCGCCACCGCCTCCTCGATGGTTCCGGGGGCGCCCGTGGCCCCGCCCGAGGGAACGCAGTCGCGGGGAAGCGCATCCAGGGGCGCTGAACCACTCGACGCGCCGCAGCCTGCCGCCAGCACCGCCATCGCCACCGGCGCGAACGCCCTCTGTCGCCACCTGCGCTTCACGTGTGACCTCCAAGGCGCCACCTGCGCCCGTGGCGGCCCCCGGCGCGGGAGCTCCACTCGCACGGTCGCCACCTGCGCCCGACATCCCCAAGCTGTTCCGCGACTTCTCGGACGGTAAACCGCCGGCAGGGCTCGATAGATCCGGGTGCCTCTGGGAGCCCCGCGGCACGGTAGCAGCAAAATCCTTGGTTCGGGACCAAGGGGGGCGCAGGTTCAAATCCCTCTCTCCCCGACCATCCAAGGGAGGCAGCATCATCCGGCTACGGGCTGGAGCTCTTCATGGTCTCCAGCCTGTCTCCATTCTTGGGCGAGCATGTCCAGTGGCACGGGCGGGCCCAGGTCCACCGAGACGTAGCCAGCCCGCGTCAGGAAGCCCGGCTGGCGGCGGGAGAGGGCGACCACCTCCCGTTCCTCCTGCGCCGCCAGGTGCCCCGCGAGGTTGCTGCCCGCGCTACCACTTCTCGACGGAGGTGACGGGGACGGGCTGCAGCTCGGTGTTGAAGCCCCCGGTCGAGGTGCAGGGTTTCGGGACGCTGGACACGTCCGCGAGGTAGTAGCCCCACGTGGAGTTGTTGCCCTTCTCGTAGAACACCGAGCCGTCCGGCAGGTGGACCTCCCACACGAAGTCGAGGCGGTTGTAGCTCTTGCTGGGCGAGCCGCGGGAGGCGGTCTGCCCCTTCACCGTGGTGCCCCAGGTGTACGGCGCGGTCGCGGGGGCATCCGTGGCGGTGGTGTTCTCCCAGTCGACCAGGTAGGGCGGGGCGCCGCCCCCGGGGGACACAGACCCGCCCCACCCGTAGATGAGGGTCACCGAGGTGCCCCAGGGCAGGCCCGTGTTCACGTAGCTCAGCTCCACCTCCGCCTCCTGGGCGCTGTAGTACATGCACGAGTAGGTCACCCCGCGCGCCCGGGCGCGGGTCTCCCCCGCGAAGGCCGTGACGGAGACGAGCATCACGACGAGCGCGAACACGTTGCGAAGAAGCCGGTTCATCAAAAATCTCCCCCTGGTAGACGAGTGACGACAACCCTTCCCGTCTACCAGGGCGCGCGCCCTCACCGCCACCAGGCGAGGGTGCACCGACACTCCAGGGCTAGACGTTCGCCTGGAACATCATCCGTGACTCACGGCCCCCTGTCCGCCACTCAGTTCGGCGGGCAGAAGACGATGTCGAAGTCCTCGGCGTTGCACGCCGCCATCACCGAGTCATCGCCGGACCACGAGTAGGACTGCGAGCAGGCCGCGTCGAAGTACCGGGCCACGACGCTGTTGGGATTGTCGCGGTCCCGGCTCACGCAGGAGACGAGCTTGCCGGCGGCGTTGCGGAACTGGCCCTCCGCGGGGCAGCCCGGGAGCAGGTTCATCGGGCAGCTCCGAGTCTGCCCCGAGCAGGTCGTCCCCCCACCCAGCTCATAGGGGACGATTTTCAGGGGGAGGTTGTGGGCATCCACATGGCTGAGGTTGAACCAGTCCCAGCTGGTGTACGAGTAGAACACCTCGTTGAAGCCGAACTCCGCCAGGGAGTGGCGCTCGAACCCCGGGTCCTCCCCCCGGGGGAAGCCCCAGTAGCGCTTCGTCGGCATGTACGCGGTGACGGAGCCGATGGTGCGGCACGCCTCCTGGCCCGAACCCAGGATGCCGCCCGTGATGTTGTTGCCGGCGAACTCGACTTCGAAGGAGCACCTGTTGATGAAGCGCAGGGTGGTCTGCCCATCGGCGACGGCACACCCGCGGCCCGGGTTGTCCGGACCGCTCACCTTGTCGAACGTGTAGAGCTGGTTGGCGGTGCCCGTGTACGGATACTGGACGTACTCCGTGCCGTTGTTCGCCGAGCCCCAGTACAGGTCGATGACCATGTCCGTGTGGCGTGCATGGATGCTGAACTGGTTGTTGCCTCGGGCCACGAACCTGAACTGCTGGTTGTTCCCGCCGACATACGACCACTGATGCACCTTGGCATTCTGCGCGGTGCTGTTGTTGGAGATGTCGAGCGCCTTGTTGCTATTGACGTTGATGAGCTTCCAGTACCCATCCGACGTCGGGGAGATGCGGAACTTCTGCGCGTGGGTGCCGTTGCAGTCCCACTGCTGCACCTTGGCGCCGTCCGCGGTGCTGGCGTCAGCGATGTCGATGCACTTCTGGGTCATGGCGGAGCGGATGACGTAGTCACCCTCCGTGATGCTCGACACGATGGCCTCGCCCTGGAGCTGCCCGAGTGCCTCGGCGTTCTCCAGCTCGATGACATTGCATCCAACCAGTCCACTCAGAACTCCCACCAACGACAGACAGCGGAACATCCTCCCAGGTGTCATGCTGCCCTCCTTGTGATTGGCTGAAGGGGCAGGCACGGCCCACCCCTGCTCGCCGGGGGCAATAGATAGTCAATAGCGGCTTACCTGGGAATACCTGCGAAGACGCTCCCCCGGGGCTTGAAGGCCGTGACAGGAGCGCGGGCCTTCGTGCAGCTGGACGGGCTGCCTTGACGGTGGAAGGCCGTGCGCGATAGCAGGCCACATGCGTCAGCCCCGGTTGGGGCCGTCCACGAGGGGGAGCCCCATGTCACTGACCCTGGTCCTGTCGCTTGCGCTGTCCGCCGCTCCCGTCGCGGAGGCACCCCGTCCCGCCCTGACGTCCGAGCAGGCCGCGGCCGAGTACGAGAAGCGTGCCCTGTTCTACTCGGAGTTCGTCGCCGTCAGCGACGCGACCGGCGCCCGGGTCACCCAATGGACGGACATCGTCCAGGGCAAATACAAGCGCAAGCTGGAGGCCGGCGAGTTCTTCGACCTGGTGGGCCGCAAGGACCTGGCCGGGGCCTGGCAGTCCCGGATGCGCCTGCGCAACGGCCTGTGGATTGGCGGGGGCAGCGTCATGGCCGCCTCCGTCCTGGTGCCCGTCGCCCTCGCGCTCAGCGACACCGAGAACCTCTCGACGGCGGTGACGGTGGGCCTCATCGGCATGCCCGTCGGCCTCGGGCTCGCCTTCGCGGGCATCATCATCAACAACCGGCCGCTCGTGCCCGACCACGAGCTGCGCGAGATGGCGGACGGCTACAACCAGCAGCTCCGCAACGAGCTGGGGCTGGAGCGGCCGCAGGCCCCGGCCCCCAGCTCCATTCCCGTGCGCGAGGTCCGCTTCGCTCCGTACATCACCGGCTCCGGCGCGGGCCTGGCGCTGGGCGGGCGCTTCTAGCGCGCGGCTCAGGGGCCAGGGTCGACGATGCGGCCCAGGAAGAGGACCGCCTGGGTGTCCACGTCCTCGATGAGCAGGAGGAAGGGGCGGTCCACGACGAGCTCCGGCGGTATCGACACCGGACCGCCGACGACGGCCGTGGCGGCCGCGGCCTCCGTGCCCTTCTCGTCCACGGCGACGAATGCCTTGTGCTGGGCCGCCGTGATGACCAGCGCCCCCTGCGTCGTCATCCCCGACAGGTTGGCGGCGGAGGTGAAGGCATCCACCATCCCGAGCGCCTGGAGCGGCGCCAGCAGCGGAAGCTTCGTCTCCACCTGGAACTTCGGCATCCGGAGCAGCAGGCGCTTCGTCTCCAGCTTCGAGCGGGCCTCGGAGAGGAAGCTCGCCGAGAGCCGCGACTCCACCTCGGCGAACCGGCCGCTGTCGGGAATGACGAGCAGCATGCGGAACGACTGGCCCACGTAGGGCAGCGCGACAGCCTCATAGCCGTCGCCCTTCCCGGACGGGAAGAGCCCGTCCGCGCCTGACATCATCTGGACCTGCTGCTCGCTCCCATCCAGGCGGTGGAAGGGGGCGCTGGCCGTCCCATTGTCGCGGAACGGCGCGGCCCACGCGCCCTTGAAGTAGAGCGCATTGGCCATCACCAGACGCGTGTCCGGCCGCACCGAGCCGTCCGGGAGCAGGCCCTGGATGCGGCCCTCCGTCCGTTGCTTCACCCAGTCGTTGATGCGGGAGCGGATGGAGTCGAACTCGGTGGAGAAGTCCACCACGCGCATCCCCGCCCCGTAGTTGACGGCGAGCGTGTCGAGGAACGCGGGCTCGAAGGTGTGTCCCTTCTGTCCCCAGAGCGCATTCACCACCCGCAGCGTGGGCGGCGAGCCCTCCTGCACCGGGCGCTCGGCGCGCTCCTGGAGCGCCAGGTCGAGCGCGTTCAGTGCCGGGTGGAGGCGGTCCTGGGACACGAAGCGCAGCGCCTGCGCCATCTGCGCCTCGGTGTTGCCCCGGGCGCCCGCGTACGTCATGGCGAAGGCCTGGGTGATGCTGTACGGCGAGAAGAAGAAGTTCTCCCCCGGACGCGTGCTCTGCCGGTACAGGGCCGCGCCGAAGTCGGTGTTGCCCGCGACGACAGCGGCCAGGTCCTCGGCCGGGACGTCCGGCGAGCGCGTCCGTTGCTTGTCCGACGCGACGAGCTCGCCCGGCGGCTCGGGGAGGGGCTGCTCTTCGGTGTCTTCGGAAGAAGAACAGCCCGCCAGCAGCAGCAGGGCGGTGAGGAGGCGGGGACTCCAACTCCAGGAATGACGTGCGGTCATGACGGGCTCCGGTTGAGTGAGCGCCTTCAAGCAAGCCACGTGCACACCCCGGAGGCGAATGACTTCAAGGGGTTGGTGACGGCCCCGGACGGTGGGGCCTCGGATTTCCGTGGGCGCTTGTCGAAGACCGCTCAAAGGCCCGTGGATTCCGGTATGGGCGCCCTGACTCATTCAAGGCCAGTTGTCTCCTCGCAGGGGACAGGGGCGCGCGGCCCGGAGGCGGAGGCGCCGCGCCAGGTCCCCGAAATGATGGCGGAAACACCTTCGCGCTCGGGCGGAAGGGACGTGGGGCACGGGGCCTGCAACCTCGTCCTGTCGCAACACGCTCCACACTCCAACCCGAGGAAGAACCCATGAATGCGTTCCGAAAGCTCGTCATCCCGCTGGTCCTGTCCGTGATGGCCGTCGCCTGTGGCGGCAGTGACAACGATGGCGACACGGGCGACGGCCGCGGCCCCGCGAAGCTGGGCGGTGGCAAGCAGGGCGCCGCGAAGGCGCTGCACCAGGCCAACCGCCCGGTGCGTGGCGAGGACAGCGGCTTCAGCCAGCGGCTCGTGGCGATGGCGCAGACGGATGTCTCCTCCGAGCGCACGGAGCCGGGCGCGGCTGGCGGCAAGGCCATCGTCAAGGAGACCGTCAAGGTCTCGGCGACGGGGGAGGTCCGCGTGGAGTCGGTCATCCAGTACGTCGACTACTCCGAGGACGGCAAGAACCGCTTCAACGGCACCTTGACCGACACGGTGGTGGTGAGCGCCGCGAGCGGCACCGGAGAGGTGCTGCTCACGTCAAAGGGGCGCGTGGAAATCACGGGAGAGGTGACCGACTACCTCGACGCCAATGCGACGCTGAAGGTGGGGGGCTCCGAGATTTCGGCGACGACGGGCAATGTCTCCATGAACATCCGGGGCACCCTCACCACGTCGTCGGGCACTCACAGCTACGCGGACGAGGCCATCAACATCGCGGTGGAGGGCCCGCTGCCCGTGGCCCCCTAGGGTTCCGCCTCCCGCGTGCGCTCGCCGTCTACCAGGTCCTGGCCGCGGCGAGCGCCGCATCGAAGTCCAGGCCGTTGACCCGCATCACCGCGAGCCAGTTGATGGGCCCAACGACGTCGAAGACGAGGCCCCTGCCTCCGGTGGCCTCGACGATGCTGGCTCCCTCCGTGTTGCCTGCGCCCACGCCGTAGACAATGCCCGCGCCCGCGAGCTCCACGCTCGCGAGGCCGGAGCCGAAGGTGTTGTCCCCCACGGCCGCCGCCACGTGGTACCGGCCATCGGGAACCTGGAGCCGGAACCTGGCTCCGGTCGGCATCGTCTGCACGAAGCTGGCGAGGCGCGCATCTCGCGTGCCTTTGCGGTCGCTTCGAGTCTGAAGCCCGGCCGCGTCCTGCCAGCCCCAGCCGCGGGTCGCGTCGAAAGCCGAGTCGTCGGCCACCGCCCAGCCCGCCACCATCGGTGCTCCGGGCGGCTGGAAGTTCAGGGCCAGCAGCTCTCCCGTCGCTTGCGGAATCACCGCGAGGGTTGCCTGGGCCGCGACGTTCCCAACCTTCGCGTGGAGCGTCGTGGCTCCCTCCGAGAGGCCGTGGACCGTGCCGGAAGTCACGCTGGCAATCGACGGGCTGTCGGAGCTCCAGGTGGCCTCGCAGGTGACGTCACGGGTGAAGACGTCGGCGCCGCGGTGGAAGGAGCCCACCGCCCTGAAGCCCACCGACCTTCCGCGCAGCACCTTGAGCGCGGGCGCGGGCTGAATCGTCAACGTGTCGAGCACGGGGTCGCCCGCCATCGGCACCACTTCGAGCACCAACGCCCCAACCAGTCCCCGCCGGGTGAGCGGGTCGGTGTAGCTCGCCTGCAGCCGGGCCCGGCCGGGATTGATTGCCCGGAAGGTACCGCCCGCGTCCACGGTCGCCACCTCCGGGTCCAGCGAGCTGAAGGTGACCTCCGATGTGGCGACGACCGAGGTTCCATCCTGGAACACCGCCTTCACCTGCAGCTTGCCGGTGGAGCCCGTCTCGGCGGTTGCGCCGGGCGCCGTCACGTCGACCCGTCGCAGCAGTCGACCGGGTCTCGCATCGAGCCGGTAGACGAAGACATTCGTGTCGACGGTGTTGACCACCACGAAGACATTCAGGCTCGGCACATAGCGGAACCGCCCGTAGGTCCCGTTCAGGTTGGCCGGTCCGGGTACCACCGTGCCTGGCGCGGCATGCTTCGTCCAGACGCGGGTGTCGAGGTTCAGCGTGTAGATGTCCCCGCCTCCCTTCCACGCGACAATCTGGTCGGTCACCGGGTCGTACTCGGCGCCGGGATTCCCCACGTCCTCGATTTCCCGAGCGCCCGTGGTCGCGAGCCGCGTGCGCGTCGGAACGAACTTCCCCAGCGCGTTGATGGTCCAGGTGTCGGTGGAGCCCTGGCCGACCTCGACGTACAGCTTGCGCTTCGGGTCGACGACCGCGTTCTTGTAATAGCCGAGCTGGTTCGCCTCGCTGCGGATGGTCCACTTGCCGGTGGCCGGGTCCCAGACCGACACCGCCTCCGCGCCGGAGTGGTACCAGAGGACGCGGGTGCCGGGGTCGTAGGCGCAATTGGCCCCGGTGCGCGTCCCGAGCTGTGGAAGGTCGGGGTGACTCTCCCAGCGATTCGTGTCGAGGTTGAGCGTCGTCTGGGGCCGGCCATCCCAGCCGACCGCCATGAACCGGTCGAAGGGCAGGGGCAGGTATTCGAGCCCGTCGTAGGTGTGGATGGCGCAGTTGACCCCCAGCTCCGGGGCGGGACACTCCTCATCACGGAGGACCGGGTCCGGGTCGGTCAGGCGCACCCATGTGCCAGTGCGCAGGTCGAAGCCGTAGATTTCGTTGCCGAAGTAGCCGTTGTGGCCGCCGCCAGAGATGTAGAGCCGGTCGCGCTGGGTGTCCAAGGCGCCGCTCGACCAGTCGTTCATGATGCCGCTGATGCCCTCGCCCCAGCCGAGCCACGGATGCGTCGCGGGGGTGAGGGCCGCGGCCCGCAGGTTCGAATTCGGGAACTCGTACCAGTGCCCGGCCGCCAGTCCGGAGATGGCATCCGGCGGTGGACTCGGAATCGTCACCGTCACCGGATTCGACGGAAGGCTCTCTGCCCCTGCCTCGGTGAGCGCGGTGACGGTGTACGTGTAGGTCTCGCCCGGGACGACCGGGCGGTGGGCGAAGGACGGCCGGGTGACCAGACCGACCTGCGCCGCGCCCAGCAGCACGCGGTAGCGCTTGACCGAGGCATCCGGCGACGGCTCCCACGTCAGCGAGACTTCGAAGGAGGAGACGCCTGCCGAGGCGAGCTTCGTCGGCGAGGCGGGCGGCGCGGGCCTCGCCTCGCACGGGCCGACACCGGCGTCGGACCCCGCGCCAGCGCCAGCGTCAGCGCCAGCGTCAGCCCCCGCGTCGACTCCCACGACAACCCCGCCGTCCTGCGTCCCGCCGGCAGCCGTGCCGCTGCAGCCGGCTGAGACCAGAACCCACAGACTGACGGCGAGAATCTGAATGACCGAGCAGAGGCGCATGGGCATGCAATCCTACGGCGCTTTCTTCCAGCCCCGACAAGATTGCTGAACTTGCGCCTCTCACGTGCATGTGCAACGCCATCTCATTTTTTGAGATGTTGAAGTCCTGCGTGGGCGGCTGCTGAGAACTACGGCTCCGGGTAGTGGGCCACGTAGCCATTGTCGCCCACGACCCAGAAGTTGCCTCTCCAGGACATGGCGACGTCATGGAGCGGTACGGGCGCGGTGAGGGTGGGACTGGAGGCCCAGCCGTACGGCGTGACCCGTCGCAGCTTGCCATTGGTTCCCTTGTCGACCAGGTAGACATCGCCGTCGGTACCCGAGTTGGGAGTCGCGATGCTGCTGAAGTCGGGCAGGGGGGATGACGGCACGAGGATACGTCTCCACCCCGCCGCTTCGTCCTGCACCCAGAGCTGGCCTGCGTCTCCCACTGCATAGGCAACCCCGTCGGGCCTCCGGCAGACGGCATTCATGTTGCCGATGGCGTGCGTGTGGAAGTAGTTCGCCCCCATCGTGTTCCCCAAGTCATAGAATGTGACGATGCGTTGAGCGCGGTAGGGACTGTCATCCACACTGCCTGCGATGAACAACTCATCGGCGCTCACACCATCGATGCCATGGAGGGAGAAGCCTTGAGCCTCGAAGCGGGGGAGCGGTGTGCTGCCAGGCACCCACTTGAAGACGTGTCCACTTTCGCTGGTGACATAAAGTGTGGTCACGCCACCCGCGACGAGCCCCACGATGCCCATCAGCTTCGGCAGCCCGGGGGCGGTCGCCTGACGGATGCAGTCTGTGCCTGAGTGATGGGCGAGGCTCCCGTTCGACCCTGCCAGGAACACGCTTCCGTCAGAAGGGTGCACCCAGGCGGCATACCAGTCCGTACTGGCGCCGCAGTTGTTCGGCTGGTCGCCATCGAAACTCTGGAACGCTCCTCCCACGGTCTTTCGGACGGCGACCTTGCCGCTCAGCCCGGCGACCCACACGGGCAGCCCATTGGGGCCCATCGCCACCGTCCTCCAGTCGTGGCCGTTGCCACCCAGCCGGACGTCGAAGACCTGCTTGAGCGTGCCCCCGCATGTCTCTCCTTCGTCCACCTTGCCATCGCAGTTGTTGTCGATGGCATCGCAGAACTCGGGCCGGCCCACCCTGCGGTTGGGGTCCACGTCCTCGCAGTCGGTGTTGTTGCTCACATATCCGTCGGGCCTGGGGCTGGGGGGACAGACCCTGGTCGCGGTCGCGGAGGCGTCTCCCTGACTGTCGTCATCAACGTCCGGGTAGTAGCTCGCCGGCGCGGGCGCGTTGCAGACGGTGCCGTCCTGGGTGTTGTTGCAGACGTATCTTCCGGTGCAGACATCGTTGTTGCAGCTCGCCCCCTTGGCCTGGGCTCCCGCGAGGAAGGTCTCATCCGCACCGCCCACGCAGTTGTCATCCCGGTTGTTGCACCGCTCCTGCGCGCCTGGGCGGACCTCGGCGGTGGTGTCGTCACAGTCGAAGTCGTTCCCCGCGACGTGGACGTACCCGGCACCCGGTGAATCGCAGCTCACGGTGGGAGGCTCGTTGCGGCCGAAGGTGTCGCCGTCCCCGTCCCGGTACCACTGCGTGTTGAACCCGTCGTCCACACCGCCAGCGCAGTCGTTGTCCTTCCCGTCACACACCTCGGCCTTGCCCGGCATCCTCGCGGCGTCGGTGTCGTCGCAGTCGAAGTCGGGCGAGGCCGCCCGCACGTAGCCGCTCAGGGGACGGCAGGACTGCTGGCTGTCCGCCTGTGCTCCAACTCCGTCTCCGTCCGCATCGCGGTAGTACGTGTCCGCCGGGAATCCTTCGTCCACGCCGTCGACGCAGTTGTTGTCCTTGTTGTCACACACCTCGGCCCGGCCGGGGGCGCTCTCACGGTCGCCGTCGTCGCAGTCGCCTCCGACGGCCACGTACCCGTCAGGCCCGGCGGCACACACCACCGTGGGCTCGCCCGCGCCCACGCCATCGCCGTCCGCGTCGCGGAAGTACTCCGTGCGGGCCAGCCCGTCGTCGATGCCACGCTGGCAGTCATTGTCCACGCCATCGCAGACTTCCGATTGCCCGGGATGGACCAGGGCCTGCGCGTCATCACAGTCGTCCCGCACGGTGACGTAGCCGGACGGCACGGTGTCGCAGAAGGCCTCGGCCGTGGCATCCAGCGCCGCGTGCCCATCCCCGTCCGCGTCCCGGTAGGCCGTGAGGCGCGTGGCGCCGTCGCAGGGGTCGTCCTGGCAGAGGCCCTCCAGGCACAGCTGCCCCTCACCACAGCCGTGCTGCGCATCACAGGCGCGCGGCTGGTCGTTCTCGACGTCCTCCAGGCCGGGGACGGTGCAGCCGGCGAGGACCAGGAAGAGTCCCACGCTCCACGAGGACAGCCGCGTCATCGCGCACCTCCCTGCGGCGCGGCGCCCTCGGGGCTCCCCATCAGCAGCCAGGTCACCAGGGCTCCCGCCGCTGCCGCGCCCGCCGTGCCGAAGAGGAGGTTGGCCGTCTTCGCGCTGCGCTGGGCCTGGGCATGCCGTGACACGACCTCATCCCGGAAGTGCGCCCCCCTCGCGTCCTCGAGCTGGCCCCGGGACGACAACCCGAACACGGTGCCCGTCCCGCCCGTGGCCACGGCCGTGCCCAGCAACACTAGGCTCACCACGGGCACACGGCGCAAAGGAGACACCCCGGCGGAAGGTTCACCGGCAACGACCTTCCCGGCGGCGTCCGAAGTCCCCGGAGGCACCAGGCCGGTCACGACGTCCCTGGCGGATTCCGGCGCCCCTGAAGGCACCGGAGCGGAGGCGTGCGGCGCCGCTTCCGCCCGCGGCTCCGAGGTGGGCGGCATCAACTGGGCGGGCTCTACCTGGCCGTGCGCTTCCGGCACAGAGGGGGAGGGGAGCGACTCCGCGAGCCTCGGCGAGTCCTGGCGCTTCCGGGCCAGCTCCGCCTGGGCCCACGCACGCTGAGCCTCGAACTCACGCTCCACCTTCGGCGAGACGCGCAGGGGAAGCCGGGCGTCGGGACGGAGCAGGAGCGCGGCCTGGAAGCCCTCGCGGGCCGCCTCCCAGCGACCCAGCTCGGCGCTGAGGATGCCGCGATAGAGCGCCAGGGAGACCGCCTCGTCCTCGCCATGCGGTGCCTGGCGGGCGCGCTCGAGGCGTTCGAGCGCGAGCTCGTATTCGAGGTCCTCGTAGAGGCGCACGGCCTCGGAGATGTAGCGGTCCACCTCGCCTTCGGCCCGGGCGGCATGCAGCGGTACGGCCATGCCCACGCAGACGACGAGCACCAGGAAGTCCCCCCATGGATTCGACATGGCGGGATTGTAAGGCACGCCCTGTGGCGGACGACAAACCTCGGGGGTGTGACGGCACGGGGTCGGTGTCGCGAGCGACCCAAGCCCGTCAATCACAGTCAAGCCTGCGCGGCGCTCTTACGGTGGTCCGCGCGAGCACCCGAGCAAGCTCCCCCAGCAGTCAGCGCTCCTGCCAGGGCCCGGTGCCGCCTCCCGCCGATGGTAGCGTTCGCGCCACCCGCTTCCGCCCGGGCCCTGGCCATGGGCGAGGGCGCAAGGAGACTCTCTTGTCAGGCATCGGTCGAGCGTCGTTCTTCGGTCTTCTTGCCGCGGCCCAGGCCGTGGCTGGCTGTGCGACTTCCAGCGAGAGCCCCCCGCAAGTCCGCCCGTCGTACACGCCCGTGTACCGTGCCGACTTCCCGGACCCGTTCATCCTGGAGCACGAGGGGCAGTACCTCGCCTATGCCACGAACACGGATGGGGCCAACGTGCAGATGGCGTCGTCCACGGACCTCACGAACTGGCGAGCCGTCTGGGATGCCCGGGAGCCGAGCCGGCGGCACGACGCGATGCCCGTCCTGCCTTCCTGGGCGAAGCCCGGCTTCACCTGGGCGCCCGAGGTGCTTCGCACGCCGGAAGGCTTCGCGCTCTATTTCACCGCGCGTCACGCCGCCAGCGGCCTCCAGTGCGTCGGAGTCGCGACCAGCCAGGACCCGCGCGGTCCGTTCTCGTCGCCGGCCACCGAGCCCCTCGTGTGTCAGTACGCGCTGGGAGGCACCATCGACGCGAGCCCCTTCCGGGCTCCGGACGGTCAGCTCTACCTCTACTTCAAGAATGATGGGAACAACCCGGCGGCCAGCAAGCCGACGGAGCTCTTCGCCCAGCGGCTGTCCCCGGACGGGCTCAGCCTGGTGGGCGAGCCCGTGTCCCTGCTTCGCAACGACAAGCCCTGGGAGGGACACGTGGTCGAGGCGCCGACCATGGTCGAGCAGGACGGCGCCTACGTGCTGTTCTTCTCCGCCAATGACTATGGCTGGCAGTCCACGCAGGCCGTCTCGAGCTACGCGATGGGGTACGCCACCTGCGAGGGGCCGCTGGGGCCCTGCACCGACGCTCCCGCCAATCCGATTCTCGCCAGCACGGCCCAGCCCTGCCTGAGCGGCCCCGGTCATCAGTCCATGTTCGAAGCCGAGGGCAGACAGTTCCTCGTCTTCCATTCATGGTGGGCGACCCAGGAGTGCAGGCCGGCGAACCTGGGCCGCTACATGCACATCGCCCAGCTCTCGTGGCGCGACGGCGCGCCCCAGCTCCAGCCGCGCTGACGCCCCGGGAAGAGACGTCAGCGCCCGTGGCGAGGCTGGGTTTGCGCCAGCCTCGCCACCCTTCAGGACCTAGATGCGGAAGCGGAAGCCCAGCGAGTAGACGCTCTCTTCGTAGCGCACGTCGCGGGGGTAGACGTCGCCCTCGGGCGTGAACTGGCGGAAGCTCCGGAAGGGGCTGCCGAGGATGTTCGACGCGTCGAAGGTGAAGGTGACGTCGTTCCAGGGCTTCGACTTGAAGGGCGAGTAGCTCGCCGAGAAGTCCAGGCGCGAGACGCCGTCCACGAACTCACCCGTGAAGCCCTCCCCCTCGGGGTTCTGGACGTAGGTGGTAATCCAGCGCGAGCGGCGGTTGTACGCCAGGCGGGCGGACAGCCCCTCCTGCTCGTACATCGCCACCAGGTTGTAGGACCACTTGGAGACGTTGGGGATGCGGCCCGTCTCGCCCAGCTCCAGCTGGAAGCCCGTGGGGAAGGCCTGCTCGTCGTCCAGGTAGGTCAGGTTGCCGTAGGCGCCGAAGCCCCGGGTCCAGCCCGGGAGGAAGTCGAAGAAGCTTCCGAGAGACGCTTCGAAGCCCTGGATGTGGCCCTCGCCACCGTTCACCGGGATGTTCACCCGGACGCGGCCCGGCCCATAGGTGGGGTCGTCCCGCGTCACGTCCAGGTTCGTGATGAAGCCGCTGATGTCGCGGCGGAACGCGGCGAAGGACGCCATGCCCGTCTGCAGGAAGTAGTACTCGAGCGAGGCGTCGAAGTTCGTCGAGCGCACGGGCTCCAGGTCGGGGTTGCCGCCCGAGCCGGTAATCTGGCAGCTCGGCGGCGGGTTGGGCTCACCCAGACAGCCCGGGGGCGAGTTGAGCAGGGTCGGCCGCAGCTGCTCGAAGCTCGGCCGCGTCCGGGTCAGGTTGGCGGCCAGTCGCAGGTGGAGGTCGGGGATGAAGCGAATCCTCGCGGTGGCATTGGGGAGCAGGTCGACATAGCTGCCGCTGCCCGTCTGCGCGGTGCCGCCCGTCGGGGTGGCGATGACTTCCGTGCTGGTGCCCACCGCGCGGAGGCCGACGACGCCGTCCACCGGAATGGCGCCAATCTTGAAGTCGTAGCGGGCCTGACCGTAACCGGCGTAGGTCTGCTCGTTCGCCTCGAAGATGCGCAGCCGCGTCGGGTCACCCGGCTCGAAGCCCTGGATGGCGCGCAGCTGCTCCACGTTGTCCCGGATGCTCTGGTACGTCGGAACGACCCAGGTCCGGGTCCGCTGGATGTCGCTGCCGCGGAAGCCGCCACGGAACTGGTGCAGCTCGACCGGCATGTTGGCGAGCGGAGTCCCCGCCGCCAGACCGCACGGCGCGCCGGGGTTGCCACCATCGTCGTCGGCGCAGTAGCGCTGACCGTTCTCCTGATAGGCGTTGCGAGTCGTCGCCCGGAACCCGAACTCCAGCTTCGGGACGAAGGCGACGCCGGTCTGCAGGTCGGCGTCCGTGCGGAACTGCCAGTCATCGCCCGCCGCCACGAAGGACCGGTCGAAGAAGCCCACGTAGTTGAAGTTCGCGGGGTTCGACAGGTCGAAGTTCTGGAGGCCGAACTCCACGCCGCCGGGCCCGCGCGGCACGTCGAAGTTGACGTCGAACGTCGGGGACGCGGCGAGCTCCTGGTCAAAGCTGTAGAGCGACAGGTCGAACCGGCTGTCCGTCCGGGCGAGGTCGGCCGTGATGCGCAGGGGCCCGGCCTCGTAGCTGCCGCCGACGGCGAGCTGGTACGTGTCCGTCTCGCGGCGCGTGGCGCCCTGGAACATGAACGGGCGGGCGGCGTTCTCGACGGTGAGGCTCTGCCCCTGGTCCAGGGTGCCCGGCCGCAGCGTCACATTGGTGATGCGACGGTTGTCGCCCCACAGCCGCATCTCCAGCTGGCGGTCCGAGACGCTGTCGCGGTACCCCTGCCAGAGGCCCTCGGCGTAGAACTCGAGCCCGGGCTTCGGCTGCCACTGCAGCGAGCCGTTGACCGACGGCCGCTCGCGCTGGCCCCCGCCGTAGAAGATGCCGACGACGTCGGGGAAGCGGAACGCCTGGCCCGTGTCCGCGGCCGTCCCGGTGACGATGGTCCCCGTGTTCCAGCGCGCGGAGTCGAGGTAGTTGAGGCGGGTATAGGAGACGTTGACCAACGCGCCGATGTCGCCGGCGCCGGTCTTCCAGCGGTTGGTGACCAGGAGGTTGGCGTTCGGGTCATACCCGCCGGACTGGGTGGCGTAGGTGCCGCGCGCGGAACCGGAGACTTCGAAGCCCTCGAAGTCGAACGGCCGGCGCGAGCGCACGTCGATGAGGCCGGCGAGGCCGCCTTCGACCTGGTCGGCGGTCGTGGACTTGAAGACCTCGAGCGCCGCGATGCCACCGGCGGGGAAGTCCGCGAGCGCCACGCTGCGCGTCTCGGCCGTGAAGATTTCGCGGCCGTTATAGGTCGTGGTGAGGTCGGGCAGACCGCGCACCAGCACCTGGCCGGCCGCTTCGCCGCGGGCACGGTCCACCTGGACGCCCGGGATGCGCGCGGCCGTCTCGGAGACGGTGACGTCCGGCAGCTTGCCGATGTCTTCGGCCACGACGCTGTCGACAATCTGGTCGGAGTTGCGCTTGACGCTCTGCGCCTTCTGCATGCTGCGCTGCAGACCGACGACGACGATTTCCTCGGCGAACCCCTCGTCATACGTCTCGTACGTCTCGACGGCCACGCCACCGTCCGTCTGCGGCGGGGTAGCGGCGATGACGCCCGCGTCCGTCGGCGGCGGGGTGCTGGCGATGCCCGCGTCGGGCGCGGCTTCGGCCGGGGCCGGCGCGGTCTCCGTGCCCTGCACGGGAGCGTCGGACTGGGCGGCCCGCGCGCCCGAGGGCGATACGGAGAGCGTCAGTAGCGCGATGGATGCCGGACAAAGAAGAAGTGTCTTCAAGCGCATCAAATGCTCCCAATAATCCTTGCAATTCTGCTTTGTAGGGGTGGCATCTGCCCTATGCAGATCGACGTGTCAAGAAAGGTCCAACGTCCCTGCTCTTCGCTCGCGAATGAGACACCCTGCGTCAAAGCCAGCCTGAAACGATGGTGTGCCGGGTCCCCGTCGCATGTTTCAACGCGACATTGTTCTCACCGGCTCCAGGCGGCGACGCAGGGGCGCTGGAGTCAGTAGCAGCTGGCGTGGGCAAAGCTCGAAGCGCAGGCGCCGAGAATGTCCCGCGCTCCATATGAGGAGGTGCCTCCGTGGGCCTCCGGGCTTTGCGTCCGTGGGTGAACACGCGGATGGGATGTTGGTACAGGTCCCCGGCGGGGGCGGGCTGGGCGCCGCGCGGCAGTTCGTCCGCCGGAGCGTCCTGCCCTGTGTGCTATGAAGCCGCCGCTCGCTCGCGTGCCTGGGCCGAAGGCCGGGGGTTCGCGGCGGGTTCTGGCACTGCGTGGCAGGTCGCGCGCATGCATCTTCACCCCGTGGAGGCGTCGTGGAACGGACCCCCTTTGGAACGGCCCCGGGCGGGCAGCCCGTCGAGGTCTTCACCCTCACCAACAAGCGGGGGATGGAGGCGCGGGTCACCAACTACGGTGGCATCATCCTCAGCCTGCGTGTGCCGGACCGGAACGGCCGCTTCGACGACGTCGTGCTGGGCTACGACTCGCTGGCGGGCTACCTGGCGGAGACGCCGTACTTCGGCGCGCTGATTGGCCGCTATGGCAACCGCATCGCCCGGGGGCGATTCACCCTCGATGGCCAGCAGTACACCCTGGCGACGAACAACGGCGTCAACCACCTGCACGGCGGCCTCAAGGGCTTCGACAAGGTGGTGTGGACCGCGGAGCCCTTCGAGAACGACCAGGGCCTGGGGCTCGTCCTCACCTACGTCAGCCCCGACGGTGAGGAGGGCTACCCGGGGACGTTGACGGCGAAGGTCACCTATACGCTGACCCATGATGACGCGCTGGTGTTCGACTACCACGCCACCACCGACAAGCCGACGCCGGTCAACCTCACGCAACACAGCTACTTCAACCTGGCCGGCGACGGGAAGGGCGACATCCTGGGCCATGTCGTCACGCTCAACGCGGACCGCTTCGTCCCCATCGACCCGACGTCCATTCCCCTGGGGGAGCTTCGCGACGTGACGGGCACGCCCTTCGACTTCCGGCGGCCCACGCCCATTGGCGCGCGCATCCGCCAGGAGGACGAGCAGCTTCGCAACGGGCTGGGCTATGACCACAGCCTCGTGCTCGACAAGGGCGGCACGCCCGGCGCGCTGACGCTGGCCGCGCATGTCCTGGAGCCTGGCAGCGGCCGGGTGATGGAAATCCACACCACCGAGCCGGGCATGCAGTTCTACTCGGGCAACTTCCTCGACGGCTCGCTGAAGGGGAAGAAGGGCGCCGTCTATCACCACCGCTTCGGCTTCGCGATGGAGACCCAGCACCTGCCGGACTCGCCGAACCAGCCGGGCTTCCCCTCGACGATTCTGCGCCCCGGCGAGCACTACCGCTCGCGCTCCGTGTATCGCTTCTCCGTGTCGGGCGCGTGAGCCCGCCCCCTCTCTGCCTCTGGTGAAACAACGATGACGCTCCGCGAACAGGTCGAGCAGGATTTCCGCAAGCGCTTTGGCGCGGCTCCCACGGTGGTCGTGCGGTCTCCGGGCCGCGTCAACCTCATCGGCGAGCACACCGACTACAACGACGGCTTCGTGCTCCCCATCGCCATCGACCGCGAGGTGTGGATTGCGCTGCGCCCTCGCGACGACCGCCGCGTCGTCGTCCACTCGCTCGACTACGACGCGCCGCTCTCCTTCGAGCTCGGGCCGCTGACCCACACCGGCTCGGACTGGACGGAGTACGTGAAGGGCGTCGCCTGGGCGCTGCAGGAGGCCGGCCATACCCTCAAGGGGTGGGAGGGCGTGATGAGCGGGGAGGTGCCGCGTGGCGCGGGCCTGTCCTCCTCGGCCGCCGTGGAGCTGGCGGTGCAGCGCGCCTTCGCCACCGTGAGCGGGCTGCCCTGGCGGCCCTCGGAGATGGCGCTGCTCGGCCAGCGGGTCGAGAACAAGTGGATTGGCGTCAACTCGGGCATCATGGACCAGATGATTGTCGCGGGCGGGCGCAAGGCCCACGCGCTGCTCATCGACTGCCGCAGCCTGGAGCTTCAGCCCGTGCCCGTGCCCGCGGGCGCCGTGGTCGTCGTGCTCGACACGGGGACCCGTCGCGGGCTGGTGGACTCCGCCTACAACGAGCGCCGGAGCCAGTGTGAGGAAGCCGCGCGGTTCTTCGGCGTCAAGGCGCTGCGCGACGTCGACGCGCGGACCTTCTCGGCGCGGCAGAACGAGTTGGACCCGCTGGTGCGCCGCCGCGCGCGGCACGTCATCACGGAGAATGACCGCACCGTGCAGGCCGCCGAGGCCATGCGGGCCGGAGACCTCAAGCAGCTGGGCCAGCTGATGGACGCCAGCCACGACAGCCTGCGCGACGACTTCGAGGTCACCAACGACGCGCTCAACACCATCGTCACGCTGGCGCGGGCGCAGCCGGGTTGCTTCGGAGCCCGCATGACGGGCGCCGGCTTCGGCGGCTGCGCGGTGGCCCTGGTCGCGCCCGAGCAGGCCGAGGCGTTCGTCCAGGGCGTCACCGCGAAGTACACGCAGGCCACGGGGAACACGCCGCAGTGCTACGTGTGCCAGGCCGCGGACGGGGCGAGCGTCGTCTGACGCTTGGAATCACCAGGACAACGGCTCTGAGAATGCACCAGGAACGACACGAGACCTACGAACCGGCCGACATCATGCGCGGCCTCTATGGCGACGGCATCATCGGCCTGAAGGGCGCCTTCTCCCGCGAGTGGACGCAGGCGATGCGCGAGGACATCGAGACGCTCTTCGCGGAAGCGCAGCAGGTCCCCGGTGGGGCGCTGCCGCGCGGGCCCCAGCGCTGGTATGTCGAAGTCCAGCCCGAGCGCATCCGGGGCTTCGTCGACATCGCCACCCATCCCTGGTTCGTCGCCGTCTGTGAGACGGTGCTCGGGCCCGACTACAAGATTGTCGAGATTGGCTTCGACATTCCCTTCCCCGGGGCGGCCGACCAGCCCTGGCACCGGGACTTCTTCGTGCCCGAGGCGACCACGAAGGGGCGCCGCCTCAACTCGCTGGCCTTCAACCTCACCGCGGTGGACACCATCCCCGAGATGGGGCCGTTCGAGGTCGCCCCCGGCACGCAGTGGGACCAGTTCGAAGGCTGCCCCAAGGGCATGTTCCCCCCGCGCGAGCTGTGGCCCCGCTACATCGCCCGCGCGGTGCAGAAGCTGCCGAAGATGGGAGACATGTCCGCCCGCTCGGCGCTGACCATCCACCGCGGCACCGCCAACCGCTCGGACCAGTCGCGGCCGGTGCTGGTGGTCGGCGTCGACGCGCCGGATGCGACCAATGCGCACCATCACGACCTCCAGGTGACGCGCGGCTACCTCGAATCGCTCCCGCCGCGCGTGCGCGAGCACCTCACCTACCGTGTGACTGACGCGCTGCAGCCCATCATCCAGAACCATGTCATCGAAGGTCTCCTGAAACCGGATTACTGAATCCGAATAACAGGAAAAGACCTCTTGTCAGACTGGCGGAGGTCCACGAAGCTTTGCCACCGCCCCGAGGCGGTCGCCGCTCCCAGGAATGTGAACGATGGCTGATGTGCTGCTCCGGGATGTGCAGAAGCGCTATGGCTCGCAGGCCGTGATTCATGGTGTCTCGCTCGAATTGAAACACCGCGAGTTCATCGTCTTCGTGGGCCCCTCGGGCTGCGGCAAGTCCACCCTGCTGCGCATGATTGCCGGGCTGGAGCAGATCAGCAGCGGTGACATCCTCATCGGCGGACGCCGGGTCAACGACACGGCCCCCGGCGACCGCGGTGTCGCCATGGTGTTCCAGAACTACGCCCTCTATCCGCACATGACGGCGGCCGACAACATGGCCTTCGGCCTGCGCAACATCGGCACGCCGCGCGCCGAGGTGGACGAGCGGGTGGCGTCCGCCGCGAAGACGCTGCAGATTGAGCACCTGCTCCAGCGCCGCCCCGCGCAGATGTCCGGCGGCCAGCGCCAGCGCATTGCCATTGGCCGCGCCATTGTCCGCCGGCCCGACGTCTTCCTGTTCGACGAGCCGCTCTCCAACCTGGACGCGGCGCTGCGGGTGCAGATGCGGGTGGAGCTGGTGCAGCTCCACCAGCGGCTCGACGCCACCTCGGTCTATGTGACGCACGACCAGGTCGAGGCGATGACCATGGCCGACCGCATCGTCGTCTTCCGCGACGGACGCATCGAGCAGGTGGGGGCGCCGCTCGATGTCTACCGCAACCCCGCGAACACCTTCGTCGCCGGCTTCATCGGCGCGCCCAAGATGAACCTCATCGAAACCCGGGTGACGGCCGTCACCCCGGGGCGGGTGGAGGTCGCGCTGCCTGGAGGGAAGGCCGAGCTCGCGGCGGATGGCCGCGCGCTGAGCGTGGGCGCGCCCGTCACCTTCGGCGTCCGGCCCGAGCATGTGCGGCCGACCTCCGGCGAGGGCATCTTCCGGGGGCAGGTCAAGGCGCTCGAGCGGCTGGGCCGGGAGACGCTGCTGCATGTCACGGGGGCGGATGGCGCCACGCTCATCGCCACCGACATGGGAGACAGCCCGGTCCGCCTCGGTGACACCGTGACGCTGGCGCTGGACGCCGGCACCGGCCGGCTCTTCGGTGGGAATGGGGCCGCGCTGCCGCCCGTCGCCGCGAGCGCCGCATGAGCGGAGAGACCCTGACCGTTACCCCGGACGCGGGCGCTTCGCGCGGCTGGCTGGCGCGGTACCGCAACGCCACCTCCGGCTATGCCTTCCTGGCGCCCTTCCTCGCGTTCTACGTCATCTTCCTGCTCTATCCCTTCGGCCTCGGCCTGTGGATGAGCCTGCATGACTGGGAAATCGTCGGGGACTACCGCGAGTTCATCGGCTTTCTGAACTACGCGGAGCTGTGGGAGGACCCGTACTTCTGGGAGGCCTTCAAGCGCACGTTGCAGTTCGCCGCCATGACGGCGCCCGCGTCGACGGTGCTGGGCCTGGGGCTGGCCCTGGCGCTCAACCGGCCGCTGCGGCTCTATGGCGCGCTGCGCGCCGTGTTCTTCGCCTCCAACATCTTCTCCGTCACCGTCGTCACCCTGGTGTGGGCGATGGTGCTCAACCCCGACCGGGGCCTCATCGCGAACGGGCTTCGCGCCGTGGGGCTGGAGCCCATCGCCTTCCTGTCCGACAAGGACTGGGCCATGCCGGCGCTGATGGTGACGACCCTGTGGTGGACCGCCGGCTTTCCGATGGCGCTCTTCCTCGCCGGCCTGCAGCAGATTCCCCCCGAGGTCTACGAGGCCGCCCGGCTCGACAACGCCTCGCGCTGGTCGGTGCTGCGGCGCATCACCCTGCCGGCGCTGGCCCGCACCACGCTGCTCGTGGTGGTGCTGCAGACCGCCATGCACCTCCAGGTGTTCGGCCAGCCGCTGCTGATGACGCGCGGCGGGCCCGCCAACTCCACCCGGCCGCTGGTGCAGCTCATCTACGAGACGAGCTTCCGGGACTGGCGCTCCGGCTATGCCTCCGCCGTGTCCGTGGTGCTGTTCGCCCTGATGTTCTGCGTGGCGCTCCTGCAGTTCCGCCTGTCACGGCAGGAGAAGGACTGAAGCCATGAACCGGACCTTTGGAGACCGCCTCATCCTCGCCCTGGTCATCCTCGCCGCGTTCGTGTGGATGATGCCGATGCTGTGGGTGTTGACGCTGTCGCTCAAGCCCAATGAGGAGCTGGTGCGCTCCACCAGCGGCATCATCCCGTGGCCGAAGACGCTGGAGCACTTCGTCACCCTGTTCCGGGTGTCGCTGACGCCGCGCTGGCTGCTCAACAGCGTCATCGTCGCCTTTGGCATGACGGCGCTGACGCTGGTGCTGTCGTCCCTCGCCGGCTACGCCTTCGCCCGCATCGAGTTCCCCGGCCGCCGCGCCGTCTTCCTGCTGGTGATGGCTGGGCTGATGGTGCCGGAGCAGGCCATCCTCGTGCCGCTGCATGCCATGCTCGCCGACTGGGAGCTGCACAACACCTACTTCTCCCTCATCGCCCCGCGCCTGGCGGGGCCGATGGGCGTCTTCCTGATGACCCAGTTCTTCAGGGCCGTGCCCCGCGAGCTGGAGGAGGCCGCGGAGCTGGACAACGCGGGCCGGCTGAAGATTTTCTGGTCGGTGATGCTGCCCCTGTCGCGCCCGGCGCTGACGACGCTGGGCATCTTCACCTTCCTGTTCGCCTGGAATGACTTCCTCTGGCCCGTCGTCACGGCGACGCAGCCAGAGATGTACACGCTCAGCGTCGGCCTGGGCTCGCTGCAGGGCAACTTCGCGATGTCGGAGGGGCTCGGCTTCCTGATGGCCTCGGCCGTGTTCGCCAGCGCCCCGATGATTTGCCTCTACGTCGTGTTCCAACGCTACATCGTGCAAGGCATCACCATGAGCGGCGGCAAGTAGCCGCACGCCGGGCAGGCGCCGGGAAGAGGAGCCGCTCCCCATGAAGATGAAGACGCTACTTCCGGCGGCGCTGCTGCTCGTCGCAACGCTCGGCGCCGCCCCCGCGCGGGCCGCCACGGAGATTACGCTGTTCCGCTTCTTCGGCGGCTGCAGCGACGAGTACGCCAACGTCACCGACCTGTCGAAGGCCGTCGGTGAGTGCGGCCTCATCCAGGTGCTCACCAACAAGTTCAACGCGGAGAACAAGGACGGCATCGTCGTCAAGACGCAGTCGGTGGAGTGGGGCGTCTACTACGACCGGCTGAGCGCCAACGTCGCCGGCCGCACCCCGCCCGACATCGCCGTCATGCACCGCAGCGTCCTGCCGAACTACCAGATACGAAACCTGCTGCGGCCGCTGGGCAAGGACTTCGCCTCGGTGGGCATCGACACCGCGGACTTCGTGCCGGTGGCGCGCGAAGGCGTCACCGCGAACGGCGAGGTCTGGGCCCTGCCGTTCGATTTGCACTCCCTGCTGTGGCACGTCAACGCCGACCTGTTCACCCGGGCGGGGCTCGTCGACGAGCAGGGCCAGCCGAAGCTGCCCACCAGCCCGGCCGAGCTGGTGCAGCACGCCGAGACGATGAAGGCGAAGACGGGCAAGGCCTACTTCGCCATCCCCTCTGGCGCGGACCCGATGCCCACCTGGCAGTACCTCTCCTGGGTCTGGCAGCAGGGCGGCAACATCGTCAACGCCGAGACGAAGCAGGCGCTGCTGGAGTCGAACGAGAGCAAGGAGGCGCTGCGCCTGCTCAACGCGCTCTACTCGGCCGGCCACGCCAACCCCCGACACGACTATGCCGGAGCGCAGCAGGCCTTCCTCGCCGGCGAGGCGGCGGTGCTGGTGAATGGCACCTGGGGCGTCGACACCTACGCGGCGCAGGCCGGGGCGCCGGGCGCGGCGCTCAAGAACTATGTCGTGCGCGACATGCCCCGCCTCTACGGCAAGGAAGCGGTCTGGTCCGACAGCCACATCTGGGTGCTGCCGGTGCAGCCAAAGCCGGATGCCGCGAAGCAGAAGGCGGCGCTCACCTTCCTGAAGTTCCTCAATGACCACAACTTCCACTGGGCCCGGACCGGACACCTGCCGGTGCGCGCCTCGGTGCTCCAGAGCGCGGAAATGCGGGCCCTGCCGCACCGGGCGGAGTACACCCGCACCGCCACCATCGCCACGGCGATGCCGCCCATCCAGTACCAGCGCGCCCTCATGGACCTGCTGGTCAACGAGCTGAACTCGACCTGGCTGGTGAAGAAGGACTCGAACAAGGCCCTCTCGGATTCGCAGCGCGCGGCGTCCGCCATCCTGCGGCGCTCCCGGCGGCGGTAGCCACCCGCGCCGGGGCCCTCCTGGCCAGCGGGCGGGCAGGGGAGCGGTGGTGGGGACCTCGGGTAGCGCGGGCTGGAACTGGGAATGCGCCCTCCGGTAGCGTTGCGCGCCCTCATGAGTGCCCCCTCCGACCTCGAACTCCCGCGTGGCCCCTCGGGTGCCCAGCTTCCCGAGTCCAACCTCCTCCGCTCCAATGTCCTGAGAGAGCCGGTCGGCCTCTTCGACCTTCCTTCGGAAGAGTCGCGCACGCTCAAGGACATCGTCGCGAACCTGCAGCGGGTCCCCGAGCCGCTCATCCATGAGCCCATGCCGGACCCCTTCGTGCTGCGGCTGGACGCGCGGAGCCCGGGCGGCGCGCGCACCGCGGGCCTGTGGATGGTCGCGACCACGAACGACTTGCCGTTCGCCTTCCGGCTGTATCGCTTCACCGGTGGCACCTGGGTGCCGCACATGGTGGATGGCCAGCACCGTGCCATCTTCCCCGAGGGCAGGCTGCCCGCGTGGTGGAACGCTGGCGAGCTGGACCCACTCTCGCCCGACCTCCCCAGGGACCTCGTCGTGGCGCGCTGGGCGCCGGAAATCGACGTGCGCAACGGTCTGCTCACGCTGCACTACACCGCGAGAGACCGCGCCGGCATCCTGCGCACCGCCTATGCCACCGCCACCGCCATTGACGGCGAGTGGACGGACCATGGCTTCCTCGACATCAACGTGCGCGTGAAGGACCTGGCGCCCGACTACCCGGGCGGGCCCGCGGGGGAGAACCCCGTCGTCGGCATGATTGACGGCCATGTGGCGGCGACGGTGGACGCGGAGGGGCGGGAGCGGACGTTCCTGCTCACCAAGGTGGACGGCAACGGGCTGCAGTGGACGGACCCCGTGACGCAGGTGCGCCGCAAGGCGTCCACGCCCATCCTGTCGCACGAGTTCCGGCAGGAGGCCGACGGGCGCATCACCCTGCTGGGTCCGGCGAAGGTCCTGCTCACCAATGGCCCGCACCATGACGGCCTGATTGAGGGCCAGTTCGTGGTGAACGAGAACGGCCAGTCCTATCTCGTCTACAGCGCGGGCTTCTTCGGGAACTCCGAGTACCGCACGTACATCGCCCGGGTGGACCTGCTGGCCAATACGGTGACGGACGAGCGGCTCTTGATTGACAGCGAGAGCCCGGCGCTGGGCGGGCAGTGGAATGGCCCGGGCCACCCGTCGCTCGTCCGGCTGGGCGACGGCCTGTACGCGATGTACCTGCACGTGTGGCGCAACGGCACCGAGTACTCCAAGCATGGAGACCAGCGGAAGGCCATCCAGCGTCACGTCGCCTTCCGGGACCTCCAGGACCGCCCCTGCGAGCCGTTCCTCGTGGAAGAGCGCTTCTAGTCCCAATGCCGATCAGTTAGGTAGCCCTTGCATGGGCCTACCAAGCTGGTTGAGGGTG
>JBKGHK010000410.1:0-9243 GCA_046520375.1 Pyxidicoccus sp. 3LFB2
CGTGCCCGCGGTGCTGCCAGCCGCCACCGTGAAGCAGACGCCTCCCGTGATGAGCAGGGGCCCCGGACACTGGCGGGCTGCTCGCGTCCTCGCCGCCGTGCTGCTCGTCACAGCCGGCGCGGGCTGTCGCGACGAGAAGCCCGCGGAGCCCCTTCAGTCGCTGAAGCCGGAGCCGCTGCCGTCGCTCGCCTCCGGAAGCCGCGCGGGGGCCACGGACGCGGGCGCCACCGTGCCGGAGGATGCCGCGCCCGAGGTGGCGTCCGTGCCGGTGTACGGCGAGCCACTCCCAGAAGATGCGCTCCGGTTGGACCTGGCCGGTGAGCAGGTGCGGCTGGGGCAGGAATCCTTCGAGGCCGTGCGTCCCGCCGACGCCGCGCGCCTGGCCGCGCGGGTGAAGGACCGCGAGGTGCTGCTGGTCCCTGATGCGGACACGTACCTGGTGCAGACGTCCGAGTTGCTGGTGGTGCTGCGGGACTCCGCGAAGGCGGTGTGGCTGAAGCACCCGGAGGCGCCGGTGGCCTACGCGCTGGCGCTGCGCGACGAGGAGGGCTTCCGCGAATGGCTCGCCGAGGTGGCGCCCGGGAAGCTGCGCATCATCCAGCGCGCGGATGGCTTCGAGCTGACCACCAGCGTCGGCAAGCTGCCCGGCCCCGACGCGAATGGCCCCTCGGTGCCGGTGCGGGGCGGACGGCAGGACCTCGCCACGCTGCGACGGGGGCTCGGCCTGCTCAAGGGGCGCTTCAAGACGTCCGAGGACATCTGCCTCGTGCCCTCGTTCGGCACCGAGGTGGCGCAAGCCGCGAGGGCGCTCGGCGCCGCGTACACCGCGCCCGGCGAGCCGCTCTTCGACACGCTGTGCCTCATCTTCCCCACACCGCGCGGGGTGAAGGACGGCGGCTGAGGCGCGTTTGCGTCAGGGCAGCGTGCCGACGCCCGCGAAGGCCGTCATCCACGCCTCTTCATTGCGGGCCCTGGCGGCGTAGAACTCCTCCTGCAACGAGGGAAGAGGCCAGCGGTAGCAGCCCGCGCGCTCCACGGCCTTCTCCCAGAAGCCCAGCTCCACCCAGTGGTCGACGGACTCCTCCTTGTCCGGGACGTACCTCGACAGCTCGGAGCCGGCCATCTGGAGCCGGATGCCCAGGTCCAACTCCAGGTGGGAGCGCTCCTTTCGGATGCGCGCGCCGAACTCCCAGAGCAGCCGTCCCATCCACCGCTGCTCATCATCGGTGAGTTGGTCCTTGCTGGCCTGCGCGCGTGCCAGGAGCGTCAAGCCCAGTGACGGCCCCTGTGCCAGGAGGACCATCCGCCACGCATGGTGACCGGGGGCGGCAATCAGGCCATCGAAGCGTGCACGCATCTGTTGGAAGTGCTGCGCGTTGGAGACCGGCTTCCACTCCGGAATCGAGAGGAGCTTCTCGAGCGACGCCAGGTCGCCTCGGTTGAAGAGGGCCGAGGCGGGCCGCTCATCCAGCGTTTGAAAGAAGAGCAACAGCGCGAGCTGGAGGCTCCGCGGCGAGGGGCCGGCGAGCTCCCGGAGCCGGTCGAGCACGGGCGGAAGCAGGAGCTCCCGCCGGTTCGGGCTCGCCCTGCCGTCGAGTTGCTCGTGAAGGCTCACGAGCAAGGGCACCGAGGAGGTCTTCATGAACTGCTCCTCGATGTCGAAGACGCACCTGCCCTCGCAGAGGTCCAGCGCGAGCACCGCCAGGGCAAAGCGCTGGGCTTCGTCGGCCTGCGCGTAGCTTGCTTCCGGCTCGGCGAGCAGGAGGTCCGCCTCCAGCGGGCTGGGGAGCAGGGCGCTCTTGCCGAAGTCGGGATGCCCGAGCGCCTTCCAGGTGTCGAAGAAGGCATGCCGCCAGTCCGGCGAGCCCGGGCGGCGCGCGGAGAACTCGAACAGCAGCTTCGCCTCGGGAGTGTCGCGCAGGGAGGGATGCGCGAGGGTGCTTCGCGCCGCGGCTCCGTCGCCGGCTTCCAATGCGGCACAGGCGCGCAGCAGGAGGGCCGGCGCGTAGGTGCTCGACGCGCGCAGGGCCTTCTCGATGTGCTTCCCCGCTTCGGGATGGTTCGCGAACAGGGAGTAGGCCGCGGCCTGGGTGAGTGGCGCGGCCCGGGCCTCGTCCTCCGCCTTGCGCTTCCACCGGAAGGCGGCGAGGCCACCACCAGCAAGGATGGGAGTGAGCCCCAGGCCCCAGAGCAGGAGCTGGCGGCGGGTCCGATGTCGCCGCGGGCCTGATGTGGGCTCAACCTCCGGCGTCCCCGGTTCGTTGCGGATGGGGTCGTTGCTCACGGGGGCCTCATCGCTCTCGCGATTCAAGTGATGTGGACGAGGGCTTCGTCGGGCCCGGGCGCTTCACGCCGCGATGCTACCCTCAACCCGGTGAACCCAGGCGCGAGACATGTGGCCACGCGGTGGTTGCTGCTCCTGGTTGGGCTCCAGGGTGGGTGTCTGGCGGAGTCCGCGCTGGATGAGGCGGACCTCCAGTGTGGCCCTCGGGACCTCACGGTGGAGTGCTGCCTCAAGAAGAGTCCGGGGCAGTGGGAGAAGTGCACGGGGACGCCGAGCCCTGGCGAATCCGGTGTGTCGAATGCTGTGAAGCGCAATGTGGCGCGAGCCGCGGTGGGTGGCACGGCTGTGGCCGTCGCGCTGCAGCCGGTCATCAACTCCGCGGAGCGCCGGGGCGTGGAGCTGGCCACGGACCTGCTCGCGGAGGTCGAAGAGGCCATCTTGAAGTGCGTGCGAAGGGCCGAGCGGGAGGTCAACGACCACTACTTCGACGGCGAGAACCCGAGCCGGGAGCAATGCACGGAGAGCAAGCGGGCGGGGCAGACGTGGGCCATGTACCTGGGACTGCGCAAACATGATGAAGCTCAGCGGTGCCTGGCGGCTGAACTGAAGAAGCTGATGCCGGAACGCTACCTGTTCCAGGCGCGATTCCGGCTCGACGACCGGACGGGGAAATGGGAGTTCCTTGCTCCGGAGGTGGAGCAGAGGGTGTCACGGCAGGGGCTGGAGGGCAGCATCGTTCCGGACCTCGTCATCATGGATGAGAATGGCGTCATCATCCGCGTGTACGACATGAAGTTCCCCTGCCCGGAGAGCAATGAGGCTCGCTGGGACTTCTACAGGAGCGGGCGGTGGGAGACCTATACCCAGGAGACGCTGTACCGCGAGGCTCTCCATGTGGCGCCCAGGCTCGTGTCCCCTCGAGAAGGATTCAAACCTCGCTAGGCCAGGAGTGCACCGGTGCATTACCCGAGACTTCGATACGCGAATCGCGAGGGCTTTCAGGTCGCGAGTGATGCGGTGGTCATGTGCTTCTACTTTCAACAGGCCCATGGGCCCATCGCGGAGGCCGTCATGCGGGCGCTGGTACTCCTTCGAGAACAAGTGCGCCCCTATCAGCTTGAGTGGCGTTTCGACAGCGAGGGGCAGGCCCATCCACTCAATGACCCTGAGTGGGAAGTCATTCGTCAGGAACTCCTTGCTCCGGAGGGCTCTGTCATCATCCAGCTTGCGGGAGGGGCCGCAGGCGTTGGCAGGACCTACGTGGATTACAGAGGACTGCGCTGTTACCCCTTGCCGTGGCCAGGGCGAGAGCGGGATGTGAGCGCGCTATTCATTCGCGTGCCTACGGAGTACCTGGAAGAGCGAGGACCGAAGTGCGTCCACCAATGGGCCCTCGCCATGGCGGAGGCTCTTCCGTTCGCCTCTGGCTACGTGAGCCTGGCTTGGGTCGAGGGCGGTATGGAGGACGACGCCGGGGAACGCGTGAGCACGCGCTACCCCGGCATCCACCTGACCTGGGAAGGCCCGGACATCGGCGTGGCCGCGAACGTCGACGGCGTCCACTGGATGAACTTCCTCGGCCCCCCCGTGCTCGGGAAGCTCGGAGGCATCTCCGGCCTGCGCGAGCACCTGACCCTGCCCGGCATCTCCATCCAGGAACTCAGCGGAGACCGTGCCCTCGTCACCCTGGGCGACGCGCCCAACCCCGGTGACGTGGATGCGGGCGAGACGCTCCCCATGCACCGTGCGCTCGCACGGCTCCTCGAGCCCCACCTCTACCGGAACAGCAGGCTGCTCGGCCGGATGACGCCAGAGGACATGCGCCGCTGGGAGCGCCGCTTCCTGGACTGAGCCCCGGCATTCGAATGAAGTCGGCGGTCGCGGTTGCTACTACCTCCCTGCTGCGCCGCACCCTAGATTGCCCCCGGCGGGAGCTTGCCCGCCTGGCGGAGGGACGCTCCCTCCGCGGACCTGGAGGTCGTTGATGGTCGCCGTACTCGAGCCCGCCCATTCGAAGGAGATTCCCGCTGGCGGCGCGTTCCTCTTCCAGGAGGTGGGCGCCACCCGCATCGTCACCCCCGAGGCCTTCGCCGAGGACCAGCGCCTCTTCTTCAAGACGGCGCTCCAGTTCTCCCGCGAGCAGGTGCTCCCCAACGCCGAGCGAATCGAAGCCAAGGACAACGCGTTCCTGCGCCAACTCCTGTCCCAGGCCGGTGAGCTGGGCCTGCTGAGCGTGGACATCCCCGAGGCCTATGGCGGCACCGGCCTGGACAAGACGACGTCCCTGCTGCTCGCCGAGGCGATGAGCCTCAACGGCTCCTGGTCCGTGACGTTCGGCGCCCACACGGGCATCGGCACGCTGCCCATCGTCTGGTTCGGCAACGCGGCCCAGAAGCAGAAGTACCTCCCCAAGCTCGCCACCGGCGAGTGGGTGGCCGCCTACGCCCTCACGGAGCAGGGCAGCGGCAGCGACGCGCTGGGCGCGAAGACGAAGGCGGTGCGCTCGCCGGACGGCAAGCACTGGATTCTCAACGGCTCCAAGCTCTACATCACCAACGCGGCCTTCGCGGACGTGTTCGTCGTCTTCGCCAAGGTGGACGGTGACAAGTTCACCGGCTTCATCGTGGAGAAGGACACCCCCGGCCTCACCGTGGGCCCGGAGGAGCACAAGATGGGCATCCGCGGCTCGTCCACGTGTCCCCTCTACTTCGAGGACGCGCGCGTGCCGGTGGAGAACCAGCTCGGCGACATCGGCAAGGGCCACAAGATTGCCTTCAACATCCTCAACTACGGCCGCCTCAAGCTGGGCGCGGGCGTGCTGGGGGGCATGAAGCTCCAGCTCCAGAGCGCGCTGCGCTTCACCCAGGAGCGCAAGCAGTTCGGCACCCCCATCGTCCAGTTCCCCCTGTCGCGCGAGAAGCTGGCCCGCATGGCCGCGCTCATCCACGCGGTGGAGAGCATGACGTACCGCACCGCGGGCCTCGTGGACGCGCGCCTCGCCGGGCATGACAAGACGGCCCCGGACTACGAGTCGCGCCTGCTCGCCGCCGTGGAGGAGTACGCCATCGAGTCCTCCATCATGAAGGTGCACGGCTCCGAGTCGCTCGGCAGCCTCGTGGACGACGCCGTGCAGCTCCACGGCGGCGCCGGCTACATCGAGGAGTACCCGGTGGAGCGCGCGTACCGCGACGCGCGCATCAACCGCATCTTCGAGGGCACCAACGAAATCAACCGCATGCTCATCGCCGGCATGCTGCTCAAGCGCGCGGTGAAGGGCGACCTGCCCCTGTTCGCCATGGCCGGCAACGTGGCCGAGGAGCTGGCCCGGGGCGAGCGGCCCCGCGCGCGCAACGAGGACGCGCTGGCCCCGCAGGAGGTGGCCGCCGAGTCCGCCAAGCACCTGGCGCTGCACGGCCTGCGCATCGCCGCGGAGACGTTCGGCACGGACCTGGAGAAGCACCAGGAGGTGCTCGCCGCGCTCTCGGACGTGGTGATGGACGCCTTCGCGCTGGACTCCATGGTGACGCGCACGCGCCAGGCCGCGAGCGAGGGCAAGCTGGACCCGGTGCGCGTGGCCATGACGCGGCTGTACGCGCTCGACGCCGTGCCCCGCGCCTTCGACCGGACGCGCCGCGCGCTGTGCGCCACGCTCCAGGGCGACGCGCTGGAGCAGGAGCTGAAGCGCCTGGCCACGCTCGACGTCTTCACCCCGTACAACCCCGCGGAGCTGCGCGAGACGGTGGTGGCGGCGCTGGAGTCCGCGGGCGCTACCCGCTCAGCGCGGAGTAGCGGCGGGAGGGCAGGGGGCTCCGGAAGAGCGGAGCCCTCGGGCCCTCACGGCATCCGCGTCACCGCGTCCATGCCGAAGCTCACCCGCGCCTTCCACGGCGCGGGGGGCAGCGACGCCAGGGCCAGCAGCGCCTCCAGCCGCTGCTGCATCTCCGGACGGAGCCGCCCGAAGGTGGCGCCGAAGCCCGGCGTCACCGTCTCCGAGTGCTTCTTGGGCACCGACGAGGTCCACACCACCTCGCCGTGCAGCATCAGCGGCCCGCCCTGGAGGTCCATCTCCAGGAGGAAGGGCGTGCCCACCTGCACCTTGCGGGGCAGGGCCGGGGCCTGCACCTCCAGCCCCACGCCGCCCCGGGAGATGTCGCGCACCAGGAAGATGGGGGACATGGGCGCCGCCTCCACCGCGCGCAGGTGCAGCGGCAGGCGCGGGAAGCGGCGCAGCCCCTCCTGCTCCTGGGTGGAGAAGATGCGCTGGAGCATGGCGTCCAGCGCGGTGCGGTCCTGGCCCACGCCATAGCGCACGGTGAGCAGGTAGCGCTGCGCCTCGCGCGGCTCCACCTGCACCACCTCGCCGAGCACTTCCACGGGCCTTGGCACGCCCCCCGCGTGCAGCTCGAAGGTGAAGCGAGTACCCAGCGGAAGGCTGCGGCGCGTCTCCAGCGTGACGCCCCCCTGCCCGATGCTGCGCGTGTACTCCCCCACCAAGGACTGCGGGGACTTATAGGCCACCTTCAGTCGCACATTCGTATTCACGCAACCGGCACTCTGCGCCTGGGTCCGGGTGGAACTCAAGTTTACCCCATCTCCCTGGGTAGGGCGGCGCGGCGCGGCAACCACCGGACCTTCCAGGTGTGGACATCCTTTGGGGTGTCGGGCGCCAACGAACGGCTGTTTCGACCTGTTGCGGTTTCTTGACCCCCCCCAGGGGGACGCGTATGTATGCCGCCGGTAGTGGCAAGAAGTGGCAAGGAGTGGAGGCCAATCCCGTAGCGGGTTGAAAAGGTGGATCGTCCCGCGTGTTCCGAGGCGTCTATGAGCACCAGATCGACGCGAAGGGGCGGACGAGCCTCCCGGCGAAGCTCCGGGAGACGCTGGTGGGCGCCTATGACGAGCGGCTCATCATCACCACCGCCCTCGACAGGTGCCTCCACGCCTACCCGGTGCGGGAGTGGGAGGCGCTGGAGGCTTCCCTGGCCCGGCGCAACCCGATGGAGCCGGGGGTGAAGACGCTGATGCGCCTGTACGTGGCCAGCGCGCAGGAGTGCCCGCTGGACAAGCTGGGGCGCCTGCTCATCCCCCCATCGCTGCGCTCCTACGCCGCGCTGGAGAAGGACGTCGTCTGGGCGGGGATGGTGAAGGTCATCGAGCTGTGGAGTCGCGAGGGCTGGGCGAAGGCGCAGGAGGAGGCCCGCCAGGAGGCGACCTCCGCGGATGTGATGAAGGTGCTGTCGGAGCTGCGCCAGCAGTAGCCGGAAAGTCGACAGGACGCAGGAGTCCCGGGAGGGTGGCAAGCGTATGAACCAGGTTCTGGAGGTGCGGCGAGGGGCGGGCGCGGCGGTGGCCACCGGGCGCGTGGAGACGCTCATGCTCGAGGGCGAGCTGAGCGAGCAGGACCTGCTTCAGCTCTGTGACGAGCTCACCCAGAAGCTCCACCGGGGCATGCGCCAGGTGGTGCTGGACTTCGGTGATGTGGGGCACCTGAACTACCGGGGCGTCAAGCCGCTCATGGCCCGTGCCGAGGCCTTCCGCCGCGCCGGCGGGGACTTGAAGCTGTCCGGCCTGTCGCCGTACCTGGCCGCCATCTTCCGCGCGGCCGGCGCGCACGACGCCTTCGAAGTCTACCCGCACATGAACGACGCCCGGGCGGCCTTCGCGCTCGCGCGCGCTCCGTTCGTCTGACGGCCCGTGGAGGCCTCGGACTTCCAGCACCAGACGGTCCTCCTGCGGGAAGCAGTGGACTTGCTCCAACCAGGAGTGGGGAAGGTGATCATCGACGGCACCCTGGGCGGCGGTGGCCACACGGAGGCGCTCCTGGCCCGGGGCGCGACCGTGGTGGGCGTGGACCGCGACCCGGTGGCGCTCGCCGCGGCCTCCTCGCGCGTGGGCCACAACCCGCGCTTCCAGCCGCGCCAGGGCAACTTCGCGGATCTGCCCCGCGTGGCCTCGGACGTGCTCCCCGTGGACGGCGTGCTGGTGGACCTGGGCGTCTCCTCCCCTCAGCTGGACGTGGCCGAGCGCGGCTTCTCCTTCATGAAGGAGGGCCCGCTGGACATGCGCATGGGCGACACCGGCCCCACCGCCGCGGAGCTCATCGCCTCCATGGATGAGCGGGAGCTGGCCCACATCCTCAAGGAGTACGGCGAGGAGCCCTTCGCGCGCCCCATCGCCCGCGAGCTGAAGCGCTCGCTGCCCACGCGCACGCTGGAGGCCGCCGAGGCCGTGAAGCGGGCGGTGCCGCGCAAGGCGTGGCCCAACCGCATCCACGTGGCCACCCGCACCTTCCAGGCGCTGCGCATGGCCGTCAACGGGGAGCTGGAGGCGCTGGACGCGCTGCTCGCCGCCATCCCCGGGCTCCTCAAGGTGGGGGGCCGCGCCGCCATCATCGCCTTCCACTCCCTGGAGGACCGGAAGGTGAAGGAGGCGTTCAAAGACCTGGTGGGCCGCTGCACCTGCCCGCCCGGCCTGCCCGTCTGCGCCTGTGGCTGGTCGGGCGCATTCGCCCTGGTGACGCGCAAGGCCGTGGCCGCCTCGGACGAAGAGGTGGAGGCCAACCCCCGCTCTCGCAGCGCGCACCTGCGCGTGGTGGAGAAACTCCGATGAGCAAGTCGACGTCCAGGATTTCCTCTTCGATGCGTGGCTCGGTCTCCGTGACGGGCGTGCTGCTGCACCTCTTGCCGGCCGTGCTCCTCTTCGCCCTCTTCACCGGGGTGGGCATCCTCCATGTCACCAGCCGCGTGCTGGTGGTGGACATGGGCTACCGCCTGTCGCGGGCGGAGGCGGAGAGCCGCACCCTCACCCGGGAGAACGACCGGCTGAAGCTGGAGCTGGCCACCCTCAAGGCCCCGGCGCGGCTGGAGCGCGTGGCGCGCGAGCAGCTGGGCATGGCCATGCCCAAGGGCGGCGCGGTGGTGTCGGTGGCCGCGGACAAGGCCTCGCGCGAGAAGGCCCGG
>JBKGHK010000411.1:0-9242 GCA_046520375.1 Pyxidicoccus sp. 3LFB2
TGGCGGTGCCGGGCTTCGCGGAGCTGCACCACCACATGTTCGCGGAGGAGGCCTTCGGCGGCGGCTGGTTCCACGGCACCGTCACGGACGCGCTGTCCCGGTGTGACGGCGGGTGGCCGGAGAGCGACCACGCCCGCATCCGGATGGACATGAGCGGGCTGCTCAACCTGTGCCCCAACTCCAGCAGCGTGGACCTGCGCGGAGTGCCGCTCCTCGCGGGCCTGTTCGGCATTGGCGGCGCGGTGGGCTCGGAGTTCATCGGGAAGATTGAGGGCACGCAGGGCGACACCGGCCTGCACGACGGGCGGCGCAACCCGAATACGCAGTGGCCGCGCTGGGACACGATTGCGCACCAGCAGTCGTGGGAGGGTTGGATGCGGCAGGCGCACCAGGGCGGAATGTCGCTGGTGGTGGTGTCGGCGGTGAGCAACAAGTTCCTCTGCGAGGCGCTGCCTCCGCAGAACCGCACGCGCCCGTGCGACGAGATGGTGGACGTGGAGGTGCAGCTCCAGAAGGCGCGCGACTTCGCCGCTTCTCGCGACTGGGTGGACCTGGCGCTGACGCCCGCGGACGCGCGGCGCATCATCTCCGAGGGCAAGCTGGCGATGGTGCTCTCGATTGAGACGAGCCGCCTGTTCGGCGCCGCCGACTGGCAGGCCGAGCTGAACCGCTTCCACGCGCTGGGCGTGCGCTCGCTCCAGCCGGTGCACCAGCTGGACAACCGCTTCGGCGGCGCGGCGCTGCACAACGCCATCTTCCAGGCGGCGCAGTTCCTGGAGAACTGTCACATCGACTCGGACTGTGGGCTCACCGTGGGCGGGCTCACCCTGGGCTTCGACGTGGACTCGCAGTGCCGCAACGTGCGCGGCCTCACCGCCGAGGGCCAGCAGCTCCTTCAGGCGATGATGAACAAGGGGATGCTCATCGACCTGGCGCACCTGTCCGAGAAGGGCATCCGTGACGCGTACGCGGTGGCCGAGCAGAACCAGTACTACCCGCTCTACGTGAGCCACGGCCACTTCCGCGAGGTGATGAACGGCAAGCTGGCGGACGACGAGAAGACGACGCCCGCATGGGTGGCGCAGATGCTGCGGCGCACGGGCGGCATGTTCGGCCTGCGCACCGCGCACGACGAGACGCGCACGTATACGAAGTCCGGCATCGCCAACAACTGCCAGGGCTCCAGCCGCTCCTTCGCGCAGGCGTACGAGTACGGGCGCCAGGGGCTCAAGGTGCCCATGGCCTTTGGCGCGGACCTGAATGGCTTCATCCAGCAGA
This sequence comes from Pyxidicoccus sp. 3LFB2, assembly GCA_046520375.1. Classification (GTDB taxonomy): domain Bacteria; phylum Myxococcota; class Myxococcia; order Myxococcales; family Myxococcaceae; genus Myxococcus. The sequence goes on from JBKGHK010000411.1 coordinate 1,279, forward strand.
CGCGACCGCGCTTCGGGCCCAATGGCGCGTGCTCGGCGGGCTTCCAGGCGGAGGCGGATGCGCAGGCGCGGGAGCAGGAGCTGTCCGGCCCGGGACGGCTGGGCACGGCGTTCGACGAGCAGGGGCTGGCGCACGTGGGCCTGCTGCCGGACTTGCTGCGGGACGTGCGCAACCTGGGGGCGAACACGGCGCCGCTGGAGAGCTCGGCGGAGACGTTCATCCGGATGTGGGAGCGGGCGTCGGGGCCGCGCGGCGGCATGGTGGACGCGGCGCTGGACATCGACACCAGCGGCGTGGCGCCGTGGGTGAAGCCGGAGGACCGCGAGGCGGCGTACCCCACGGTGTGCGGTGCGCACTACGCGCCGGACAGCAAGGTGCTGAACCAGGGCTGCCGCTTCGACGCCGAGTGCATCAGCGACCAGTGCACCTCGGTGCTGTGCAGCACGTTCGACGGGCGCTGCGTGTGCAACGACGACGGGGACTGCGGCCAGGCGGCGTACTGCCAGGACGAGATTCCGGGCAACCCGGGGGACAACGACTGCGTGGCGAAGAAGGCGGACCACGTGTCGTGCAGCCGGGATGGGCAGTGCCAGTCCGGTGAGTGCGGCGGCTGCGCGGACGCGGTGGGCTGGTGCTACACGCCGAGGTCCAAGGCCTATGGGCAGACGTGCAAGTCCGACAACGAGTGCACCACGGACCGGTGCAGTGCGGACTGCTATGTGAATCCCACGGGCAGCTGCCTGTGTGACAGCGACTCGCACTGCGGCGGCGGGCAGTACTGTGGCTGGGGGCTGAACTCGGGCAAGTGCCAGAACAAGAAGGGCCGCGGGGCGGCGTGCTCCGCGGACCGCGAGTGCCAATCCGGCACGTGCCGGTGGTCGTTCACCTGTAAGTGACGGAGCGGCGGCGCGGACCCCGGGACTGGGGCTTCGGCCACTCAAGTCCCGGGATTTCCCGGCAGCCCGGGTGGGGAGGACGCCTGCTCCTTTCACCCGGGCTGTGAGATTGTGAGATGTCGGCAGGACGGCAGATGGGGGCGCTACGGGGAGGGCGGACAAGCAGGCTTCGGACAGGGGCCTGCGGTAGAGTCCGCGCCATGCGTCACGTCGCCATTTCTGCCCTGTGCGTGCTGTTCCTGGCCTGTAGCAAAGAAGAGCAGGCCGGAGTCCGAGTCGAGGTCGACTACACCGCCAGCTTCAAGACGGGCTGCTTTGTCGTGCGGTCCCTGGATGCGGCGGGTGTGGAGCTGGCCAAGGAACCGATTACCGACCTGAGCAAGGGCCCGCCGCTGAGGGTCGCCGTCCTCCGCAAGGAGGGCTGGCCGGAGAAGGTCCAGTTCCTCGTGACCGCGCATGAGCAGACCTGCGAAGGACCGCAGGTGGACGATGCCGCGGCGGAGCTGGACCTGAGCGGGGCCGGGTTCCAGGAGGGCAAGACGGCGAAGCTGGAGCTGGCGACGCCCGATGTGGACGGCGACGGTTACGTGCCCACGGTGAACGGCGGCACGGACTGCAACGACGCGAGCGGCAACGCGCGGCCCAATGGTCCGGTGGAGACCTGCGATGGCCTGGACAACGACTGCAAGGACGGCATCGACACCGGGCTGCCTCGGACGGAGTACTTCGCCGATGCGGACGGTGACGGCGTAGGGGCAGGGGCTCCGGTCCCGGCGTGCGTGGCGCCTCCGAATCACGTGGCCCTCAGTGGAGACTGCGACGATACGAATGCCGCGCGGACGCCGAACAAGCAGGAGCAGTGCAACAACTTCGACGACGACTGCGACGGGGACACGGACGAGGGCTTCGAAAAGGAGTGGTACGGCGACGGAGATGGCGACAGCTACGGAGCGCAGAGCAAGCGCACGCTGAGCTGCGAGCCCCAGGTTGCCGGGCATGTGCGCGTCACCGGCAACAACTTCGACTGTGACGACGACAAGGCGGACGTCAATCCTGGCGCGGCGGAGAAGTGCAATGACCGGGACGACAACTGCGCGAACGGCGCGGATGAGACCTTCCTGACCGGAGCCCAGCCCAAGAATGGCAACTGCGCCAACGACGTCTGCGGCGGCGTCTACATCTGCGACCCGGCGAATGACACCCGAACGGCCTGCAATGCACTACCGCCGACGCTGTACTATGCGGACGTGGACGTGGACTCCCAGGGGGCCGAGGGGTCTACCGCGCAGAAGGTCTGCGCCGGTGACCCCATCCCCATGGGCAAGGTGTTGAATGCCACGGACTGCGATGACGTAGACCCGGGCACGAAGCAGGGCGTGACGGAGATCTGCGATGGCTTGGACAACAACTGCAACGGGCAGACGGACGAAGGGCTGAATTGCGGAGGCGTCTTCCTGCAGGTCTTTGACTCCAGACTGGGCAACGACGGCCATGACTGGAGGACGGTGGCGGTGGATCCGAACGACGGGTACCCTGTGTGGATTGCAGGTCTGGCCGGCAAGCTGGTCGTGCGAAACGCGCCCAACGCTGCCTTCGTCAGCCACAGCTATGGTGACAGCCCGGCCAATACCACCAACTGCGGCGAACATGACTGGTATGCCGCGTGGGTGAGGCCTTCAGACGGCCACGTGTTCCTGGCGGGTGAAGGCGGGCGCGTGTCTGAGCACACGGGGAGTGCCTGCACCAATCAGGACGATATTCCTGGCAGCGACGATGCGACAGGCATGGTGGGCTTCGAGTCGGGCGGCGTGACCACGCTCTACATCGTCAAAGCGGGTGGGCGGCTGGTTACCTGGGTCCCAGGTAGCGCTCCCGTCGAGCGGCACAATGCCAATCCCCTGATCTTCAATGACATTCACGCTCTGGACGCGAATCGGCTCCTCGTGGCCGTCAGGACGAGCGGGACTCCTGGAAGTCAGTTCGTCACTTCGTATCTCAACGGGAATCTGGGCACGCCGACCCCACATACGCTCAGCAGTTCAGTCAACGGCGGCATGAATGCCGTGTGGATGGGCGGCGCCAGCTTGGCCTGCGCGGTGGGGGATGGCGGCGCGGCGTGGCGGTGGAATGGAGGGACAGGCTGGTCGTTGGCCGAGGCCTTGCCGGGTGGGGCGACGCCCAGCTTCTCCAGCGTGGTCATGCCGCCGGGCCTCAATGTCGCGTACATCGTGGACAAGGGCAGCCCCGGCAAGCTGCGCCGGTTGACGCAGTATGGCTGGGCCCGTGCCCCGCGCCTCTTGCAAGCGGGCTCGCCTCCGCCTCCGACCGACCCGGACGTGCCGCTCTACGACATCGCCATGACGTCGGTGGGCGACTTCTGGGTGGTCGGCGACAACGGTCGCGTCTACCACTACCCGCAGCCGTAGCCCTCAGCCTCCGCTCCGCTCCCCGGGCCCTCGTGGTCCGGGGGGCACTGTGTCCTCCCCGCGTAGCTCGCGCAGCGGCACCAACCTGCGCAACAGCGGGCCGCCGTGCTTCAGCCTCGCAATGCGCTGCGCCGGGTAGATGCCCCGGTGCCCGGTGAGCAGGTACGCCACCGTGGACACAATCGCCACGTGGGGCAGCACGCTCGCTCCCAGCAGTTCCACCGCCATGATGGACAGTGCGAGCGGTGTGTTCGCCGCCGCCGCGAACAGCGCCGCCAGCCCCACCGCCGCGCCCAGGTCCACCGGCAACCCGAGCAACCTCGCCAGCACATTCCCCAGCGCCGCACCGATGAAGAACAGCGGCGTCACCTCGCCACCGAGGAACCCCGCTCCCAGCGTCACCGCTGTGAACAGCAGCTTCCACGCAAACGCTGACACCGGCAGCGCCGGGTCCTCGAAGGCTCGCAGAATCCCCGGCACCCCGAGGCCGAGGTACTCGCTCGTCCCCGACAGCTTCCACAGCCCCACCACCGCCACTCCGCCCAAGGCCATCCGCAGCGGCAGCCATGGCACCCGCTGCTCCGACACCGTCTTCAGCCGGTGCGTGAACTCCACGAACACCACCGCCACCGCGGCCACCGCCACCGCGAACACCAGCCACTTCGCCAGCACCCACGCCGTCAGAGGCAACACCCCCGGCACCGGGTACACCGTGTGCCCGATTCCCAGCCCCCGCGTCACCAGGTCGCCCACCACCGCGGACACCAGCGCGGGCAGCAGCGCCTCGTAGCCCAGCCGCCCCACCACCACGACTTCCAGCCCGAACACCGCCCCCGCCACCGGCGTCCCGAACACCGAGCCAAAACCTCCCGCGATTCCCGCTGCCAGCAGCTCGCGCCGTGTCTCCGGGCCCACGCGGAACCGCCGCGCCACCGCGTCCGCGAGGCTGCCGCCCATCTGCACCGCCGTGCCCTCGCGGCCCGCGCTGCCTCCGAACAGGTGCGTCAGCACCGTGCCCACCAGCACCATCGGCGCCATCCGCAGCGGCACCTGCGCATCGCCCTCGTGCACCGCGTCCAGGACGAGGTTGTTGCCGCCACGAATGGGCCCTCCCCACCGTCCGTACACCGCGCCCAGCACCAGGCCCGCCAGCGGCAGCGCGTAGACGAGCGCCTCGTGTGACTCCCGGAAGTGCGTGGCCTCGTCCAGCAGGTACAGGAACACCGCCGATGCCACGCCGCACACCGCTCCCACCAGCCCTCCCAGGAGCAGCCACTGCGCCAATGCCCGGACTCCTCGGGAAGGACTCACGCCGCGCACTCCAGGGCCCGGTGAAACATCTTGAAACACCGCGTCAAACACCGCTCCGCGTCAGGTAAATGACACCGCACTGCGACAAAATGGCAGGGTCTGTTTATACCCGTAAATTCTGACATGACGCGTTATTCCGGAATCGGTGTGATTTGCGAATCAACGCGTGTAGCTTCGCGCTCCCCCTACAACCCCCACGGGTAGAAAAAAGGAGCGGGGCATGTCCTTCCGTCTCAGCGGGCAGTCCATCGTTGCCATGTGCGCGGCCTTCACGGTCGGCGGTAGCGCGATGGCGAGCACCATCAACCAGAACACCTCGTGGACCATCGACCGGTCCACGTCCACGACGAAGTATCGCGTGGTGGCCTACGGCGACTCCATCTACGCCGGCTACAACGGTGGCATTGGCAGCGTCGGCCGTCGCGCGGCGCCGGTGGTGCAGGGCGAGTACCTCGCTCAGAAGTGGAACACGGACATCGAGGTCATCCGCCGCACCAAGTCGGGCGCGCGCGCGGACGACATCTACAACAACAAGATTGTCGCCGAGCGCTCGTACATGCAGGCGACCAACACGCGCGCCGTCATGTTCGAGATGTGCGGCAACGACTACCTGCAGGCCCGCAGCGCCTTCACGGACCAGACGGGGACCTGCAACTACGCCGGCCTGGAGAGCGCGCTGGCCGCCTGCACGACGTACACCGAGCGGGCGATGCAGACCATCAACCAGTACGCGACCACCGCCAAGGTGAAGATCGTCTCCAACATCTACTACCCGGGCTTCAACGCGGACAACGTGCTGACGAACTGCACGGACTCGGCCACCGGGCAGCGCATCAACAAGCAGACCAAGTTCCTGCCGCTGCTGGCGCGCAGCAACTGGCGGACCTGCAACCTGGCGGCGCGCTACGGCTTCCAGTGCGCGGACTCGTTCGCGGAGATGATGGGCGCGGAGTACGACTCCAACGGCGGCGGGCTGGTGGACTCGGACGCCCTGCGCTACCGCGCCGGTGAGACCGAGGACGCGTACGTCACCCGCATCAGCTCCACCCTGCGCGGCACGCTGCGCGATGCGAACACGCACTTCGTCAACTCGAGCACCAGCTACGACTACATCCAGTCGGACAACACGCACCCGACCTACTTCGGCACCACCATCAGCGTGAGCTTCTGGACGGGCTCGGGCTCTGGCACGGGCGCGCCGCAGTTCACCGACGCGCAGGTGCCCGCCGGCAAGAACCCCGAGTGGAACAAGAACGGCCACGACAAGATGGGCTGGGAGTCCGCGAAGTTCAATCCCGCCACGCCGTGATGCCCGCACCCGCGCACCGCGGGTGAGCGCAGTGCCAGGGCCTCCGACCTCCACACGGGTCGGGGGCCTTGTCGTTTCCAGGGTCAGCCCAGCAGGCGCGCGGCGAGGAGCCCGAGCAGGCCCACGTAGTAGGCGAGCCGGCCGAGCCACTCGGCGCCGCGCCGCACGCTCCGCGCCCGCGCCGGCATGAGCCACGCAGCCAGCAGGGACACTGCTTCCACCAGCACGCGGAAGACGCACGCGGCCAGCAGGAAGAAGGGGAGGACCTGCAGGAGCTCGCGTGCGAAGGCGCGCAGGTACGCCGCGAGCCCGAAGTACTGGTACTCGCCGAAGGGACCGCCGAAGCGGATGCGCTGGTTCAGCTGGAAGATGATGGCCGTGGGCACCATCGGGAACACGACGTGCTTGCCCACCACGTGGTACCAGCGCCGACGCCACAGCGCGTGCCTCGCCTGAGCGTAGCGCACCAGTGGATGGGACTTCGCCTCTCCCAGCGGGGCGTGCCGGGCGAGCGAGGTGAGCAGCGGCTCCGCGTCCTCGGTCTCCAGGCCATACGCGAAGGCGCGGCCCGACTTCAGGCGCAGCGAGAGCCCCGGGCCCGGCAGCGGCAGCTTCCAGGGGTGCACGGACTCCAGGGCGTCAAAGGGCAGCTCCATCCGCGCGCCGCTGCGCAGCGAGAGCATCAGCTGGGTGGCCTCCACCTCCACCGTCGCGCGGGCGCTCCACCGCAGCACCGAGGCGAGGACCCACGGCAGCAACACCCCGAGTCCCAGGCCCCACAGCGGCAGCGCGGACGGCAGGCCGGCCGAGAGGATGTCCATGACGAGCCAGCCGCTGAAGAGGGGCAGGCAGACCAGCGCCACGAGTCGCGCCGCCAGTGCGAGTCCCCTCAGGGGCAGGGACCAGGCGTGCACCGAGAAGGGCTCGGCGGGGACGCTGGCGACACTGGGATACTTCAGGGGCTCGGCGGGGACGGGGGACGGGGAGCTCATTTAGGGGGCGACCGGCAGCCGGTTTGCCTCGGCGGGAGTCGCTCCGTAGCATACGCAGCCCGGAGGTCCGTGGGCGAGCATGAGGCCGCAGCATCCAGCTCCAGAACGACGCGTCGACAAGGATGGCGTCACGCATGTCGCGCCCGCCCGCTCCAGCAGCGGCGTGGGCCTGTGGCTCGTGGGCGGTGCGCTCGTCATCACCGTGCTGTGTGTCGCGCTGAGTGCCTGGCTGCTGTCCTCGGACGTCGAGGTGGAGGCGCCGCTCGTCGAGGTGCCCGTTCCTGTCGAGCCGCCGGTGGTGGCCCAGGCCCCCGTTCCCAGGCCGCGTCCCGTCGCGCGTCCCGCGCAGCCGGCGGCGGCCCCCGTGGTGGAGGAGCCCGCCGTGCCCCCTTCTGAGCCGGAACAACCGTACACCGGCCCCACGGGGACGCAGCTCTACCGGCCGGGGACCAAGCCGATGAAGCGCGGCATCGTTGTGCCCGAGGACTTCGAGTTGCCGCCCGGCTTCGTGCGCCACTACCAGTCCACCGACGACGGCGAGCGCGTGTCCGCCATCCTGATGTTCCATCCCGACTACGCGCCGACGGACGAGAGTGGCGAGCCCATTCCGCTGCCGGAGAACCGCGTGGTGCCCGAGGAGATGGCGCCTCCGGGGATGCCCATCCAGATGCTCCAACTGCCCGCGGGCTCCGAGGCTGGGGCCGCACCGTGAGCACTGCGGCAGTGGGCGTGGGTTGCTCGCGGCGTCCGGGGGCCGCACCGTGATGGATTCAGGAGTGGACTCGGGCCGCTCGTGTCGGCTGAGGGCTGCACCGTGACGACTTCGGGAGTGGACGTGGGGCGCGCGCGGCGGCTGGAGGTCGCATCGTGACGGCTTCAGGAGTGAGGGCGGGCCGGTGGTGCGTGGTGCTGCCCGGCGCAGTGGGCACAGGCCGCTCGCGGCGCCTGGGAGCTGCACCATGATGGCGCCAGGAATGGGCGTGGGCGGCTCACGGCGGTGGGGCGCGGCGCTGCTCGGCGCCGTGGCGAC
>JBKGHK010000412.1:0-9242 GCA_046520375.1 Pyxidicoccus sp. 3LFB2
GCCAGCGGGCACGGGGCGGGGCTCGGGAGCGAGGAACGACGCGGCCCAGGCAGGGTCCGCGCCAGGCCCCAGGCGCTTCTCGGCGCGCGTGGGCGGCTTCTCGGTGATGGCGGTGGGGGAGACGGGCGGGAGCGAGTCGTCCTCGCGCGTCGGGTTGCGGGCCGCGAGCTGCTTCTCCAGCTTCTCCCTGTCGCGGGCCTCCTTCTGGGCCTGCTTCGCGGCGGCGGCCTGCTCCTTCTCGTTCTGCTTGGCCAGGCGCACGGCCTCCTCGGCCATGGCCTCCGCCTCGGCGGCCTCGGCCTCCGCGGCCAGGCGCTCGGCCTCGGCGAGCTCCTCCTCATCCGCCTCGAGCTGCGCGAGGAAGGCGGCCTCCTCCTCCTTCTCCTGCGCGGCGCGCTCCTGGCGCTCCTTGTAGGCGACCTTCTGCGCCTCCCAGAAGACGAGGGCGGACTCGCGCACGCGGTTGCCCAGCACGCACATGCCGGCCCAGGCCAGCGAGCACAGCTTGAGGAAGGTGTACTGCGTGCCGACGATGAGCGCGGCGGCGCTGATGGCCGTCACGAGGATGACGGTGCCGACGGTGGAGAACAGCCCCTCCATGACGCCGCCCAGCCCGGCGCCCAGCGCGCCTCCCGGCGGGTGCGCCCAGCCCTTGTCCCCGGCGAACATCAGCTGTGCCAGCACGGACACGCTGATGGTCAGCAGCACCAGGGCGACAATCTGCGCCCCGCGCTTGCGCTCACGGCTGCCCACGAAGAGCACCATGGCGGTGTAGATGCCACCTGCTGGAATCAGGTAGGCACACACCCCGAGCATTCCGCGCAGGGACTCCGCGATGAGGTGGCCCATGGGGCCGACCGCGTTGCGGAACCCCGGGCCGACCCGGTCCTTCACATCAAACGTCGCGACCGCCAGCAGTGACAGCAGGGATGCCGCGAGGATGAAGACGCCGGTGATGGCCCGCCCGGCGACACTTCCGCCCGAGCCGGCCTTCATGCGCTTGTCCGCCAGCGCCCTGCGCTTCGTCGCGATCTCCTGCCGGGACAGTACTGCCTTCTCCGCCCGACCCTTCTTCGCCGTCATGACCCTCTTCCCTCTGCGCGTCTCAGCCGCGTAGCGGGCTGTAGCAATGCCCGCCGCGAGTGTAGGGAGGGAGGGGGTCCGGTCAATTTTCCAGCAGGCATCCGAGCGACTCGCGAGTGAAGCGCGAGTGAAGCGCGAGCCATGCGACAGGGCGCCTACATTTCGGCTGCGCCCCTCCACGGAGGGGGTATGTTGCCGGACATCAACGCCGCCCCGCGCCCGTGTCGCGGGGTGGCTGGAATTCGCGGAGGAACACCCATGGCCGACGCCCGTACCGACAAGCCGTCTTCCACCGAGGAGGAGTACTTCGCCCGGGAGGAAATCGAGAAGAAGCGCAAGCTGGCCCTCCAGCAGGCCGCGGAGACCGCGCAGAAGCAGCGCGAAGAGCTCAAACAGCTGCACTACATGAAGTGCCCCAAGTGCGGCATGGACCTGCAGACGCTGAAGCAGGGCAACGTCGAAATCGACACCTGCTTCAACTGCCACGGCGTCTTCCTGGACGCGGGCGAGCTGGAGCAGCTCGTCAAGCAGCACGGGCACGAGGGCAGCGGCAAGGTGATGGGCGCCGTCCTCAACCTCTTCAAGAGGTCGTAGTCCAGGGAGGCGACGCCATGGCCCTCACGCTCGAGCAGGTGCGCCACGTGGCCACGCTGGCGCGGCTGGCGCTGACTCCGGAGGAGGAGCAGCGCTTCACCACGCAGCTGTCCGCCGTGCTGGACGCGGTGGCGCAGCTCCAGTCGCTCGACGTGGAGGCGGTGGAGCCCACCTCCCACGCCACGCTCGCGGACTCGCTCTTGCGCGAGGACGCGACGCGGCCGTCGCTGCCGCCGGAGAAGTCCCTGGCCAACGCGCCGGCGAAGTCGGGTACCAGCTTCGCCGTGCCGAAAATCATCGAGTAGCCCCGGAGCCTCACGCCATGCAGCTCACGGACCTCACCATGCTGGAGCTGGCGGCGAAGCTGGCCGAGCGGACGGTCTCCTCCGAGGAGGCCACCCGCGCGTGCCTGGAGCGCATCCGCCAGGTGGACCCGAAGGTGCGCGCCTTCCTGCGCGTGGACGAAGAGGGCGCCCTGGCCGCCGCCCGCGCCAGCGACGCGCGCCGCAAGGCCGGCAGCCCCGACAGCGCCCTGGACGGCGTGCCGCTGGGGCTCAAGGACATCTTCCTCACCGAGGGCGTGGAGACCACCGCCGGCTCGCGCATCCTGGAGGGCTTCGTCCCGCCCTATGACGCCACGGTGGTGCGCCTCTTGAAGGAGGCGGGCCTGCCGCTGGTGGGCAAGCTGAACATGGACGAGTTCGCGATGGGCTCGTCCAACGAGTCCAGCGCGTACTTCCCCAGCCACAACCCGTACGACTTGTCGCGCACGCCGGGCGGCTCGTCGGGTGGCTCGGCCGCGGCGGTGGCGGCGCGCGAGGTGTTCGGCGCGCTGGGCACGGACACCGGTGGCTCCATCCGCCAGCCCGCGGCCCTCACCAACACCGTGGGGCTCAAGCCCACCTACGGCCGGGTGTCGCGCTACGGCGTCATCGCCTTCGCCTCGTCGCTGGACCAGCCCGGCCCGATGACGCGCACGGTGGCGGACACGGCGGCGCTGCTGCAGCTCATCGCCCGGCATGACCCGCGGGACGCCACGTCCGCGGCGGTGGAGACGCCGGACTACGCGGCGGACCTGGAGGGCGGGGTGCGCGGCCTGAAGCTGGGCGTGCCGCGCGAGTACTTCATCGAGGGCATGGACCCGGAGGTGGAGGCGTCCGTGCGCGAGGCCCTGCGCGAGTACGAGCGGATGGGCGCGACGCTGGTGGACGTGTCGCTGCCCCACACGAAGTACGCGCTGGCCACCTACTACCTGCTCGCCCCGGCCGAGGCGTCCAGCAACCTGGCCCGCTATGACGGCATCCGCTACGGCCAGCGGGCCAAGGACGCGCGCGGCCTCAAGGAGCTGTACGCCCTGACGCGTGAGCGGGGCTTCGGGCCGGAGGTGAAGCGCCGCATCATGCTGGGCACGTACGCGCTGTCCGCCGGCTACTACGACGCCTACTACCTGCGCGCGCAGAAGGTCCGCACCCTCATCCGCGAGGACTTCACGAAGGCCTTCCAGCAGGTGGACGCGGTGCTGTCGCCCACCTCGCCGGTGCCGGCCTTCAAGCTGGGCGAGAAGGTGGACGACCCGCTGTCCATGTACCTCATGGACGTCTTCACGCTGCCGTGCAACCTGGCGGGCCTGCCCGGCCTGTCGGTGCCCTGTGGCTTCACGAAGGCGGGCCTGCCGGTGGGGCTCCAGATACTGGGGCGCCCGTTCGACGAGGCCCGTCTGCTGCGCATCGCCCGCGCCTTCGAGCGCGAGCATGACTTCTTCCGCCGCCCGGCGCCCCTGCAGGGCTAGCCCGGCGTACGTCTCGGTGACACCGCCATGCCCGTGAGCGATTTCCAGCCTGTCATCGGCCTCGAGGTCCACGCGCAGCTCCTCACGCAGTCGAAGATTTTCTGCGGCTGCTCCACCGCGTTCGGCGCCGAGCCCAACCGCAACACCTGTCCGGTGTGCCTGGGCATGCCGGGCGTGCTGCCGGTGCTCAACCAGCGCGTGGTGGAGTTCGCCGTGCGCACCGGCCTCGCGCTGGAGTGCACCGTCAAGAAGACGAGCGTGTGGAGCCGGAAGAACTACTTCTATCCGGACCTGCCGAAGGGCTACCAGATTACGCAGTACGACCTGCCCATCTGCGAGCACGGGCGGCTCGTCATCGACACGCCGCAGGGCGAGAAGGTCATCCGCGTCCGCCGCATCCACATGGAGGAGGACGCGGGGAAGAACGTGCACGACGCGGGCGGCGGGCAGAGCCTCGTCGACCTCAACCGCGCGGGCGTGCCGCTCCTGGAAATCGTCAGCGAGCCGGACCTGCGCGACGCGGACGAGGCGGTGGAGTACCTCAAGGCGATGCGTGACGTGCTCGTCTACCTGGGCGTCAACGACGGCAACCTGGAGGAGGGCAGCTTCCGCTGCGACGCCAACGTGTCGGTGATGCCCAAGGGCTCGTCCACGTACGGCCAGCGCTGCGAGCTGAAGAACCTCAACTCGTTCCGCTTCCTCAAGCAGGCGGTGGAGTACGAGATTTCGCGGCAGGTGGACGTCATCGAGTCCGGCGGGAAGGTGAGCCAGGAGACGCGCCTGTGGGACGTCAACCAGGGCGTCACCCGCTCCATGCGCAGCAAGGAGGAGGCGCACGACTACCGGTACTTCCCGGAGCCGGACCTGCCGCCCCTGCACGTGAGTGACGCGGCCATCGACGCGGCGGCCAGGGCGCTGCCGGAGCTGCCCCGCGCGAAGCTGACCCGCTTCATCAGCCAGTACGGGCTGCCCGCGTATGACGCGCGCATCCTCACCGCCGAGCGCCCGCTGGCGGACTACTTCGAGGCGTGCGCGGCGCACTACTCGGACGCGAAGAAGCTCTCCAACTGGTTCCTCGGCGAGCTGATGCGCCTCTTGAAGGAAGAGGGCACGCCGCTGTCCGCGCTGCGCTTCACGCCGGCGCAGCTCGGCGAGCTACTGGGCGCGGTGGACAAGGGCACCGTGTCCGCCAATGCGGGCAAGGACGTGCTCGGGGAGATGTTCCGCACCGGCAAGGCGCCCGCGGACATCATCGCGGAGAAGGGGCTCGCGCAGGTGAGCGACACCGGCGCGATTGAGGCGGTGGTGGACGACATCCTCGCGAAGAACGCGGGCGAGGTGGAGAAGTACCGCGCCGGCAAGACGCAGGTGTTCGGCTTCTTCGTGGGCCAGGTGATGCGGGCCATGAAGGGCAAGGGCAACCCCACCCTCGTCAACGAGCTCTTGAAGAAGAAGCTCGGCGGCTAGCCCCGCGCCGGGGTGCTCACGGGCAGGGGCAGGTGACGTGGAGCACGTCCTCGCCCTGGGGCATCGCGGACTGAGCGAGCACTCGCACCTCGCCCGGCCCCTGGCGCTCCAGGATGAGCGAGGGCGCCTCGAAGACGTTTTCGAAGAAGCCGCCCACGAGCTGGGGATTCACCGCGTAGCGCACCCGGGTGAGGGTGCGCAGCTGCGTGTAGAGCCCCTCGTTGAACCACTGCTCGCGCCGGAGCTGGGACTCTCCTGAGGCCGTGTCGTTGAAAGCCCACGGAGCATCCCAGGGCCACGCGTTGGCGGAGGGCTGGGCGATGACGTCCACGCCGAGCGCGTCCAGGTACTGCGCGCAGGGGACGAAGTACGGCTCCTTCGCGGTGTGCGGCTCGCGGAAGCCGTCGTAGCAGACGAGCGTTCCCAGCCGGCCGAAGGGCGTCTGCAGCACGGGCAGGTCCTCGGGGCGTCCCGGGCTGAGGTGCAGCACGTCCTCCTGCGTGGGGACGAGGTTCACCTTGCGCGTCACCGCCACGCAGCGGCCCTCGGGTGAGAAGGTGTAGCTGGCGTTGTACGTGCGCGCTCCATCCGGCTCGAACTCCGGGGTGTCCGGCCCCAGGCGGTTGGCCGGCAGCAGCGCGCTGCCCGCCACCACCCACAGGCCGAAGTCCCGGGCGATGCCGGAGAAGGTCTCCCACATGGCGCGGTGCACGCGGGGCGCCACCGCGACGTAGAGGCACTCCTCCATCGTCGGAGGCCGGTAGCGGCGCCAGGTGCGCCACATGGCCTGCCACTCGGCCAGGGCCATCCGCGTCATGGCGCTGTTCGTGGTGCGGCAGCGGCGCACCCGGGGCAGGTGCCCCATCAGGCCCAGGGCCGAGCCCACCATCTCCGGCCACACCGCGAGGGCGGGGTAGAGGGGCTGTCCGGAAGCGTCCCTCGCGCGCAGGGCGTCCACGCGGGCCGCCAGGGCCCGGTGGCGCGCGGCGAAGGCGCCCGGTGAGGCGTAGTCCTCCAGCGCGACGCGGGGTTGGACGGCGAACAGCTCGACGTGGGAGGCGGGCAGGGGAGCGGCCAAGGAAGCGTCCGGAGGTGTGTCGCCAGGATGGCACCGGCCCGTGACAGGGTCGAGCCTCCTGGCGGGGGCTGGTGGCGGAGCCCTGGAACATGGTTAAGAAGCGGCCGCGCCACCATGACGCCGCTCCTCCAGAACCTGTCCCAGTCGTCGTCCTTCCGCTCCTTCATCATCGGGGTCATCGTCTTCGCCGGCGTGCTCGTCGGCGTGGAGACGTCGCCCGCCATCGTCCAACAGCATGGCTCGCTGCTGAAGACGCTGGACCATGTGGTGCTGGGCATCTTCATCCTGGAAATCGCGGTGAAGGTGGGGGCCGAGGGGCGCCAGCCGTGGCGCTACTTCCGCGACCCGTGGAATGTCTTCGACTTCCTGGTGGTGGCCGCGTGCTTCCTGCCGATGGGGGCCCAGTACGTCACGGTGCTGCGGCTGGCGCGACTGTTGCGGGTGCTCCGGCTGGTGCACGTGCTGCCCCGGCTACAGCTGCTGGTGTCCGCGCTGCTCAAGAGCATCCCGTCCATGGCCTACGTGACGATGCTGCTGGGCCTGCTCTTCTATGTGTACGGCGTGGCGGGCACCTTCCTCTTCTCCGGCAATGACCCCGTCCACTTCGGCACCCTGGCGCTGTCGCTGCTCACGCTCTTCCGGGTGGTGACGCTGGAGGGCTGGACGGAGCTGCTCTACACGCAGATGTACGGGTGCGCCCAGTTCGGCTACGCGGACACGCCCGCGCTGTGCACGCAGTCCACGGCGATGCCGGTGGCCGCCGTCGTGTTCTTCTGCAGCTTCATCCTGCTGGGCACGATGATCATCCTGAACCTGTTCATCGGCGTCATCATGAACGCGCTGCAGGAGGCCCACGACGAGGCGCAGCAGCAGGAGGCGGCTCGCGCCGAGGCGGCTGGTACGGCGCGGACGCTCGACGAGGACATCGCCGACCTGGAGCAGCAGCTCGGCGCCATGCAGGAGCAGCTCTCGCGGCTGCGGGGACGGGTGGGGCGCCAGACGGCGACCGCCAGTACCGAGCCGAAGCCCCTGCGCAGCGCCTGAGCCGCACCTACTTCAGCAGGCCATTCTCCCGCAGGCGCTGCTTGAGGAACGCGTCCGCGGTGATGGGCGCATGCCGCGCCGGGTTGTCCGCCGTCTGCGTGCACGGCAGCGGCTGCAGCACGCAGTCCGCGTACGGGTGCACGAAGAAGGGCATGGAGTAGCGCACCGTGTCCTCCTCCGTGCCGCGCGGGTTCACCACCCGGTGCGTGGTGGCGGGGATGACGTTGTTCGTTACCCGGCTGAGCATGTCGCCCGAGTCCACGACAATCTGCCCGCGCAGCGTGTCCACGGGCAGCCATTCACCGTCTCGCGTGAGCAGCTCCAGACCGCCCGCGGTGCCCTCGCAGAGCAGGGTGATGAGGTTGATGTCCTCGTGCTCGGCGGCGCGCACCCCGCCGGGGATGAAGCGCTCCTTCAGCGGCGGGTAGTGGATGAGCCGCAGCACCGAGTTGCCGTCGGTGGCCATGCCGCTGAAGGTGTCGCGTGCGATGCCGAAGTACTCCGCCAGCGCCTGGAGCATCACCCCGGCGGCGCCGTCCAGCGCGCGGAAGAGTGACAGCGTGTGCTCACGGAACGTGGGCACCTCCTCCGGCCAGACATTGGGGCCGTAGACCTCGTGGTAGCGGTGACCGGGCGGCAGCTCGCGGCCCACGTGCCAGAACTCCTTCAGGTCCCCCACCTTGCGGTTCTTCGCGTGCTCCTGGCCGTAACCGATGTAGCCGCGCTGCCCTCCGCGCTCCGCCTCCGCGTAGCGGGCCTTCACCGCCTCCGGGAGCCCGAAGAAGCGCTCCACGTCCGAGTAGGTGCGGCGGATGAGGCCGTCGTCGACGCCGTGGCCCTCGACGGTGACGAAGCCGAACTCCTTGAGGCCGTCGCCGAAGACCTGCACGAAGCGGGCGCGCTCGCCCGGGGGGCCGGTGCGGTAATGGGACAGGTTGACGATGGGGATGCGGCGTGCGGTTCCAGACATGGGCGCGCACTCTTACCAGCGTGATGGATTCTCGGCACCCGGGGCGTCCTCCGGATGACCGTCTCCTGCGACCGCGGCGCCGGGTAGCCCGGTACTACGCGACATCCGCCCGTACCGACAGTGGATGCATGTCTTCCCCGGTGTCCAAGCTGTGCAGGCAGGCCGGGGGGAGCGGTATGGCCGAGGTAAGCAACGGTGGTGAGTGTGTGGCGTGCGGCCGGTGGCATGGGGCGGAGGCGCCGTGTTCGACGCTGGTGCGCACGGACGAAGCAAGCGCGGGGGCGCCTCGGCAGAGGTGTGCTCCTCCAGCAGAGGAGGCAGACCCGCTGGTGGGCCAGCGGTTCGGCAGCTTCCGCCTGGTGCGCCGTCTCGGAAGGGGCGGCATGGGGGCGGTGTACCTGGGCGAGCACGTCTCGATTGGCAGCCGGGTGGCGGTGAAGGTGCTGCATGACCACCTGGCCATGTACCCGGAGCTGGTGCGGCGGTTCCATGCGGAGGCGCGGGCCGTCAATGTCATCGGCCACGAGAACATCGTCAGCATCTTTGACCTGAACGCCGCACCACCGCGCCCGTACCTCATCATGGAGTACCTGGATGGGGCGCCGCTGTCCGCGTGGGTGGGCACGCCGCTGCCGGCCGCGGCGGTGGTGTCCGTGCTGGCGCAGGTGTGTGACGCGCTCCACGCGGCGCACACCCGGGGCATCGTCCACCGCGACCTCAAGCCGGACAACATCTTCCTGGTGCGGCGCGGGCGGGGCATGCCCTTCGTGAAGGTGCTCGACTTCGGCATTGCCAAGCTGGTGGACGCGACGGTGCCGCAGACGCACGCGGGCATCATCGTGGGCACGCCGCAGTACATGGCGCCGGAGCAGTCCGTGGGCGGACGCCTGGATGGGCGCGCGGACCTGTACGCGGTGGGCGTCATCGCCTACCAGCTCGTCACCGGGCGGCTGCCCTTCAACGACGAAGGGCTGGCCGCGCAGCTCGTGGCCCACCAGACGCGGCCTCCGCCGCCGCCGCGCTCGGTGCACCCGGGAGTGTCCCCGGCCATGGAGCGCGTCATCCTGCGCACCCTGGCCAAGCTGCCCGAGGACCGCTACCCGTCCGCCATGGCGCTGCGTGCCGCGCTGCAGGCCGCCATCGCCGAGGATGCCCGGGCGCAGGGACAGGATGCCGGTCCCCTTGCCGCGACGCCGCCCGCAGCCGGGGCGTCCCGA
>JBKGHK010000413.1:0-9203 GCA_046520375.1 Pyxidicoccus sp. 3LFB2
GCCTCGGTCGCGACGGCGGGGAGCAGGTAGCGCCGGGACACCTCGCCTCCACCGAGCGCCAAGGCGTCCACGTGCGCCAGCAGCCGCGCCTCGCGCTGCGCCACCTGGGCGAGGTACCGGTCCGGTGCCGTGAGCGCGTTCTCCCATTGGGCGCAGAGGTACTCCGCCTCGTCGAGGTGGACCTCGTACAGTTCCCAGTGGGGCGTCGCCTGCGGGTACACCATGGCCGCCTTACTCCATGGCCAGGTCGAGCGCCGAGACCGGGCCGTCTTCCAGCAGCACCAGCATGCCCTCACGTCGCTCGGCCGCCCGCTGGAAGTACTCCACCACCTCCGCGTAGGACGCCTGGAGCGACGGAAGGTCCTGCTCCGTCCAGGGCTCCAGGTGGTCGAGCTCCTCGGCGAGCTTCGCGAGGCCGGAGTCCTCCATCTCCTCCGCGTCGAACCGGGAGGCGAGCTCCGTGGCCTTCACCTTCGCCAGCCCTGCCGCGGCCCGCCGGACCTCGTCGGGAGACAGGTACCAGGCCTGGCCGTCGAGCGGCGTCGGCTGGCCCACCGCCTCGTCGATGGGGCGGGCCACGGCCTGTATCTCCACGAAGGGCACACCGGGCTCCGCCGACTCCTCCATCGTTCCCAGGAGGAACCGGAGCGCGTCCACGACGTCCTCCTGGAGCGTCAACCCGCGGAAGGAATAGCCCCCTTCCTCGTCCTCTTCGTAGAGGGCCGGGGAGGTGGGCACGTCGAGCCCGGTCTCCGGCTCGCTCCGCAGCTGCTCCCAGTCAGGCGGGGGCAGCGCGAGGAACAAGCAGTTGGCGCTCATTTACGGGGCTCCCCGCAGCAGGGGCACTTGGGCTTCTCCTCGCTTCCAGGGAGCGCCACCACGGGGGGCTGCACCACGGGAAAGGGCGGGGTGTTCTTGTCGTTGTGCAGCATCAGGTCCAGCGCGCGGGCGACGTTCTTGCCCTCCGCCTTCACGTCGAAGGAGAAGTTGACGAACTCGGCCTTGCCCTTGGTCTTGCTGGAGGCCACCCCGCCGCCCGCGGTGCCGGCCTCGTCACCCGTGCTGGTGCTGAAGTTCGAGTCCTTCACGCAGAGGGGCTTTCCCGCCACCGTGACGGAGTCGGCCGTCTTGGCGGAGTCCGAGGACTTCGCGACGTTGGGATAGGGAATGGGAATGGGGCCCGCCGGACTGGGCGTCTTGCAGACGTCCGGGAAGGCCATGGTGACGCCGTTGCTGTCCTTCGTCACCACTGAGAGCTTGTTGACACCGACGGTGTTCGCCATGGCGAGCCTCAGGTGGGCGTGGAGCGCCCAGTCTACACCATCTGGATGTCGATGCTCCGGACGTCATGGGGGCCCCTGTCCAGCGGAACGTGGCCCCGCCACAGGAGCCTCACCTGGTGCTTCTCCATGTCCAGGATGACCGTGTCCAGGTGCACTTCCGGGGTCATGGGCCCCCCCAGGCGGACGGTGATGGCCGGAGGCGCCTGGCCGGGAAGCGTGAAGCCGAGGCGGCCCCGGGGCGAGGCGTTCACCAGCACGACGGCCTCGTCGCCCTTGAGGTAACCCGGAGCCACGAGGCCCGGCGCGGCGGCGTTGAAGAAGCGCCGGTCGAAGTCGGTGGGCAGCAGCGGCTTGCGCGTCTTGTTCCACGCTTCGTCATACGTCCCCGCGAGCTTCGCGCGCGGCTGCCAGTGGGGCGCGGTGAAGCCCATGCCCACGGGGGTGATTCTCTGTCCGAACTCGCGCAACGGCTCCGCCGGGTCCTCCAGGTTGGGGAGCTTCAGCCCCTCCTCGAAGTGGCGGGAGCTGGCGCGGAAGCCGACCCCCACGGGGTTGCGGGGTTCGAAGGCGGGCTTCGCCGCGTCCGTCCGGTCCCAGCCTCCGAAGGCGCGCTCCCACGTGAGCGGCAGCTTGTCGAAGGGCAGGGGCTTCGTCGCGGCGATGTGGCCCATGCTCCGGAACCAGGTGCGCTCGCCCAGCACCCGGATGGCCTTCTTCAGGGGGCCCACCTGCAGCGCAACCAGGGCCTCCCGGGCGCCCCGCTCGGGAGGGTACGCGTGGCCGACGAGCGCCACATCCGTGGCCGGCTTGAAGAAGGCCCCCTCCGGCTCGAGCTTGTAGCTGGACTCGCCGGGCGCGCCCCAGTGCTTGCCACCGAGGTCGACCGGAACCTGTCTCTCCGACAGGTGGAGCCCGTCCTCGCGGAGGTCATAGGTGGCCTTCACCACCAGGACGAGCAGCGACCGGCCGTCCTCGTCCGCGACGTACACCTGCTCGAAGGCAAAGGGCGTTTCGTTCTGGAGTTCCGCGTGTGGCACGCTGGCTGCCCTCCCGCCGTGCATATCACGGCGAGGATGCCTCCCGAACCCCAGCCAGCAAGCGACCCCGCACACCGCGTGACTGGGAGGGGCCGTGCACCGACAGACAAGGGCAACGCCCTTCCGGTCCGGGAAAAGAAAAAGCCCTGGAGTCTCGCTGTAAGTCCGCGAAGCTCCAGGGCTTTTAATGGTCGGGGAGACAGGATTTGAACCTGCGACCCCTTGGTCCCGAACCAAGTGCTCTACCAGGCTGAGCCACTCCCCGATATGTGCTGCGTCCGCCGGAGGTGCTTCTCGGGACCGGCGAAGTGCGGCCGGTAGTACCCGAGCCGCCCGGCTGAGTCAACGTCCTTGGATCTGCTTTTCATCCGACCCCTACCCGCCTCCCTGCCCGGGGTACGGACATACCCGCATGGCATGAATGACCCGCTTCTCCTCTTCCCAACTCCCCGACATTCCGGTACTTCCGGAGAGGAACAAGTCTTGCTCCATTGAAAAGGTCACACCGCATTGCAGCAGCACGACTCCATGGCGTCCCCCCCCGTCGTCCTCATCTCCGATGACGAGCCGCTCATCGTCTCCGCGCTCGCGCGCGAAGCGAAGCGCTCCGGGCTGACGTGTATCTCGGACACCACCTCGGAGCGCGTCCTGGAGCTGGCCCGCCAGCACCGGCCCGCCGTCATCATCCTGGACATCAACCAGCACCAGGACGGCAGAGACCTCCTCGCTCAGCTCAAGCAGGACCCGTCCACCCGCGACTGCAAGGTCATCATCCTCAGCGGCGTCGAGGACCAGTTCACCCGTCACGTCTGCTTCGAGCTCGGCGCCGACGACTACGAGGTGAAGCCCTTCGACCCCACCTTCATGACCCGGGTCGCCCGCCTCGCCACCGCCGTCGTCCGCGCTCGCGCCTAAGCGCGCTTCGGGTCGCCTCCAGCCTCCTCGCCCGCCGGCCTCAGGGCCGCAGCGAGCGGATGGCCTGCGCGTAGTCCTTCGCCCCGAAGACGTAGCTGCCCGCCACCAGCACCGTGGCTCCGGCCTCCACCACGCGCTTCGCCGTCTCGGCGTTGATGCCGCCGTCCACCTCGATGTCCGTGTCCAGCCCGCGCGCGTCGAACATCGCCCGCAGCCGGCGGACCTTGTCCACCGTGGCGTCGATGAAGCCCTGCCCGCCAAAGCCCGGGTTCACGCTCATCAGCAGCACCATGTCCACGTCGCCCAGCACCTCTTCAATCGCCGACAGCGGCGTGCCCGGGTTCAGCACCACCGCCGGCTTCGCCCCCGCCTTGCGAATCTGCTGCAGCGTCCGGTGCAGGTGCGGGCTCGCCTCCGCGTGCACCGTCAGCACGTCCGCCCCCGCCTTCGCGAAGGCCTCCACGTAGCGCTCCGGCTCCACAATCATCAGGTGCACGTCCAGCGGCTTCGTCGCCACCCGTTTGATGGCCTCCACCACCACCGGACCAATCGTGATGTTCGGGACGAACCTGCCATCCATGACATCCACGTGAACCCAATCCGCTCCGGCGGCTTCAATGGCGCGGACCTCCTCCGCGAGGCGGCCGAAGTCACAGGACAGCAACGAGGGAGAGATGCGGACGGGGCGGCGGCTCATACGGCGCTTCATACCCAACTCCCCGGCCCCGGGCGCGGGGAACGTACCCACAGGCGTCCACCGGAGAGCAGGTGACCGAGCAGGTGGGGCCCGCAGGCAGCCACCCGGGCGGCCGTGCTACAACCCTGAAGCCCTCGCGGCCGCTGGCCGCTTCACCCGGAGCCGCCCCCGGTGCTTTCCCAGCCCGCCCAGCCCCAGCCCCCTGACTTGAGCCGCCGCCTCGCGAAGCTCACGTCCATCCTGGATGTCGCCAAGGCGATGAGCGCCGAGCGCGACCTCGACCTGCTCCTGCCCCTCATCCTCTTCGAGGCCACCAAGGTGGTGGAGGCGGACCGCTGCTCGCTCTTCATCCTGGACCGCGAGCGCAACGAGCTGTGGAGCAAGGTGGCCCAGGGCTCGAAGAATGAAATCCGCCTCCCGGTGGGCAGCGGCATCTCCGGCCAGGTCGCCGAGACGGGCGCCGTCATCAACATCCCCGACGCCTACTCGGACGCGCGCTTCAACCGCTCGTTCGACGTCTCCAGCGGCTACCAGACGAAGACCATCCTCTGCGTCCCCATGCGCGACGCCAATGGCGAGGTGACGGGCGTCATCCAGGCCCTCAACAAGGTCGACGGCGGCAGCTTCAATGCCGAGGACGAGGAGCTGCTCCTCGCCCTGGGCGCCCAGGCCGCTGGCGCCATTGAAAACGCCCTCCTCCACGAGGAAATCAACCGCCTCTTCGAAGGCTTCGTCTCCGCGTCCGTCGTCGCCATCGAAGCCCGAGATCCGACCACCGCCGGCCACTCCGGCCGCGTGGCCGACCTCACCGTGACGCTGGCCCAGGCCCTGGAGCACCTCTCCACCGGGCCCCATGCCCACGTGCGCTTCTCCGCTGTGGAGCTGCAGGAGCTGCGCTACGCGTCCCTGCTGCACGACTTCGGCAAGGTGGGCGTGCGCGAGCCGGTGCTCGTCAAGGCGGAGAAGCTCTACCCCCACGAGCTGGAGGGGCTGCGCGCCCGCTTCCAGCTGGCCCGCAAGGACTTGCAACTGCAGAGCTACCGCCGCCGGCTGGAGGCGGTGAAGGTCCGCGGCGACAAGCACCTGCCCGAAATCGAGGCCGAGGAAGAGGAGCGGCTCATCACCGAGCTGAAGAAACTCGACGAGGTGTTCGACTTCATCCTCACCTGCAACCGCCCCACCGTGCTCGCCCAGGGCGGCTTCGAGCGGCTCCATGAGTTGGGGCAGCTGCGCTTCGACGACGCCAGCGGGCAGGCGCAGCCGCTGCTGCTGCCCCGCGAAATCCAGTCGCTCTCCATCACCCGCGGAACCCTCTCCCCCGAGGAGCGCCGCGAAATCGAGAGCCACGTCGAGCACACCTACCGCTTCCTCACCCAGATTCCGTGGACGCGCACCCTGCGCCGGGTGCCGGAAATCGCCTACGCCCACCACGAGAAGATGGACGGCACCGGCTACCCGCGCGCCGAGAAGGCCATCCCCATCCAGTCCCGGATGATGTCCATCTCCGACATCTACGACGCGCTCACCGCGTCCGACAGGCCCTACAAGAAGGCCGTGCCCCACACGCTCGCGCTCGACATCCTCAAGCGCGAGGCGGACTCCGGTCAGCTCGACAAGGACCTGTTCACCGTCTTCGTGGAGGCCGAGATTCCCCGCCGCGCCCTCCACGACAAGAAGCAGGGCTGACGCACGAAAGGGGCCCGCGGGACACCTCCCCGCCGGCCCCTTCCGTCTCATGCAGCGGCCCGGGCACGAAGCCCGGGCCCTACCGCCTCAGCTGATGGTGTGCAGGCGGAGGCTGTTGATCTTCCCCGGCTGGCCCACCGGCGCGCCGAAGACGATGACGATGCGGTCACCCCTGCGGCCCAGGCCCCGCGCGAGGAGCTCCTCTTCCACGCGGCGCACCATGGCCTCCGTCTCCTGGATGGGCTCCAGCACGCGCGGCACCACGCCCCACAGCAGCGCCAGCCGGCGGCGCACTTCCTGGTTGGGGCTGAAGGCCACAATCGGCACCGGCGGCCGGTAGTGCGCCAACAGCCGCGCCGTCACGCCCGACAGGGTGAAGGCGGCAATCAGCGTCGCGCCGCTCGCCTTGGCCGCCTCGCACGCCACGCGCGCAATCACGTCCGGGAAGTGCTGGGGCAGCCCCAGCGGCGCCTCGATGTAGCGCTGCTGCGGCTGCACGCGCGCCGAGGACTCCGCCGCGAGGATGATGCGCTCCATCATCTGCACGGACTCAATCGGGAACTTGCCGCTCGCCGTCTCGCCCGAGAGCATCACCGCGTCCGCGCCGTCGAACACGGCGTTGGCCACGTCGCTGGCCTCGGCGCGCGTGGGGCGCGGGTTGTCAATCATCGAGTTGAGCATCTGCGTGGCCACGATGACGGGCAGGCCGCGCAGGTTGGAGCGCCGGATGATGTCCTTCTGGACGGCCGGCACCTCCTCGGGGGGAATCTCCACGCCGAGGTCGCCACGGGCCACCATGACGCCGTCCGTCTTGTCGAGGATGGCGTCCAGCCGGGCGATGGCCTCGGGCTTCTCCAGCTTGGAGATGATGGGCACCGTGCGGCCCACCTCGGCCATGGCCTGCCTGGCGGCGTCCAGGTCCGAGGGCTGACGCACGAAGGACAGCGCGATGAAGTCCACGCCCGCCTTGAGGCCGAAGACGAGGTCCTCGCGGTCCTTGGGCGTCAGCGCGTCCGCGCGCACCGCCACGCCGGGCAGGTTGATGCCCTTGTTGTTCTTCAGGATGCCGCCGTGGATGACCTGCGTCCGGAGCAGCTTCTGCTTGTCCGTCTCGAGGACCTTCAGCTCCAGCAGGCCGTCGTCCAGGAGGATGCGGTCTCCGGGATTCACGTCCGCCGCGAGGAAGGGGTACGTGGTGGACACGATTTCGTCCGTGCCGGGCACCGTCTCGTCGGTGGTGATGCTGAAGGTGCCGCCCTCCTTCAGCTCCGTGCTGCCCTTGACGAAGCGGCCGGTGCGGATTTTCGGGCCCTGGAGGTCACCGAGGATGCCCACCGCCTTGCGCACCTTGAGCGAGGCGGCGCGCAGCTTGGCGATGTTCTCCGCGTGCTGCTCATGGCTGCCGTGGGAGAAGTTCAGGCGGGCGACGTCCATGCCGTTCTCCAGGAGCGCTTCGAGCATCTCCTGGCTCTGGCTGGCGGGACCGAGGGTGCAGACAATCTTCGCTCTTCGCATAGGGCTCGCGAGAATGGGTGCACCTCATGGAGGCGTCAAGCACGCTCCACGGGGCGTTTCGCTCGGTAAAACGGTAAATGAGCCAGCGAGCAGAAGAGCCATCAACCGCGCAACAGCACGCCGAGGTTCTCCCGTTCCCAACGCAATGCGGCGGCGTAGTGCGGGTACGTCCGCTCACGCTCGCGGAAGGCGCGGGGGTGGTGCACCCGGCGGCCCCCCCGGGCATTGCTCGGGAAGAGCTGGTGGAGCATCTCGTGGAAGACGATGAACTCCACGAAGAAGGAGGGCACCTCCGGCCTGTCCAGCGCCGGGTGGATGCGAATCTCGCGCGTCTGGTGGTCATAGACGCCCAGGCGGATGGACTTGCGGCGGCGCCGGGGCGGCATCCGGCCCCAGCCGATGCGGGCCTGGATGAGGCCTTGAAAATGGGCGGCGTTGACGCCGTCGTAAAGCGCCTTCAGGTCGAAACAGCGGCCCCGGGGGTTGAGGTCCGCGTCCGTTTCACGACGGACCTGGCGGATGCGGGGCTGCTGGCCGCGGATGTACTCGTCCAGCACGCCGCCCGCGCCGCGGTGGCCCCGGCCGGCGTAGTCCGCCACCGCGCGCACCACGGGCTCGGGCGCGTCCAGGAACATGTGGTGCAGCCGCAGCTGCAGCACGCTGGCGCCCCGGCGGAAGGACACCATGGTGGAGCGGTTGTCCGTCACCGACAGCCGCACGGGCATGCCCAGCTCCGCGCTCAGCCGCCAGGCCAGGGCCTCGGCGCGCGTCCACAGCTCCTCGCGCGTGGGCGAGAGGGTCAGCATGCGCGGCGCTTCCTCGGCCACGCGGTTGCGCGGCGGAGGCGGCCGGGGCAGCGGTGCGGGAGCGGAAGGCCCCTCCCCCGACTGCGACTCGGCGGCCGTCCCGGCACGTTGGGCCGCGGACATGCCGCGAGGAAAGAAGGACATCTGCTGGCGGAGGTGCTCGGGGGTCACTCGGCTGCCATCGTACCCGGCAACCCCGGGGACTCAAGGCCGGCGGCCCCTGCCTGCCTCCCCTCCGTCAGCCCGTCAACCGCGCCCCACCGCCAGTGCGCCCCGCGAATTCCAGGGAGTCGGGGGCCCGTGCGCAAGGACGGCGGGCCACCGGGCACACGTCCGTCCCATGCATGAAGGACCGCCCCCGAGGGCAGTCCGGCGGCCACTTCAGGACGGAGGCGCTTCGGCGTGGCGGGACTTGAGCAGCCGCTCCAGCCGCTCGGGCTCCATGCGCACCACGAAGGTCTTCTCTCGCGTGAAGTTCACCTGCCCGTGGGCGCCGCCCTTCACCTTGCGCACGAACTTCACCGGCACGTAGCTCACCTCGCCGCGAGGCTCGCCCTTGGCGCCCGAGTGGTGCAGCGCGAGGTGCGCCGCGTCCAGCAGGACTTCCTGCGCCACTTCCTGGCCCTTCTCCAGCGGGAGCACCACGTGGCTGCCCGGCACACCGCGCGCGTGCAGCCACAGGTGCCAGGGCCGCGCCACCTTGAAGGTGAGCGTGTCGTTGTCCTCCGAGCCCCGCCCCACCCAGATGCGCGCCCCGCCGTGGCCGACGTACTCCTTGAAGGGGCGGCCCTCCTGCGCGGCCTCTCCGCCCGAGGGCAGTTGGAGAATCTCCGCCTGGGACAGCAGCAGGGCCTCGTCCATCCGCTCAATCTGGGCGAGCGCCGTCTCCGCCTGCGACACCTCGCGGGCCAGCTCCGCCTCGCGGTGACGCGCCTGCTCCACGCCGCGCAACAGCCGCCGGTACTGGTGGAAGTGCCAGTCCGCCTCCTCCTTCGGGGTGCGCCTGGGGTCCAGCGTCACCTTCACCTCCTCGGCGCCCTCCGCCGTGTAGGCGGTGAGCGTGACTTCCGTGACGCCGCGCTTGAGGCGGTAGAGGTTCTGCGCCAGCAGCTCGCCCAGCTCGCGGTGCTTCTCCGCGTCGGGCCCTCGCGAGGCCTCGGCGCGCACCTTCTCCAGCGTGCGTGAGGAGCGCTTGAGGCGCGCGCGGTACGGCTGCGCCAGCCGGCGGCGGATGGTCTCCGCGCGGCTCGTCTTGTCCCGCGCG
>JBKGHK010000414.1:0-9124 GCA_046520375.1 Pyxidicoccus sp. 3LFB2
GTGGTGCTGCGGCGCCGCGAGCGGGAGGTGGTGGGCTGGCTGGCCTCGCTCGCCGCCGTGCACGGGTGGCTGATGCACCTGGGCGCGGTGTACTCGTCGGGCCGGGGCTCGGAGTTCATCCTCCCGCACTTCGGTGCGGCGAGCGCGCTGCTCGCCACGCTGGCGCTGTTCGTGGCGGGGAAGACGTGGCGCCGGGGCGTGGGGCTCGGCTTCACCGTCGTCGCCCTCGCCGAGGTGTTGCTGGGCCTGTCGCTGCTGGGCGCCCATGGAGATGCGCTGCGCGAGTCGCTCGTCGCCTCCGTCTCGCTGGGCGTGCTGCTCTTCGCCCTGGTGCGCCGCGCCGCCGTGGAGGAGGACGAGGTTGCCGCCTTCCTCGCGCAGGGTGTGCTCGCGCTGGGTTACCTGTCCGTGCGCATGCTGGGCATGGGCGTCAGCCCGGGCCCCGCCGACAGCCTCGCCGCGCTGGTGGGCGGCGCCGTCTTCACCGGCCTCTACTTTTTCGTGCAGCGCGAGGGCTCGGAGCTGGAGGTCTTCCGCCGGCCCGCGCTGGTGGGAGCGTTCCTCTTCCCGCTGGCCGGTCTGCTGTCCGCACCCTGGGGCGAGCCGCTCCAGGTGGCCGCCCTGCTGGTGGGCCATGCCGCGCACTTCGCCGCCCTGGGCGCGCACCCGTCGCGCCGGGGTGTGGCTTCGATGGCGTCGGTGGTGGCCTTCAACGCGGCGCTGCTGCTGGTGTGGCAGGGCACCGGCGCCGGGGAGCCGCAGTACTACGTCATCCCCGCGGGCCTCTCGCTGCTCATGCTGCTGCGCGTGTTCCGCGCCTCTCTCGAGGAGGACACCTACGCGCAGCTGCGCGCCGTGGCCGTCACCGCCATCTACGTGGCCGGCGCCTGGAAGCCGCTGATGTTCAGCGACGGTGGCTCCATGCTGCTGTGCGTGCTGCTCTGCGTGGTGGGCGTGGGCTTCGGCATTGCCCTGCGCATCCGCTCGTACGTGTACCTGGGCACCGCGTTCCTGGTGACGTGCATCGCCGCCAACCTGGTGCGCTTCGGCATGAGGGACCACCGCATCGCCGCCGCGTCGCTGTTCCTGCTGGGCCTGCTCGTCATCGGCTCCATGGTGATGCTCAGCGCCCACCGCGCAGCCCTGCTCCAAAGGTACGCGCGGGTGCGAGCGATGCTCTCCACCTGGGAGGGGTGAGACGGTCAGTTCTTGGCTCCAGGCCCGGGAGGTGGGATTGAATGCAGCCCCAACAACCTCCGGAGGACCGCTGTTGCTTCACCTTCGCCTGTTCGCCGCCATCCCCCTGTGTGCCCTCGTCGGCTGTGCCACCGTGAAGACCCGCGCCGCGGAGTCCGAGCCCCCGGTGATGAGCGCGACGGCCCCGGCGGCGACCAGCGTGGCGCCTGCCGACCCCCACTCCGAGGCAGGGCAGGCAGGCACGGTGTCGATTCCGGCCATGGTCCGCGAGGCCTCCGTGGAGCCGCCCGTCACGGTGCAGGCCGCGCAGGACAAGGTGCGGTTGGTGACGGCGGGCGTGGTGGCCGCCGCGCTGCAGGCCGCGGCGGGGGTGACGGGGCCCGCGAGCGCTACGGGCCGCTTCTGGGATGAGCTGCTGACTCCGACGGCGCTGGCGCGCTCCATCGTCCAGCGCTCCGCCCAGCTCGTCGGTGCGCGCAGCCTGGGAAAGAACGTGCCCAATGACTGCTCGGGCTTCGTGCGGCTCGCGTACCTCGCGGGCGGCATCGACCTGGTGAACCACGGCTTCCTCAATGGGGAGAACGCCGTCTCCGCCATCTTCCGCCGCGCGCTGGACGTGGGCACCGTGCACCACCAGGCGCCGCGCCCGGGCGACCTCGTCTTCTTCCGCGAGACGTATGACCGCAACCGCGACGGCCGGCGCAACGACGGGATGACTCACATCGGCGTGGTGGAGGGCGTGGACGCCGAAGGCACCGTCACCTTCATCCACCGGGGTGGCAAGGGCGTGGCGCGCAGCCGGCTCAACCTGTCGGCCCCCGCGAAGCACCAGCTCGGTCAGGGTGGGCCGGTGCTGAATGACTACATCCGCCCCGCGGCCAAGGGCTCCCGGGCGTACCTCGCGGGCGAGCTGTTCGCCGCGTTCGCTTCCCCGGAGGGGCTGTAACCTTCCAGCAGGGCACCCATACCCGGCGTGGCTTTGAAGAACGGACGCACTGGGGCGTCATGGGCAGCATGCGAATCGCCCTGCTGCTCGTTGGTGGTCTGCTCCTCGCCCCGGGCTGTGTCCTCCACTCACGGCCCCTGCCGCGTCCGGCGCCCCGGCCGCAGCCTCCGCCTCCACCGCCCCCACGTCCGTCGGCCATGTCCTACAACGAGGCCGTGGAGCTGGGCTACGGCCAGTGCCGCTCGCGTGGCTACGAGTGCCGGCTGAAGGAAGCCCATCGCAAGGGCCATGACGTGTGGAAGGTGAAGTTCGACGCCTTCGGTGACGGCGCGAGGGGCCACCTCCATCTGGAGTACGACGCCTGGTCGCGCAACCTCCTCAAGGTGGACGAGAAAGTGAAGAGCCGGCGCGACGACCATGACTGGGATGACGATGACGGCCATGGCCATGGCCACGGGCACGGCAAGGGGAAGAAGAAGGGCCACGCGCGGCACGACGACTGACACGGATGCGCCGCCGTGCGCGGCTCTCCGGCCGGCTCAGGCGGGGAGCACGATGAAGCGGGTTCCCGCGGAGACGAGGGCCGAAGGCGGCAGGCCGAACATCGTGCGGAAGGCCGTGCTGAAGTGGGCGGCGCTGGAGAAGCCGGCGAGGTGGGCGGCCTCGGTCAGCGTTCCGCCCTCTGCGAGCGCCCGGGCCGCGACGCGCATGCGGACCCAGGTCCGGTAGCGCCGGAACGGCACGCCTGTCGCCTCGCGAATCAGGTGCTGGGCCCGGGACGTGGACACCTTCAGGCTCGCGGCCACCCGGTCGAGACGGCACTCCGCGGCGTCCAGCCCCTCCACCACCGGCTCCAGCTTCCTCAGCGCGGAGGTGACGCGCCGGTCGGTGCGGGGGTTCGTGGGTTCGACGAGGCCGCCGAGGGCCTCCAGGACCCGCCGTCCCGCCGTGGGCGTCTTCGCGCCCAGGCCCAGCAGGGTGGTGACCGTCTGGGCCGTGGCGGCATGCTCGAACAGCACGCCGCTCCGGGAGCGCCGGCCCCACCCCGGGCCTCCGGCGACGGCGGTGTCCACCGGGTCGAGGTAGAGAAAGGCGATGGCCCCAGTCCCGGCCGTGAGCTGGTGCAGCGTGTTGGGCGGAATGAGCGCGGAGCAGGACTCGTGGCGGCTTCCCCCTGTCTCCACCGTGAAGGGCGCGTCCAGGCTGAGCGCGACGCAGGCCACCGCGTTGCGGTGGGGCGCCAGGCGCAGCGACGGGCCGACATAGGCGGAGCGGACCGCGGACACGAAGACCACCGGTGCCGCTGTAGCCGGTTCTTGAAAGCGGAGGGGGGCGGCACCGCGATACGTCATGGGCTCCACTTTCGAGGGAGCTGCGACATGGACATCAAGGCGCTGACCGCGACGCTGATTCTGCTGGCCGTGGGCGCGGTCAATCTCATCCCCGGCATCGTCGCGCTGCTACCGGAGCGGATGGTAGCCCTCTACGGCGTCGGCGTCGACGGTGGCTCCATGGCCCTGCTGATGCGCCACCGGGCCGTGCTCCTCGCGTGTGTCGGCCTGGGGCTGGGCGTCGCCGCCTTCGTCCACGCCCTGCGGCCCGCGGCCCTGGCCTTCGCGGTGATGAGCAAGCTGAGCTTCCTGGCGCTGTACCTGATGACGCCCGGGCTCACCTCGGAGCTCAAGCGGGTGGCGGCGGTGGACGTCGTGGCCCTGGTGCTGCTGGCGGTTGCCGCGCTGCTGGGCTGAAACACCGGGGCCGCCGCGAGTCACGCGCGAGGACGCGACTCGGGGAAGACATCGTGGAACGGCCGGGGCCCCAGGACACTCAGCCTGTGCAGGAACAGGCCGATGCCCGCGCCGCCCATTCCATAGTCGTGGCTGATGCGCAGGAGGAACCGGCCCGGAAACGCCACGCCTTCGGGCTTGTCGATTCGGAACAGCAGCGTCTGTACCGCCTTCTTGCGCGCCTGTTCCAGATACCGCGGCTCACCCGTCACCCGGTACATGTCCAGCAGCGTCTCCCCCATGGAGGCGAGCCCCTCGAACAGGTGGGGCGCCGCGGCGAAGAATACCGCGCAGCCCCGTGCCGCCTTCTGGGCCAGCTCCAGGTAGCGCTCCTCCCCCAGGGCCTCGAAGAAGCGGATGAGCGTGGAGGCGACGCCCGCGCCGCCACGCAGCCAGTAGGGCCGGTGCGACTGGCTCTCCGTGTTGACGCCCCAGACGAGCCCACCGTCCTTCGCCTGTCCGTGCGCCACCTCGAAGTCCAGGGCCCGCCGCGCCGCCTCCAGGTAGCGGGCCTCGCCAGTGACACGCCAGAGGGACAGCAGGAAGAAGGCGGCCCCACTGCCGCCGTACGCGAAGCCCAGAGGAGTGGTGCCATCCGACGGGTCGCGCCAGAAGAGGCCGGCGTCCGAGTGCTCCGCGGTCTTCATCAGGTGCTCACCGGCCTGACAGGCCCGCTCCAGGTGCTTCGCGTCACCGGTCCGCAGGTGGAAGGCCAGGAAGGTCAGGCCCCAGCCCGCGGCTCCGGTGAACATGTCCGTGGCCTCGAAGGCGAGGGGCGAGCGGGGGACCTGTTCCAAGAGCTCCAGCCCGCGTTCGAGCAGGCCCAGCTCCGCGAAGCTCCAGGCCACTCCGGCGATGCCGGAGTAGAGCCCCGGTGGATAGGCGGTGAGCGTCACGGGCTGGGCCAGCAGCCACTCGCGCGCGGCCCGTGGAAGCTCGCCCAGCGCGGCGTGCAGGAACAGCGCCGTCCCACAGGCACCGTGCGCCAGGTTGAGCGCATTGGTCTGGTAGGCCATCGTGTCGGCGGGGAAGAGGCGGTCCGTCCGGCTCGGGTCCATGGACGCGAGCATGTGCCGCGCGAGGCCGCGAATCGCCTCGCGCAGCAGGTCGGCCTCCGGCACCAGCGCGGGAGCGTTCAGCTCGCGAGAGTCCATGACTCCACCTCCTGACGCGCGAGGTCCGCGCGCCCTTCCAGCAGGGCCTGGACGATGCGCCGCACCTGGACGGGCAGCCCCTCCTCCACGAAGTGGTCGAGGATGCGGAAGGTGGGGTGCGACTTGTCCAGCTCGAAGAGGCTCTGGATGGGGCAGACCAGGTTGTAGAGGAGCATGCCGCACGCATAGAAGTCGTCGAAGGGCTCCAGCGTGGTGGCCTGACGGCGCGCCTCGGCGCGGAACCCCGGGTTGAACCAGTGGACCGACAGGGCCGAGCTCTCGCCGCGCACCAGGGCGGCCTCGAAGTCGATGAGGTTGAGCTTCCCCGTGCTCCGGTCGAACAGGACGTTGCCGGGCGAGATGTCCCCCACCACCAGCCCGCGCGCGTGGATGGCCTCCACCGCGTCCAGCAGGCGAAGCGTCAGCTCCCGCAGGACCTTGCAGAAGCGCAGGACGCGCTCGGGGTCATCCATGTAGGGGAGGATGATGAAGTCGTCGCGCGTCCGGAGTTTGGCCAGGGGCTCTCCTTCCACGAAGGAGGTGGCGAGGTAGGTGTGCTCCCACTCCTGGAACAGCTCGATGAGCCGCGGCACGAACGGCAGGTCCTGCATGCGCTGGAGGTTGGCGTGCTCCCGCCGGAGCGCGGCGACGGCGTCCACCGTCTGCTCCCCGCCCAGCCACGTCTCCGTGTGGGGGCGTGCCTCCTTGATGCAGACGGTGTGTCCTGTCTGCTGGTCGATGGCCCGGTAGATGCCGCCCGTGTTGGTGAACGAGAGCGCCTCCTGCACCTGATAGCGGCCGTGCAGCAGCCCGCTCTCGTCGTCTTCCGGCTCCGGGCTGTCGGGCAGCGGGTCCTTCACCCATTCCGGAAGCTCGAAGTACGGCGTCCGGGCATCCGGGAGGAAGGTTCCATCCGGCTTCCGAATCATGAGCTGCTGGCTGCCGTCCGGGCGCAGGCGGGACATCCGCTGGAAGCCGCCGTACCGGTAGAAGACCGACTTGCTGTCCCGGTACCGCTTGTCCGAGAGGATGTAGGGGCCCTCCAGGTCCCGGGTCGCCTGGTGCAGGGCTTCGAGGAGCGCCAGGAACGTGGGCTCGTCCGGAGGGTAGATGGCCATGAACTTGCCCGACCCGCCCCGCGTATGCCGTTTCGAGTTCAGGAAGCGCAGCAGGGTCGGGTCGCCGGCAAGCTTGAAGGTCACCCCGGCCCGGACGCACTCGGGGACGGCCCTGCGCAGAGCCGTCTGTGCGCCCGCCACCGTCGAGGAGACGTGAATCTTGAAACCTTGTGGAGCCAGGACCGCGTTCGGCGGACTTGCCCGAAGCCAGACATCGAACCGGGACGTCTTCCAGTCCTCCGGAATCAGGGTCCGCAGGAGGTCCGAGTAGACAGGTGTGACGGGAAAGCGGCTCAGCGGGTCGAAGTAGTTCCGGTCGCTGAAGGTGAAGGAAGACAGCTCTTCCATGCGAGGCTCCTGGTCGGGACGCGCTGAAGGCCTTCGCCACCCGCACCGGCGGAGTCACCGCCCGGGCGGGTTCTCCGTCCCCCACGGGCCACGAGGACAGTGGCCTCGTGACCCGTGAGACGGAGCGGGAACGCTCACATCACTAGTTGCACAGGTCGCTGCCGGAGGTGCAGTGCACGCTGCTTGCGCTGTTGATGAGACAGTCATCCTTCGGCGCCGCGAGCTTCTGAAGAGAGAGGATTTTCTTCATGTCTGGCCTCCTGTGTGACGTGTGAGGTGTTGCTTTGCCCTTCAGGGCAGGCAAATGCTAACGCCTGAAAATCTGGAGGCGCAATGAGGGCAAAGGCTTGCATGCGCCCACTTCGCGGTCCGGGTGGGAGTCGCGGCCGCGATTGGGGGCAGGGGACGGAAAAGTGAAAGGCAGCCGGAGCCCTTCCCCCGCTGCTTCTTCTGGGGTGGCACTTCTTCCCGCCCACTGCCACGGCTTCGTCGGTGGATGCGCCGCGGCAACGGACGTTGGAGCCCGGAGCCGCTCGCGTGGGCCCGGGCCGGGCGGGGCGGCAATAGGAATTGGCTATGGGGCGGATAGGGGGCACGCCTGTATCCGTAGCTGGGTTTCAAATGCATCCTGGCATCGCGGTTCTCGAGGGAGACATTGCGATGAGAATGAATGCGCTGTTCGTGGGCTTCGGGCTGCTGGCCCTGGCCGTGGGTTGTGGAAGCACTTCGCGGGAGGAGCCGTCGGCGCCGCCCGAGCTCCAGGCCTCACCGGCCCAGGACATGCCGTCCGAGCAGGAGCGGGCCGCGACGGCCAGCTCGGCGCCCGTGACGCGGGTTCCCGTGCGGTACGTGGTCGACCGGAGGGCGGTGGGATGGTCTGGGCGGGGCCCTACTCCACGTGCACGCCGTACAGCGCGTTCGAGTGGTGCGACAACATCTGCAACACCAACTCCCGCAACCTCGGCTACCGGGAGCTGTATACGGGCAATGGGGTGAGCAACTACACGCTGACCTTCACGCCCTGAGCTTTACGCGCTGCTAGTCGCGCCTCTTCGAGAGCGTCTTGATGGCCGCGCCGGCCTCGGTGTGGCCGCAGCTCGAAGCACCCAGCAGGCCCGTCTTGGGGAGCTTGGTGACGCGCGTCAGCGCGGGGATGGCATCCGGGTCGCCCAGGCCTTCCAGCCGCACGGCGGCCTGGGCCCGGATGTCGCAGTCCTCCGACGCCAGCGCCCGGCTGTACGCGTCCACCAGGTCCACGCTGGCCGTGGCCTTGGCGTACTCCAGGTAGCGCAGCGCGCCCCACTGCCGCAGCGAGTACTCCTCTTCGGCCAGGTCCTCGAAGTGCCCGAGCACCGTCTCCTTGGGGAACCTGTCGAGCAGGGCCTCCATCGCGGCGCCGCCGCCCCGGCCGTAGTCCTCGGCGAGCCCGTCCAGGACCGGCGGTTCCACCCGCGCGCGCCCCGCGTCGTCCAGCTTGGAGAGCAGGAAGTACTCGCTCTTGTGGGCGTTCTTCGCGTGGTACACCGCCGCGCGCGCCCGCTGCCAGGAAGGCTCCTTCTGCTCCTCTTCCGGCACGGCCTCCAGTCGCTCCTGGGCCTCGTTCTTGTTTCCCTCTTCGAGCAGGGCGTAGGCGCGAACGACCGGGTCGTTCCGGTGCACCAGCCACGCCGTGCCGCCGCCCAGCATCGCCAGGGCACCCACGAGCAGCCCCACCTGCGCGGTCCGATTCGTGCGCAGCGCCGTGAGGCCCGAGGACAGGCGCCGCGAGGCCCCGCTCAGCCTTTCGCCTCCGGGGAGGCGCGCGACCAGCGGGGAGAACACCCGGCTCAGCCTCGCGCCCAGGCCGCTCGCGGGGACGAAGCGGTTGCCAAATGGCGGGCCCTCCGCCGCGCGCTGGCAGCGGTAGAGCTGGAGCTGCTCCTCGCGACCGGGCAGGGTGATGGTGCCGCACGGCTCGGCGGTGGCCTCGGCGCGGTTGCGCGCCAGGTTCACCGCCTCGGTGAAGGTGACTTCGCCCGCGGCGGCCACATGCTCCACCGACTCCACCACCTCCATGGGCTCGCCCAGCACGGTGTCGGCCGTGAGGAGCACCTCGCCCGCGTGCAGGCACACCCGCACGTGGAGCTGCTCTTCCGGAGCCACCGTCTGGTTGTGGCGCCACAGCCGGTCCTGCATGGCCATGCCGCACAGCACCCCCGCCGTGGGAGAGCGGAAGACCACCAGCAGCGCGTCGCCGCGCTTCTGCACCAGCCGGCCCTCGTGCTCCTTCACCAGGGGCATCAGCAGCCGGTCGTGCGTCTCCAGCATCCGCGCGTTCTCTTCATGCGTCTGCCGGCTGGTGCGCTCGGTGAAGCCCTGGATGTCGGTGAGCATCACCGTCAGGTTCTGCGGCTTCACCACCGACGCGCCGCCCGTCACCGTGGGCACGCTGCCGGACGTCCGCGTCCCGAAGGCCGCCGTGCCCGTGCGCATCGCCACCGGCGCCATGGGGGCCGAGGTGGACGGGCTGTACCCATTCGGGGCCGCGCCGAACACCGCCGTGCCACTGCTCTGCGGGCGCCTGCGCCGCCGGAG
>JBKGHK010000415.1:0-9123 GCA_046520375.1 Pyxidicoccus sp. 3LFB2
CCCACCCCGCCGCGCCGGTGCGCCGGCAGCAGGGCGATGTCCACGAGGCGCCACTCCCTCGGGCCTCGCGCCACCAGCAGCCGCCCGGCGGGCGCGCCATTCACCAGCACCACCTGGTGGTCCGCCCCGGCATACCGCGTGGACCAGTCACGTCCCTGCGCCATCCACTGCATGCGCAGGAAGGCGTCGCGCTGCGGCGGCGCCCAACCCCACATCGCCACCTCACCCTCGCGCGTGCTGGCGTACAGGGTGAAGAGGAAGGCCTCGTCCGAGGCGGCAGCGGGGCGCAGGGAGACGGGCACGGTGGCGCGGAGCATGGACTCGCGGGCAACCCCCCGTCCACCACCGCACGGACCCCGCCCTTCGCGTCCTCCAGCCAACGTCGGGTGAATGCGCCCGCCAGAGCTGACGTCCCGGCAATCACCGCTCAAACGTCAGACCCGGATGGGAGCCTGGAGCGGATTTTCATTCAGGAGCAAGCCATGAAGAAGACGGGAGACTCGGAGCTGACGCTGGCCCTCCAGGAGGCTCGCGAGACGGAGGAGCGGTGGCGGGGGCTGGCCGCGCGGCTGCTGGAGCTGGGCGACGACGCCATGGACGCGCAGCTGCTGGTGGCCTTCCGCGCCGCGCGCGAGGAGGGCGTGGTGCCGCCCGACGCGGGCTTCTTCCTGGTGGCCCACATCCTCACCGCCATGGCGGACGAGGTCCTCGCCGAGGACCCCCGCGTGCGGCGGCTGGCCCGGGAGATGGACCTGATGGAGCAGGCGTACGGCGTGGGCGACGGCGCCTGGCTCGACGCGGACGAGACGCCACCCGAGGAGTGGGAGGCCCTGTGCGCGGTGTACGAGGCCGCGTGCGACCAGGCCCGCGCCACCTTCTTCCGCGCCTACGGCGAGGAGGACATGGCCCGCCTCTACCTGGAGGACCGCGTCTGCTTCCACCGCCGCTTCGAGTGCGGCCGCCGCTTCTTCCACGGCCTGCCCATGCTCCCCGAGCATCTGCACTGACAGGGGCGCGGTGCCGGCCGGGAAGATTCACCGCGAGCCCCGTTCCTCCCTCACCCGCGCGGGGTCCGGTGTGGGACGTCGCGAGGGGAGGGGGTGGGGGTGGGCCTGGGGGCCTGTCTCCACCCCCGCGTTCAGCCTCTCAAACCCCAGGAGTTTCGCGGACCTGGCCGGGGGCCCGGGACACATGCATGGCGTAAACTTACCGTGACGGACGTGTCAATTAGCGTTGCTTCAGGGTATGGCAATGCACTGTTGATGAAGGCGCTTGCCACACCCTGGCGTTTTCCTCCGCCACACCCTATTTCCGCGCTCGCTTCCGGGCGGGTAGGGCTGGTGGCGGGACAGAAGTCAATGCATACCATGGGTGTAGAGACTCGAAACTCCAAGGCGAGTCTCTAGCAGCCTCCGCGCTGCACGGCGGCGCGCGTTTCCGGCAGTAGAAGTCCCCTCCAAGGACCCGGAGCCGCGCGCCGCCGCTCTTTTTTCCCCGCCAGCGCTCGCTAGAACTTCTCGGGCGCGGGCCTCACGTCCAGCTCCTGCGTCCACGCCGACGGGTCCTGCCGGTGCAGCTGCCAGTACGTCTCGGCGATGGCATCCGGCGACAGCCGCTCCGAGGCCCCCGGCCCGAGGCCGCGCGTGTGCGGACGGGCCATGTCGATGACGCCGTCGATGACGACGTGGGCCACGTGGATGCCGCGCGGGCCGAACTCGCGCGCCAGGGACTGCGCCAGGGCGCGCAGGCCGAACTTGCCCATGGCGAAGGCGGCGGAGCGCGGGCCGCCCCGCTGTGACGCGGTGGCGCCGGTGAAGAGCAGCGTGCCGCGCCCCCGCTCCAGCATGGCCGGCAGCACCTCGCGCGCGCACAGCACGCCGCCCAGGCCGTTGATGCGCCACGAGCTGTCGAAGTCCTCGGGCGACGTCTCCAGGAAGCCGGCCATGGCCGGAAGAGGCCCGCGTTGTAGATGCAGACCTCGGGCCCCGTGCTCTTCGCGCAGGCGGGCGAAGGACTGGCGCACGGAGGCCGCGTCGGTGGCGTCCGTGGGGTAGACGCTCGCGCGGCCCCCGGCCTCGTGCACCATGTGCCGCACCTGGCGCAGGGACTCCTCGCCCCGGGCGAAGAGGCCCACGGTGTAGCCCTCGCGGGCGAAGCGCCAGGCCAGCGCCGCGCCCAGCCCCGGACCTGCTCCCACCACCGCGGCCACCTTCGTGGCTGGCGTCCCATTCGTTTCCATGGCCGTCCCGGTTAACGCCCTTGTGGGCGAGGGGCCATCCGGCGTGGGGGCCCCGCGTCTGGAGGCCAACGGTGCGACGGCGGGGCGGACGTGCATCGGACGCGGCGCTACATTGCCGCGCCATGACGACCGCCCATGCCACCCGTCTCCTCGAGTTGCTCTGGGAGCGCTACGCCGCCGAGGTGCCCTACGCGCGCACCTTCGTCCAGCTCTCCGGAGGCAGCTTCCGCAATGACCACGTCGCGCTGCGCTCGCTGGCGCGGCCCGGCGGAGGCATCGCCCTGTTCTCGAAGCCCTTCGAGCGGCTCGGCTGGAAGGCCGCGGGCGCGTACACCTTCCCGGACGCGCACCTGTCCGCCATCTACATGTCCCATCCGGCCGGGCTGCCGCGCGTCTTCATCTCCGAGCTGAAGCAGGAGGAGCTGTCCCCGCGCGCCCGCGAACTGCTCGCCGCGCTGCCCGAGGACTCGACGCCGCCCGAGGACGTGGACGCGCTCGCGGCGTGGTTCTCTCCGCCGCCCCCGCCGGACGAGGCAGCGCTGTTGGAGCTGGAGAAGGAGTCGCAGTACGGCGCGTGGCTGCTCGCCTTTGGCCGCAAGGTGAACCACTTCACCGGCTCGGTGGATGACGTGGAGGTGTGGCAGCGGCGCATGCGTGAGGCGGGCGTGCCCATGAAGTCCGACATCGAGGGCGCCGCCGGTACGTCGCTGCGGCAGACGGCCACCCACGCCGCGCCGCTGCCGGTGACGCTCAAGGGTGGCGGCACGCGCGCGTGGCCCTATGCGTACTTCGAGATTGCCCAGCGCACGCCGGACTTCGATGGCTTCCTCGGGCCGCAGGCCCGCGCGCTGTTCGACATGACGAAGCGCGGGTGAGGCTTCGGGCTCCGAGCTCCGAGCTCCGAGCTCCGAGCCTGGGGCCTTCAGCGCAGCGCGCGGATGACGCGGCAGGGGTTGCCCCCCGCGAGCACGTAGGGGGGCACGTCCTTCGTCACCACGCTGCCGGCGGCGATGGTGGTGCCCTCGCCGATGGTGACGCCCGCGAGGATGATGGCGCCTCCGCCAATCCACGCCTTCGCGCCGATGGTGACGGGCATCGCCAGCTCCGGGCCCTTGATGCGCTCGTCCGGGTCCAGCGGGTGCGTGGCCGCGTAGATGTGGACGCCGGGGCCGAAGGCGACGTCGTCGCCAATCGTCACCGTGTTGCAGTCCAGGATGACGCACTGGAAGTTCATGAAGACGCGGGCGCCCACGTGGATGTTCGTGCCGTAGTCGCACTGGAACGGGGGCTCAATCCAGACGCCGGGGCCGATGCTGCCGAAGAGCTGGCCGAGCAGCTCCTGGCGCCGGGGGGCCTCCTCGTCCTCCGTGGCGTTGAAGGCACGCACCAGCCGGCGAGCCCGGAAGCGCGCCGCCGTCAGCTCCGGGTCCGTGGCGATGTACAGCTCGCCCGCGAGCATCTTCTCTCTCTCCGTCCGTGCCATGGCGGAGCAGTTTCGCGCGTTTTGCGCTGCCATGTCGTGTCCTGGCTTTTCGGGGGCAGGGTGTCCGTCGTCCGACGGGTCGGTGGGCGGGTTCAGGAGCGAGGCCGGGTAGACGCGTGGGACGGGACTGGAGGGGCCGGGGGCGGGACGCCAGGAGTGCGAGGAGCGTGGTCTTGTGGACGCGGGGCCCGGGCCTGGTCGCTTGCCCACGAGGCGGTCGGGGCATGCTGGGGCCGCGCGTGTGCATCGTCCTGGGAGTCCCGAGGGAGTTGCGCACGGCCCGCATGAAGGAGGAAGCACGCTTGGGCACCACCGTTTCGGTCATCATCCCCACCTGGAACGAGGCGGCGCGCATCGAGGAGGCGGTCGCCTGCGCGCGGGCCGTGGGAGACGAGGTGGTGGTGGCCGACGGAGGCAGCCCCGACGGCACCGCGGAGCTGGCGGCCCGGGCAGGTGCCCGCGTGGTGCATGCGCCGAAGGGACGTGGAGCGCAGCTGCATGCGGGGGCGCAGGCCGCTCGCGGGGACGTGCTGCTGTTCCTGCATGCGGACACGGCGCTGGCGCCGGAGGCCCGGGCGGCGGTGCTGCGGGCGCTCGAAGACCCGGGCGTTCCCGGGGGGAACTTCTTCCTGCGCTTCATGCCGGAGACGCGGCTGGCCCGTGTGTACACGTGGCTGTACCACGTGCGGCGGCGCGCGCTGCGCATCTACTACGGCGACTCGGCGATGTTCGTGCGGCGCGAGGTGTATGAGCGATTGGGAGGCTTCAAGCCCCTGCCGCTGCTGGAGGACTACGAGTGGATGCGCCGGCTGGAGCGGCACGGGCGCACGGCCTACGTGCGAGAGGTGGCCGCCGAGACGAGCACCCGCCGCTTCGCGGACCGGCCCGCGCAGGTGATGGGGGAGTGGGTGCTCATCCAGGGGCTGTATCTGCTGGGCGTTCCGCCCGCGCGCCTGGCCCGGCTCTATGCGGATGTGCGGGAGCGCTCACGGAAGGCGGCGTGAGGGCACGAGAGGGGTCGTGACTCGCAGGCAAGCACCGCTGCGGAGGCGAAGCGTGCGGAGTGAAGGCGCGGCGTTCGGCGCACTGTGAAGAGGGTGGCCATGCGAAGAAGGCAGCTCGGTGCGGGAACCCTTGGTGCGATGCTCGCCACCTGGCTCCGGCCCGGTCGGCGGGCCACTCGGGCTGGAGAGGTGGCGCGGGTCGTGAGTCGTGCGGCGCCCGCGTTGCTGTATCTCGCGCTCCTGGGGAGCGAGCTGCGCTGGCCCCTGCGCCCCGCGCGTGAGTCGAAGGGCCGCAGGCAGTTGCGAAACTTCGCGGTGGCCGCCCTTGGTGGACTGACGGTGGGTGTCCTGGAGCAACCCCTTACGTCGCCCCTCGCCCGGCGTGTCCTTCGTCGGCGGCAGGGGCTACTTCAGCAGCTCCCTCTTCCCGCGTGGGGCAGGGACGTGCTCGCGGTGGTCCTGATGGATTACACGCTCTACCTCTGGCACGTGCTGACGCACGAGGTGCCCCAGCTCTGGCGCTTTCACCAGGTCCACCACGCGGACCTGGACCTCGATGCCTCCACGGCATTGCGCTTCCACTTCGCGGAGCTGGCGCTGTCCGTGCCCTATCGGCTGGCCCAGGTGCGGCTGCTGGGGGTGTCTCCGAGGGCGCTCGACCTCTGGCAGCAGCTGCTGATGCTCTCCATCCTGTTCCACCATTCCAACGTGCGGCTGCCGGAGCGACTGGAGCGTGTCCTCTCGACGTGGGTGATGACGCCGCGCCTGCACGGCATCCACCACTCCAAGGACCCATCGGAGAGCTCCTCCAACTGGTCGAGCGGCCTCGCGCTGTGGGACTGGCTGCACGGGACGCTGCGCCGGGATGTGCCTCAGGAGGACCTCGACATCGGCATCCCCGAGCCGCATCGCCCGGAGCAGCTCACGCTTCCTCGGCTCCTGACGCTTCCGTGGGCACGAGTCCCAGCCGGATGAGCACGTCATGGGTGGACGGTGCCCGCACCGCTCCCTTC
This sequence comes from Pyxidicoccus sp. 3LFB2, assembly GCA_046520375.1. Lineage (GTDB taxonomy): Bacteria > Myxococcota > Myxococcia > Myxococcales > Myxococcaceae > Myxococcus. The sequence goes on from JBKGHK010000415.1 coordinate 5,740, forward strand.
GCGAGCAGGTCCGCGAGCCTGTGCAGGTCCGCCTCCGTGTCCACGTCGAACCATGGCTCCAGCAGCACCGTGCGCAGGCCGTGAGACTCCAGCCGCTCCCGCGTGCGCTCCAACGTATCCGCTGAGCTCCAGGGCAGCCCTTCCGCCAGCAGCCCCGGAGGACAGCGCTTCAGCGCCAGCAAATAGAAGCCGCCGTCCTCTGCCGGGCCGAGCACCGCGTCCGCGCCTGCGGCCAGCTTCGCACGAGCCTCCTCCAGCAACGGCCCCGGCAACCCAGGCGTGTCCGCGCCCAGCGCCATGGCCCAGGGGCCACGCTCCAATGCCCGCCGCAGCACGCGCTCCAGGCGCTCGCCGAGGCCCCCTTCACCCTGGAGCCACACCTCCGCGTCCGCCTCACAGGCGAGCCCCTCGGGTCGTCCCGCCTGGGTGGTCGCAAGCACCGGCCGTATCCAAGGCAGGGTCCGCAGCAGCGCCCACGTGTCCGCGAAGAAGGCCGCCGCGAGTTCTGCCGCGACGTCCTGTCCCAGCGTCCGGGCGAGCCGCGTCTTCACCTGTCCCGCCACTGGAGGCTTGGCGAAGACACACACGTCTCCCGCGAAGGGCTCCAGAGCAGGGGCCGCCCGTCCCGGCGCGGTGCGGGCTCCGTCGCTCACGTTGGAGCGCCTCCCGTTCCACCCTGCCGGGAGTCGCCGCCAGTGCTGCTTCCGTCCTGTAACGCCAGGGTGTCCCTGCCGCGTCCGGGCGCCCTGCACGCCATGCGGTCACATTCCCCGCCCATGCGCGCACCCCTCACCATTCCAGAGCCGGAGGCACGTCGCTCCGCCCTGTTGTCCCCGTCACGTCGTGGCCCCACCGCAGCTGCTGCCCGCGCCCGCCGTGCAGCCGAAGCAGTGCCGGCCCACGGCGATGTCGCGCCGCTGGAGCGCTTCTTCATCGAAGTCGCGGATGTGCCGGGGCGCACCGGGCGCGAGCTCCAGGTCCAGCATCTGGTTGAAGTCACAGTCGTACAGCCGCCCGTCCCAGCCGATGGACAGCGTGTTGCGGCACATGACCCCCGGGACGGCCGCCGGGTTGAACGCCCCCACCAGCCGCTCCATGTAGGCCGACAGGTTGCCGGACTGCTCCAGCCACTCCAGGTACCGGCTGATGGGCATGTTGGTAATCGTGAACAGGCTGTCGAAGCGCACGCCATGGTTCTTCAGCAGCTCGCGCTTCCACTCCGTCTCCAGGCTCGCCTGCCCCGCCGGAAGGAACGCGCCCACCGGGTTGGTGACGAGCACCAGCCGCAGCCCGCTCGTCCCATCCCCATACCCGAGCGCATTCAGCCGCCGCAGGGCCTCAATCGACTGCGCATGCACGCCCTCGCCGCGCTGCCGGTCCGTGGAGAGCGCCCGGTAGTGCGGCAGGCTGCACACCACCTCCACCCGGTGCTTCGCGAAGAACTCGGGCAAGTCCCAGTGCGGCCGCGTCTGGAGAATCGTGAGGTTGCACCGGTCCATGACGTGCCGGCCGAGCGCGCGCACCTCCTCCACCAGCCAGCGGAAGTGCGGGTTCATCTCCGGCGCGCCGCCCGTCAGGTCCACCGTGGGAATCGCAGAGCGCCCGAGCGCGGCCAGGCACTCCGCCATCGTCTCGCGGCTCATGACCTCCTTGCGGTCCGGCCCCGCGTCCACGTGGCAGTGGCGGCACGTCTGGTTGCACATCTTCCCCAGGTTCATCTGGAAGATGTCCAGCCGCGCGGGCCGCAGGGGCCACTGGCCTGCCTCCTCCAGCGCCTGGGGGAACTCGCGCGCGAGCGGCAGCGCGTCCAGCATCCGCCGCTGCACCTCCGGCGAGGCGAGCGGGACGCGGCGCTCCAACAGTGACGGCGGGGTGCCCTTGCTCACGCCCTACATCCCCAGCTTCTCGGAGTGGTTGCGCATCTGCACGCCATGCACCAGCGACGCGCCGCCACGGATGGCCGCCGCCACGTGCACCGCCTCCGTCATCTGGTCCAGGTCCGAGCCCTTCTCCAGCGCGTCCTTGCTGTACGCGTCGATGCAGTACGGGCACTGCACCGCGTGCGCCACGGCCAGCGCGATGAGCGACTTCTCCCGAACGCTCAGCGCCCCTTCCGCGAAGACGGCGCCGTACCAGTCGAAGAACTTCTGGGCCAGCTCGGGGCGGTTCTTCCCCATGTCCGGAAACTTCCCGAGGTCGTGCGAGTGGTAGTAGTGCGCGGAATCAGCCATGGACGCGTGCTCCTGGGACTGCGGGTGGAGGTCTACGGGGCTGTCGGGTCGCGATGCGCTCGCGCAGCGATGCACGGATAGGCTCGGGCATGGAGGCCAGCAGCACCTCGCCCACCACGTCGTGGGTGAACCAGCGCCCGCGCACGACGTGGGCGTCCTCGAGCTGCCGCCAGGGCTCGTGAAGCTCGTCCACGGGCACCTCCAGCACGGCCGCCGCCAGCTCCGCGCTGAAGTCCGTCTGCGCCACGGCGAAGACGCGCGCGAGCCGGAGCGCCGCGGGCTGCAGCTTCCCCAGGCGGTGCTCGATGATGGAGCGCACCCGCTCGGGCGGAGGCATCGACTCGGGGAAGCGGCCATTGAAGGCGTGCGACTCCAGCAGGTGGCGCACCGTCTCCACGATGAAGAGCGGACTGCCGCCCGCGTAGGCGCCCACCTTCTCCGCCACGTCCTCCAGCCCGGGCACGCCCATGCTGCGCAGCATCTCCCGCACGGCGGGCGGAGCCAGCCAGGTCAGCGGCACGCGCACCATCACCCCCGCGGAGACGCCGCTGTCGACGATTTCGCGCTTCCAGCTCACGTCGTTCTCGGAGGGCCGGTGCGCGTGGAGGACGAGCGGGAAGCGGCCCTGCGCCGCCTCCTCCACGAAGTGCGTCTGGATGTGCAGGCCCAGCTCGGCGCTGTCCGGGTCGATGTAGTGCGCGTCGTCGAAGAAGATGCTGTCCAGGTCCATCACCAGGTCGCGCAGGAGGGCGAACACCGCGGCGTACAGGCGCGGCTTGTCGTCCAGGCGCGCCGGGCCCAGGCGCGTCTGCGGTTCCAGCTCCGGCATCAGCCGGGACATCTCGCGGCGCACCCATGGCTCCATCCTCACCTGGGGCTTGCGCGCCAGCAGCGTCCTCAGGCTGCGGGTGTGGGTGGCGAAGGGGACGTGCAGGTCTCCGGGCCGGGCGGCCAGCAGCACCCAGCGCCCCTTGCTGCGCGCGAAGTCGCTGAGCAGCCGCGACTTGCCGATGCCCGCGTCGCCCTCCGCGAAGATGTGGCGGCGCGAGGCCCATGCCTCCTCCAGCAGCTCCCACTCCCGCTCGCGGCCGACGAGCACCGGCGGGTGGAGCACCGACAGCGGCACGGCGCGCTTGCCCGGCCGCGCCGGCAG
>JBKGHK010000416.1:0-9117 GCA_046520375.1 Pyxidicoccus sp. 3LFB2
CCGAGCACCGCCGCGCCAGCAAGGCGACGGTGCGCGGCAAGAAGGTCGCCCGGCGCTAGGCCCGCGAGCGGGGACGTTGTTCCTCCGTCCACACCCCGCCCGGGCGCTGTGGACCGGGAGGCAACACCGGGCGCCCACCTCGCGCCCAACCCCGCGAAAGCACGGGCCCCGGGGCCCGGCCCGCCCCGTGCTAACGGCAGGAGCACGTTCCCTTCTCGCCGAGGTCCGTCCCGAATGGCTCCCTTCGTCCTCCGTGCTTCCCCGCGCCCCGCGCTGGCCGTGCTCACGTGCCTGCTCGCCCTGCTGCTCCCGGCGTCCCGAGCCGGAGCCGAGCCTGGCATCCGCATCCTGAACTCGCTCGCCACCGAGGACCTGGCCCTCAACGCCCTCACCACCAACCGCGCGGCGCTGCAGGCGCTCACCACGGGGCCCCTCAACTCCAAGGTCTTCGCCGGCGACGAGCGCCTCAAGAATCAGCTGCGGCACGGCCCCGCGTTCAACGTCATGGAGTACCTGGTGGAGTGTGCCCTGCCCGAGGACCGCGAGGTGATGTGGAGGGACCCGAGCGGCACGATTCACTCCTTCAAAGGCGGCGCGGGCCTGTGCCCGGAGTGGGAGTCCGGCGCTCCTGGCCGCACGTGCCTGGGCTACGTGACGGCCTGCCTGCTGGCGCGCAACAACGCGTATGGCCTCGAGGTGGAGCTGTCCATGCGCGCCGAGGACCCGCGCGACGCGAAGCGCTTCAACCCGGACGGCGCCAGCGTGGCGTGGAGCCCCATGTTCCTGCCCTGCCCGTCGGGGGGCTCGGGGCTGGGGCTCGAGTGTGGCTGGGTGGGTGAGGGCGTGGGCACCTGCACCCCGGGCGCGACGGTGACGGTGGCCGCGGGCGCGCCGTACCCGGAGACGTGCACGGGCCAGCTGGGCAACATCGGCGGCGACCGCGTGCTGCGCGTGTGCGAGGACCCGGCGGGCTGCGCGCGGGCGGACCGCCTGGTGGAGGCGGACCGCAACGCGTGCGGCGGCATCGCCCCGAGCGCCACCTTCACCTGCCCCGCCACCGGCACCTACAGCGTCATGTCCGCGCCGTACAGCCGCGGCACGCCGCCCGGCTCGTGGGTGTGGTCCCAGGCGTACTCCATGTGGCCGGGCACGTACCCCGCGGCCCCCTTCGGCGCCTTCACCTTCCGCGAGGGCGCCTTCTACGGGAACCTCTTCGACCCCTCCGCCCTGTCCGTCGAGGTGCTGCTGAACCAGGACACCTTCCAGCCCTACCTCAGCAAGCCGGGCTTCCAGGGCTACCCGTACCAGAAGGTCTTCGCCTGCCACTCGCGGGACTGGGTGTCCGGGGACAGCCACCTCAGCTCGCGCATCTGCGCCAACACCGACGTCTCCGGCGACACCGGCTACGCCTGCCTGGCCCGGACGGTGGGGCCCTGCGAGCCGGGCAGCACCAGCACCCGCTCGCCCCGCTGCGACGTGAATGACGGCTCCAAGGTGTATGGCGACGGCGACTTCGAGTCCTGCCGGGACGAAGCCGGCATCGCGTACCCCGCGCCCGTCACCACCTACCTGCGCAGCCCCTGCGATTTGCTGCCCGCCAGCGCGCAGCAGGTGTGCACCATGACGTGCGAGGCCACCCACTGCTGGATGAAGTGCCGGCTCAAGTCCCCGAGCGAGTGCCTCCAGAAGTACAGCGCGAAGCCCCAGGTGAAGCAGTAGGCCGCCGGGGCGCCCGTCGGAGCACGCCCCACACGAATAGGGCACGCCGGTGCGGCAGCAGGGGGGGAGCGCGCCGGCGTGTCCCGCGGGAGTAGAATGGGGGAGCGTGAATAAAGCGGGCGGGCGTGCGTCGATGCTCCCGTTGGCCCCTTTCCCGGTCCCCACCGAGGAGCAGAACCGTGTCGCCACTCCGGGCAGTGATGTGTGCAGCGCTCGCACTCGGGCTCGTCCTGGGTCCGAGCCCGGCCGAGGCCCGCTTCGGCAAGCGCTCACGCCCCAGTCAGAGCGAGCCGAAGAAGGACAACGACACGCACGAGGCCACCCCGGTGGGCGAGGAGGACTCGGGCGGCGACGACGATGACGATGACGATGATGACCGGCCGCGCCGCCGCTACGTGAGTGGGGGGTACAGCGACATCGACCTCGCGGTGGGCTTCTTCACCTTCCTCTTCTCCGGCGGCAACCACCGGCTGGTGGTCGAGGCCCCGGGGCCGGACGCCGCGCTGCGCGCGGAGCGCCATGCGGCGCCGCTGTCCTTCCGGCTGGGCATGCAGGGCGGCCCCATCACCGAGGGCGCGGCGGTGGACCTCTTCATCGGCCTGGAGGGGCGCCGCTTCGGCGTGGACGCGCGCCTCACCGGCATGGGGCTGGCCTCGGACGACGGCACGGACTACGCGGACAGCATCACCCTGGTGGAGGCGCACCTCACCTGGGCGCTCGTCTCCCTGGAGCGGGCGCGGCTGCGCGTGGAGGCCGGCGTGAGCAGCGCCAACGCCCCGGACATCTCCTTCGTGGGCCCCAGCCTGGGCATGTCCTTCGAGGCGTGCGTGGCGGGCCCGCTGGACTTCGAGGCGCGCATGCAGGCGACGCCCTTCCCCTACCGGCAGGTGGACGCGAGCGCCGCGCTGGCGCTGCACCTGGGCGCCCTGGTGCTGCGCGGCGGCTACCGCGGCATGGTGCTGGATGACGCCGGGCACGTGGACGGCATCGTCCATGTGGACACGTTCCATGGCCCGTACTTCGGCCTGGGGCTCACCTACTAGCCCACCTGCGTGCCGGGCTCGGACGAGCCCGACGAGCCCGACGTCTCCCGCCGCAGGCAGTGCCGGCCCACCGAGGCCAGCAGCGCCGCGAGCGTGACGGGCTTGCGCAGCCGCTCCACCACCCCGGGCAACAGGGGGCCGGGCTCGCCCGACATCCCCACCACCCGCGTGGCCGCGTAGCGCGCGTCCGCCCTCAGCCGCTCGAGGAACGAGATGCCATCCACCCACGGCATCTCCAGGTCCACCAACACCAGACAGGGGCCGGCCAGCGTCTCCAGCACGCGCAGCCCCTCATGCCCGTTGCGGGCGAGGGCCACCTCGTAGCCTTCATCGTGGAGAGCCTCCGCCATGGCGCCCTGGACGTCAGGGTCGCCTTCCAGCAGGAGCACCAGGGGCCGAGCCACTACGGGAGTCACGCGCGCCACCCTAGCCACTCTTTCTTCGGGAAACACGAGAGCCGTGCAGAGGCAGGGCGCCCTCGAGTTCCAGTGTCAAACCATGAGCATCCGCATGGTGGAAGCATGCAGATATTACTGGCCCGTCTACCAGACACTGAGGAGTTGAGCCGGGGCAGTGCCGCCGCCGGAGGGGCGCTCCGCGACCCTGCCCGTTCCGAAGCCGGTCGCGGCCCCGGCCCCGGCCCGGGTTGACGTTCCACTCGCCAGCGGTGCCTCGGGCTGGTGGTGGGGAGGGTGTCCGACGCCGCACAGGCGATGTTGGCCAACGCGACACTCCACCCGGGGGCCCATGGCCGGCAGGCCCGGGAAGGCGGTTGAATCCCGCTCCCTGGCTTTTCCCCCACCAGAGGAGTGGCCCGTGCCGACTTCGAAGTCCCTGCTATGCGCCGCGCTCGCCGCCACTGTCCTGCTGGGCGCCCCCACGGCCGAGGCCCGCTTCGGCAAGCGCACCTCTTCCAGCTCGGGCTCGGGCTCCGGCTCGGGGGACAACAACGGCCCGCGCCCCTCGCGGGATGAGCGGCCGCGCACCCACCGGGCCACGCCCGTGGGCCAGGAGCCCGCGAAGGATGACGATGACGACAGACCCCGTCGCCGGAGGGCGGTGCGCCGCCCGCTCACGGAGGTCATCATCGCCGGAGCCATCATCGCCGCGCCGCGGCCCCGCTACGTGGCGGCGCCCGTCAGCCGCAGGGTGGTGAGGGAGCGGCACGAGCCGGTGCCCTTGCTCGTGCGCATGGGCGTGCAGGGGGACCTGCTCGGAAACGGCGGGGCCATGGGCCTCTTCATGGCGATGGAGGGCCGGCGCCTGGGCGCGGACATGCGCATCACCGGCCTGGCGCTGCCGGCGGATGACGGCTCCAACGACATCGACCGAATCACCCTGCTGAGCGCGCACGCCACCGCGGCGCTGTGGGCCGGCGAGCGCGGCCGCATGCGCGTGGAGGCGGGCGTGGTCAGCACCCACGCGCCGGACATCATCTTTGTGGGCCCCAGCTTCGGCGCCTCGGTGGAGGCCTGCATCGGCCGCTCACCGGTGGACCTGGAAGCGCGCCTGCACGCCACGCCCTACCCGCACCGGCAGGTGGACATGCAGGCCGGCCTCGCCGTGCACCTGGGTGGCTTCAACATGCGCGGCGGCTGGCGCGGGCTGTACCTCAACGACGCCGGCCATGTGGACGGCGTGGTGCATGAAGAGGGCTTCGGCGGCCCCTACCTCGGCGTGGGGCTGACGTTCTGAAACGCTGACACGGGACAACCCGGGCCGGAGCCACCCACGCGAAAGGGGAGCTCCGGCCCTCGTGTCTCTACTCGTCCGATGCGGCGGCCATGGGCACCGTCGAGCCCATCTCCCCCACCGTCGTGGCCCCGCTGCCCGTCCGCTTGCCACGGCGCTTGGGCGGAGGCGCCAGCCGGGGCGCCATGCCGAAGAGCCGCTCGTACGTCTCGGGCGTGTTGATGTTCACCACCACGCCCGGGTCCTTCACCGGGGCGCGCCGCAGCTTGAGCACCGCCAGCGCGGGCTCCAACTGCACGCCTTCCGCGGCCCGCAGCCGCTCCGCCGCGCCCCGTGAGAGCACCAGCGGCCAGCCGGGAGCCCCCTCGAACTCCGGACGCAGGAGCTCGTCCGCCTCGCCCATCATCTTGAGGAGCGACTTGAGCGTGGACGCGCGCAGCGCGGGCATGTCCACGGGTTGCAGCAGCAGCACCTCCGCCCCGGACTCCAGCGCGGCGTCGAGCCCCACCTTCACCGAAGCCAGCAGCCCTTCCTGCCACCGCTCCGCCTCCACCAGTTCCAGCCCCGGGTGCTGCTCACGCACCGCTTCCGAGTCCTTCCCCACCACACCCAGGACCGCGCAGCCTGCCTTTCCGAACGTTGATGCCAGGGATTGGAGGAAACTCTTTCCTCCCTCGTGCTCGATGAGCGCCTTGGGATGGGCCATCCGCCGGGCCTCACCCGCAGCGAGGATGATCGCCACTGCCTTCATGCCACGCCTCCTCCGCCCCCCAAGAAGTGAATGCCACCAGGCCCGGGGGCCACCTGTTAGAGGCTGTGGACTTCTTCCGGGATTGCAGCCCGCCCCCAGGTGCGAGCCGTCAGCCAGCCGCCAGTCACTCGGGATGGGTGTTGGCTGGAGGAGGTTTGGGTGCGGTGATACGTCCACCAGCCATCATGAGCGCCCTCCCCGCATTCCTCGCGCGCCTGCTCCCCTTCCGCTCCCACTTCGCCCCGGTTCGCTTCGGACCCGGGACTCAGCCTCTCAAAATGCACTTCCTGGACCATGGCGACGGCTGGCCGGTGCTGCTGCTGCATGGCAACCCGACGTGGTCCTTCCTGTGGCGCAAAGTCATGGCGGGGCTGCAGGGGAGCGGCCTGAGGCTCGTCGCCCCGGACCTCATCGGCCTGGGGTTGAGCGACAAGCCGCGCGAGTTGGCCGGGCACACGCTGGCGCACCACGGGCAGGCGGTGCTGGACCTGGTGGAGCGGTTGGATTTGCGCGACGTGGTGCTGGGCGTGCAGGACTGGGGCGGGCCGATAGGCGCGTGGATGGCGGCGCGCTCGGGCGGGCGGGTGACGGGGCTGGTGGTGATGAACACGTCGGTGCTGACGCCGCGCGCGTTCCGGGCCACGGCGTTCCATCGCTTCTCGCACCTGCCGGGGGTGAGCGACGTGGCCTTCCGGCTCTTCAACTTCCCGGTGCCGGTGCTGGGCCGCACGCAGGGAGACGCGCGCTCCATCTCCGGTGAGGTGGCGAAGGCGTATGCGTGGCCGTTGCGGCACGTGGTGGACCGGGCCGCGCCGCTGGCGCTGGCGCGCATGGTGCCCAACCGCGAGGACCACCCCACCGTGGCGGAGCTGGCGCAGGGAGACGCGTGGTTCCGTGGCTTCACCGGGCCCGCGGAGCTGGTGTGGGGACTGAAGGACCCGATTCTCGGACGCGCGCTGAAGCGGCACCGCGAGGCGCTGCCCCATGCGCGCGTGACGGAGACGCAGGCAGGGCACTTCCTCCAGGAGGAGGTGCCGGAGGACATCTCCGCGGCGGTGCGACGCGTGGCGGGTGTGGCTCCGGCGGCGTGACGCGCCGCGCCCGGGCTTTAGTGCAGCCAGGGGCGCGCGGGCGCGGGCGTCAGCGCCTCGTACGGAACTCCCGTCGTTTCTTCCATGCCCGTCAGGGCCTTGGCGGTCAGAATTTCAGCCAGCCGGGCCAGGGGCGCGCACGCGGACAGCCGCTGCAGCTCGCCCTCCGTCACCTCTCCCAACAGCTCCCCATCCTGCCCATCCACCACTGGGAGCACGTGCACCCCATGGCGGTGCATCACCTGGAGTGCGGCAAGGACGGTGTCCTCGGGGAACAGCGTCACCGCGCGGGCTACGAAGGTCTTGAGCTGGGGACTGCGGCACGTCGTCACGGCTGCCTCCTGAAACGAAGGCGGCTGGCGCCTTCGGGGATCAGCCTTAGCAAGCCGCTTGCCGAGGCAACCTCGCGCCCCACCAACAGGACACACAACCTGCGACAAGGTACGCGCGATAATCCCGCTACAATCGCCTCCTCCCCCTCGGCTGATCCGCGGAGCCTCCCGCCCATGAGCGTCAAGTCCAGCACGTCCAACATCCCGGCGACCCCCAGGCGCACTCCCGAAGCTCCCGCTCCCCAGACACCTCCCAAAGCCGAGAAGCCCAACGTCCTCGCCCGCCTGGGCCAGGGCCTCCAGAACGTCGCCCGCAAGGCGGACCAGCTCGTCGACGGCTTCGAGGCGCGCCTGCCGGACCTGCGCCACCTGGGCCTGCCCAAGCCGGGCGGCACCGGTGGCAAGCCGTGGGAGGGCATCACCCTCACCGGCAAGCCGCTCCAGATTCCCTTCGACAAGCTCTTGTCGGTGGACCTGGACGACCTGCGCAAGGTCCTCGAGCGCGTCCTGCCGCCGAAGATTGATGACACGCAGGGCAAGCAGCTCATCACCCAGACGCAGGGCTTCCGCGACACGCTGGGCAAGGTGCGCTCGCTGGGGCTGGAGCTGGACATGCTGCCCCCCACGCACCCGCGCTACGCCGAGGTGAAGGCCGCGCTCGGCAAGGCCGAGGCCGAGCTGACGAAGACGACGGGCTACACCCGCGCCACCGCGCCCCGCCCGGGCTCGCTGTGGGTGGACCCGCAGTTCCTCGCCAAGGAGCTGCCCAATGGCCAGGTCCACGCCAGCCGCTTCCCCACCGGCACCCCGGTGACGAAGCCGCCCGCGCCCCTGGACTTCCTCACCGGCGGCGATGCGGCGAAGGCCGCGAAGTACACCGCCTCCGTGGCCAGGGCCCGCGAGGAGGCCGGCATGCCGGTGAAGGGCGGCGAGCCCATCGGCGTCCACCTGAGCCTCGAAGGCGGCGGCGGCAAGGGCAAGCGCTACGCCGCGATGATTGGCGAGATGCAGCAGCTGGGCGTGGTGCCGGTGAGCCTGACGGGCACCTCGGCCGGCTCCATCGCCGCGGCCTTCGCCGCCACGGGCTGCACGCCGAAGCAGCTGGAGGACGTGGCGAAGGACCCGCGCCTGGGCAAGCTCTACGACCTGGACCTGGACATGAAGGACGGAGGCCTCCTCGATGGCCAGGCCGCGTATGACCTCTTCGACCAGAAGCTGCGCGAGCTGACCGGAATCACGGACCGGCCCGTCACCTTCGCGGACCTGAAGGTGCCGCTGCAGCTGGTGGCCGCCAAGGCGTACGACAGCGCCGTGGGCAAGGACGGCTTCAAGAGCGCCAAGGACCGCCTCTTCGTCTTCAGCCAGGAGACGACGCCGGACACGCCGGTGGCGCTCGCCATGCGCGCGTCCATGGCCATTCCGGGGGTCTTCGAGCCCGTGCAGGTGGTGGACCCCACCACCGGCCGCAACCTCCACCTCGTGGATGGCGGCACGCTCGACAACCTGCCCATGGGCTACAACAAGAACAACCTGCCGCAGATTGGCGCGTCGCTCTACTCGCGCGGCAACGCGCACCCCGTCAATGGCCAGGGCACCGCGAAGCCGCTGCCCACGGGCCAGCTCGACACGGATGACGTGGTGTGGAACGCCTTCAACGGCGTGGCGCTCCTGAAGCAGAACGCCACCAACGCACAGGACTGGAAGGACCGCACCCAGCCGGGCGCCAACCAGTTCATGCTCAGCGTGCCCACGTGGGACCTCACCAACCCCAAGCAGGGCAACAGCATGCTCGGCTTCGGCTACGACGCGAAGGTGGACCCCACGCTCGACGCGCAGACGCGCGAGGTGACGCGGGACTTCCTGCGCGAGCTGATGGACGACCTCAAGACGCCCGGCGCGCGCGGCACCAACCTCACCACCCAGGTGCCCGCCGACTTGAAGTTCGACGAGTCGGTGCAGATCTGGGGCGAGCCCTTCCGCGTCACGTACAACGGCGGAGACACCGTGGTGGCCACCGCCGCCAACGGCAAGCGCCACGAGGTGAGGCTCGGGAAGCAGAAGATTGAAGCCATGTGGCTGGACGACAAGGCCTTCGGCGACCTGGGCTCGCAACTCTCCCATGCGCTGAGCGACCCACGCAGCGTGCGGCCCTCGTGGCTCCCGTTCTGACGTCGCTGCAACGTTGAACCTCCGGATACCTGCACGCACCCGGGGCGCCTTGAGGCGCACCCGGGCGCTGTCGCTACGGTTGCCAGAACGTACATCCATCTTTTGAGACGCAGGCGTCCCCCGATGCCCGCGTTGGAGAGCCCAACATGACGGAGTCCCCTCAGCAGCACGGGCGGCAGGAGCAGCAGGGGCGGGCCTGGGTGCCCTGGCTGGTGACGGCGCTGGTGGTGCTGCTGTCGGGCGGAGTGCTCTTCCTCGCGCACCGCGGCTCGCAGCAGGCCGAGGCCCTGGCCGCGCAGTCGCGACAGGCCGCCGACGAG
>JBKGHK010000417.1:0-9107 GCA_046520375.1 Pyxidicoccus sp. 3LFB2
CCGCGCGCGGAGCTGGCCGGCCAGGTGGCGACGGACGCGGCGAAGCTCCGCCGCGCCATCCTCCCGCCTCCGGCCTCCCACCCCCGAGCGCGCGCCCGCGCCTTCGTGGAGTCCTTCGGCCTGCGCGCGCACCGGCGCCCGCTGACCTCCGAGGAGGTGGAGAGCTACCTCGCGCTGTACCGCAAGGGGCCCCAGGCCTACGCGGACTCGCCGGCCTTCGAAGGCGGCATCCGGCTGGTGCTGGAGGCCTTCCTCCAGTCGCCCCACTTCCTCTACCGCGTGGAGCGCAGCACGCAGGCCGACAAGGACCGCGTGCCGCTCGATGACTACGAGGTGGCCTCGCGGCTGAGCTACGGCCTGTGGGGCGCCATGCCCGACGAGGCCCTGTTCACCGCCGCGCGCGACGGCGCCCTGCACTCGCGCGAGGGTGTGGCCGCGCAGGCGCGGCGCATGCTCGAGGACGCGCGGGCGAAGAGCGTGGTGGAGGCCTTCCACCGCACCCTCTTCGACGTGCCCCGCTACGCCACCATCCGGCCCTCGCCCACGCGCTTCCCGGGAGTGACCGCGCGCTTCGCCGAGTACGCCGCGCGCGAGAACACGCTGTTCGTCCAGGACGTCGTCTTCTCCCGTAAGGGCCGCTACAGCGATTTGCTCACCTCGCCGGCCACCTTCGTCAACGACGAGCTGGCGCGCGTCTACGGGCTGAGCGGGACGTTCACCGGCGACTTCGTCCCCGTGACGTTGGACTCGCGCGAGCGCAAGGGCGTGCTCACCCAGGTGGGCTTCCTGGCCTCGCACGCGACGTCGGCGGACCCGGACCCCATCCACCGCGGCGTCTTCGTGTCCGAGCGCATCATGTGCCGGAAGATTGGCGCGCCGCCGGCCAACATCCCGCCGCTGCCCGCGCCCGAGGGCCGGACCAACCGCGAGGTCGTCACCTCGCACACCGAGGCCCCGGGGACGGCGTGCGCCTCGTGCCACTCGCACCTCATCAACCCGCTGGGCTTCCCCTTCGAGAGCTTCGACGCCATTGGCCGCTTCCGCACCACGGACAACGGCCACCCGGTGAACGCCAGCGCGTCCCCCCGCATCGACGGTGAGACGGTGCAGGTGCGCGACGCGCTCGACCTGGCGGATGCGCTCGCGACGAGCGAGTCGGTGCACGCGTGCTACGCGCAGCACTGGGTGGAGTACCTCCACGGACGCCCGGTCGCCGAGGAGGACGGGCCGCTGGTGGAGCGGCTCGGGAAGCTGTCGAAGGAAGGCGGGCTGTCCATCGTCGACCTCGTCGTGGAGGTCGTCACCAGTGAGGGGTTCGTGAACCGCCACCCGGAGGAGCTGCCATGAAGCTGAGTCGCCGGTGGGTGTTGAAGGGCATGGGCGGAGCGGTGCTGGGCCTGCCACTGCTCGAGGGGTTGATGCCGAGGACCGCCCAGGCGGCGGACTCGGGGGCGCTGCCGTACGCCATCTTCTTCCGGCAGGGCAATGGCGTGGCCGCGGCCCAGAACACGTCGGAACTGGGCGCCGAGCCCGAGCGCTTCTGGCCGCGCACGCTGGGCGCGCTCAACGCGGAGAACGTGGCCGGGCGGGCCGTGGGCGTGCTCTCGGACCACCTCGCCCACCTGCTGCTGGTGCGCAACATCAACATGAAGGACTACAACTACGGGGACGGCCATGCCCGGGGCGCCCTGCAGGGGATGACCGCGCAAGGCCCCGTGGTGGCGGGCGCGGGCGGAGGCTCCGAGGCGGCGGGCGAGTCGCTGGACCATCGCATCGGCCGCGTGCTCAACCCGCAGCAGCGTGACTCGCTCTTCTTCTACGCGGGCCGGCGCGGCGGCTGGCTCGGAGGCCCCTGCATCTCCTACCGGAGCAGCGGGGTGCGCCGGGCCGCGCTGCATGACCCGTGGGTGGCGTACCAGACGATGATTGGCGGCCCGGGCGGCCTGACGCCCGAGGCCCGCGAGCAGCTCCTCGTCCGGCAGCGCAGCGTGAACGACCTGGTGAAGGCCCAGCTCCAGCACCTGCAGCAGCGCCCGGAGCTGAGCGCGTCCGACCGCCAGCGGCTGGACCTGCACCTGTCCAACGTGCGGGATTTGGAGGTGGCCCTGAGCTGCCGCATGCGCGCGGACCAGGAGCTCATCTTCCAGCAGCAGGCGCCCGGCTATGACAGCACGGTGGGCGACGAGGTGCTCGCCACCGCGAAGCTGCACATGGACATCGCCGTGCTGGCGGTGGCGTGCGGCACCACCCGCTCGGCCGTCATCCAGGTGGGCAACGGCAACGACGGCGACACGCGCTACCGCGACCCGGCGACGGGACAGCTGATGGAGAACTTCCACTACGTGTCCCACCGGCGCAGCTCGCACGACGCCAGCGGCGCCGTCATCAGCGGCGCGGACCTGCTGCACCACCAGGTGGACCTCCAGTTCGCGAGCGCCTTCAAGTACCTCCTGGACCGGCTGGCGGCCTACCAGATGCCGGACGGCAAGCGGCTCATCCAGCACGGCGTGTCCGTCTGGTACAACGACCTGGGCAACGGGCCGGCGCACTCGGCGTGGAACATCCCCTACGTCCTGGCCGGAAGCTGCAATGGCTTCCTCAAGCAGGGCGTCTACGTCCAGGCCTCGGGCGGCGGCAACCCCAACCACAACAAGCTGCTGAACACGATTGGCAGCGCAGTGGGGCTGAAGAACGCCGCCGGAGGACGCCTGGACGACTTCGGCGACCCGGCGCTGGCCAAGGGCCTGCTCTCCGAGCTCATCGCCTGAGCGGCCCCTCGCGGCCTGCTCCAGCGCCATGCGCTGGAGCAGACCGCCGGGCCGGCGCGACCCGACTTTTCGCGCCAGACGCTCCCATGGACGCCATGGCAGCCCCCCTTCGTGCCCGCGCGGGCTTGAGAAGTCCGCGCGGACCCGGTGGGCGTGGGCGCCGTGGCGGGCTGCCCGGAGGGTTGGGCGGGACACACTGGCTCAAGCGTGTCCTCAGGGCGCTTCCCCACCGGGATAGCCTGCCTCCGCACGCCGCTTCCCTGCCTCCAGCGCTGGATTGTCGCTCACCCCCAGCCGCCCGGAGCGTTATGAACCGCGGCCCGCCTCCACCACCCCGATGAGTCGAAACTGAGGATGCCCGAGAAGATGGATGTGCTTCCCGGCTACACCCTGGGCGCGGTCGTGCGTCAGGGAGAGAGCGCTGTTGTCTACCGGGGAGCGAACGCCAGCGGCCGCCGGGTCATCGTCAAGCTGCTGCGCTCCCCGCAGCCCTCTCCGAGGGAAGTCGCGGAGCTCCGTCACGCTTTCGAGTTCGGGCGCGAGCTCGACTCTCCAGCCGCGGTGCGCACGCTGTCCCTGGAGTCGTCCGGGGCTCGCTTCGCCCTGGTGTTCGAGGACACCGGGGGGAGCTTCCTCGACGAGCTGCTCGGGGGCCCGATGGAGCTCGGCCGCGCGCTCGACCTGGCCGTCGGCATCGCCGAAGCGCTCGCAGACCTGCACGGCCACGGCGTCATCCACAAGGACGTCTGCCCGGAGAACCTCGTCGTCGAGCCCGGGACGGGGCACGTCCGGCTGACCGACTTCGCCCTCGCCTCGCACGGTGGCAGTGAGCGCTCGTCGCTGCTCCCCATGCCCAGACAGGTGGTGGGGAGCCTCCCCTACCTCTCGCCCGAGCAGACCGGCCGCATGGACCGGCTCCTCGACGCGCGCACGGACCTCTACTCGGCGGGCGTCGTGCTGTACCGGGTGTTCACCGGGCAGCTGCCCTTCCATGCCGAAGACCCGCTCGGGTGGATTCACAGCCACCTGGCCCGCACGCCCCGGCCGCTGGTGGAGCTTCAGCCCCAGCTGCCGGCCGTGGTGTCGGACCTGGTGCTGCGCCTGCTGGCGAAGGCGCCCGAGGACCGCTACCCGACAGCGCAAGCGCTGCGCATCGACCTGCTGAACTGCCGCCAGCAGTGGACGGCGAATCAGCGAATCGAACCGTTCGCGCTCGGCACCGGCGACGCGCCCGGACAGCTGCGGACACCCCAGCTGCTCCAGCTTCGAGAGGCCGAGCTCGCGCAGCTGCGCTCCGCCTTCGAGCGCGTGGCGACCACGAAGCTCCCGGAGTGGGTCCTCGTCGTGGGCGAGGCCGGCGTCGGCAAGTCGTCCCTGGTGACCCAGCTCCGGTCCACGGTCCTCGACCAGGGCGGGCTGTTCCTGACGGGCAAGTTCGACCAGCAGCAGGAGGCGCCCTACGCGGCCTTTGCCCGCGCGTTCCAACCCCTCTTCCTGCACCTTGCCTCGGAGGAAGAGCCCGTGAGGGCGCGCTGGCGGGAGCGGCTGGATGCGGCGCTCGGCACGAGCGGGCAGCTCATCGCCGACCTCATCCCCGAGCTGCTCCTGCTGACGGGGCCGCTGCCGGAGGCCGCGCCGCTGCCTCCCGTCGAGGCCCAGGGCCGCTTCCTCCAGGTGTTCCGGCAGCTGCTCGAAGTGCTCACCGCGGAGCACCCGGTGACGCTCTTCCTCGACGACCTGCATTGGGCCGACGAGGCCAGCCTGCGGCTGATTCAGCACCTGGTGTCCCACCCCGCGCCCCACCCGCTCCTCGTCCTCGGGGCCTGTCGTAACCGCGACAGGGCTCCGTCCGACCCGCTGGCGTTCACCCTGGGCCAGCTCACGAAGGGTCAGACGCGGGTGACGGAGCTCACCCTGCTCCCGCTGTCGCGCAAGGACTGCGCGCAGCTCATCGGAGACACGCTCGGGGCCGACCCGCAAACCCTCGCTCCGCTGGCGGCGCTGGTCTGCGACAAGACCCACGGCAACCCCTTCTTCACCCTCCAGCTGCTCTTCGCGCTCCATCGCGCCGGCCTGGTCACGTTCGACCGGGGGCGCGGCGTCTGGCGGTGGAGCGCCCACCGCATCCGCGCGCTGGAGCTGAGCGAAGACGTCCTCGAGCTGATGCTCGACAAGCTGCGCCGCCTCCCCGCCGTCACACAGGAGGCGCTCAGGCTCGCGGCCTGCCTGGGAGCCACCGTCGAGCTCGAACCGCTCATCGTGACGAGCGGCTTGTCGGAGGAGGCCCTGCGCACCGCGCTGGACCTGGCGGTGCGCGAGGGGCTGCTCCTGCACCGCGACAGCAGCTATCGCTTCTCACACGACCGCGTGCAGCAGGCCGCCTACGCGCTCCTCGCCCCCGAGGAGCGCGCCGCCACGCACCTGCGCATCGGCCGAAAGCTCCTCGCGCACACCCCACCCCAGGTGCTGCCCGAGCGGGTGTTCACCCTGGTGGGCCAGCTCAACCAGGGCACCTGGCTGATGGACGCGCTGGACGAGCGCATCGCGACCGCCCGGCTCGACCTGCTCGCCGCCAGGCGGGCCAAGGCCGCCTCCGCCTATGGCGCGGCCATCCGCTACCTCCAGGCGGGCCTGGCGCTGCTGGCGCCCGAGCCATGGACGGTCGACCACGACCTTGCCCAGAGCCTCTACCTGGAAGAGGCCGAGAGCGAGCTGTGCGCCGGCAACCTGGACATGGCTGAGCACCTCCTGGGCCTCCTGCTGGTCCATGCGCGGACTCCCGCGGAGCGTGCCGGTGCCTACCGGGCGCAAATCGACCTCCACACCACCCGGGGCGCCCTGGGCCCGGCCATCGACAGCGCCAGTGCGTGCCTCCGCCAGTACGGCATCGAGCTGAGCCCCCATCCCACGCTGGAGCAGCTCGAGGAGGCAGACCGCTCCGTGGAGCAGCTCCTCGGGGAGCAGCCCATCGAAGCGCTGCTCGGCCTGGCGCCGATGCGGGATGCGGACATGGAGGCCGCCATGAGCGTGCTGGCCGCCTTCCTGCCAACGGCCTACTTCTACAACCCGCAGCTGCACCATCTGGTGGCGTGCCAGATGATGCTCCTCACGCTCCGGCATGGCCTGACGTCCGCCTCCACGGTGGGGCTCACCGCCTACGGCTTCGAGCTGGTCATCACCCACAAGCAGTACGCCAGGGCCGCCAGCTTCGCCCGCGTGGCGCTCGCGCTGGTGGAGCGGCATGGCTTCATCGCGGATGAGTCGAAGGTGTGCCTGCTCGCGGGCGTGACGCTCCTGCCCTGGGTCGAACCGGCGCGCTCGCTCTACGTCTTCATCGAGCGGGGCCTGCGCGCGGGAAGGCGCGCGGGCGACGTGTTCTTCGTCGGCCTCGGGCTCTTCCACCGCTGCCTGCTGGCGCTGACCGCGGGCGAACGGCTCGAAGAGGTCGACCGCGCGGCGCGGGCCGCCGCCGAATTCACCCGCGGCGTGGGGACCGAGCCGCTGCTCATCTGCGCGGAAATCGTCCAGCACTTCATCCAGGCGCTGCGCGGCCGCTCGCCGGCGCTCCCGCTCGAGCGGCTCGAGGAGGCGGCCTTCGCCGAGCGCGTGAGCCGCAACCCGCCGTTCGTCAGCTTCTGGTACCGCTTCCACCGCCTGGAGCTCCACCTCGTGCTGGGCAACCGCGCCGCCGCGCTCGCCGAAGCGCGACAGCTCTCCGGCCTCATCGTCGCCCAGCGGGGCCAGTACGCTGAGGCCCATGCCGTCTTCATGGTCGCCCTGGCCCTGGCGGCCCATGGCGAGGAGGCTCCCGCGGAGGAGCAGGCGGGGCTGAGGGCCGAGCTCGACGCCCACCACGCCTTCCTCAGGAACCTGGCGGCGTTCTGCCCCGCCAACTTCCTCGCCTTCGAGGCGCTGGTGACGGCAGAGGTCGCACGGCAGCAGGGACGTACCGAGGAAGCCGGAGAGAGCTACGAGCGGGCGCTGCAGGCCGCGCGCGCGAGCGGCTACGTCCAATACGCGGCGCTGGCCGCCGAGCTGGCCGCGCGCTTCTACCGTTCGCGCGGCCTGCGCACCATCGCCGAGGCCTACCTCCAGGAGGCCTGGAGCGCCTGGCAGGAGTGGGGCGCGGAGACGAAGCTGCGCCAGCTGGAGCAGCTTCACCCCCGTCTGGAGGAGCGGCTGTCGCGCGTGCTCCCCCACCGCCTGTACGCGGAGCCCGCGCAGCTCGACGCGCGGGCGATGGTGCACGCGTCCCAGGTCCTCTCCCAGGAAATCGTCCTGCCGCGGCTGCTGGAGAAGCTCCTGCGGAGCGCGCTCGAGCAGGCGGGCGCGGAGCGGGGCTTCCTGATGACGCTCGAGGAAGGCCGTCCCCTCGTGCGGGTGGCCGCGCAGCTGATGGAGTCGGGCATCCAGGTCACCGTCTTCGGCGAGCCCGCCGCTCCGGGAGGCAGGCTTCCGGGCTCGCTCCTGACGCACGTGCAGCGGATGCGGCAGCCGGTCCTGCTGGACGATGCCTCACAGCCGAACCCCTTCGCCTCGGACCCCTACTTCGCCTCGCTGGGCGTGCACTCCGTGTTGTGCATTCCCCTCGTCCGGCAGGCCGACCTCGCCGGCATGCTCTACCTGGAGAACAACCAGCTCGCGGGGGCCTTCACCTCCGAGCGAATCCTCACCCTGGAGGTGCTGGCCGCGCAGGCCGCCATCTCCCTGGAGAACGCCCGCCTCTACCAGGCCGCGCAGGAGGCCGTCCGCGTGCGCGACGACTTCCTGGCCATTGCCTCCCATGAGCTGAAGACCCCCATCACCGCCATGAAGCTCCAGGTGCAGTCCATCCGGCGGGCGATGGGCACGCGGGCGCAGGAGGCGCACCCGGAGGACCGGCTCGTCCCCCTGCTCAAGACCTTCGAGCGCCATGTCAGCCGCCTGGCCTATCTGGCCGACGAGATGCACGAGGTGTCCCGGCTCAAGGCCGGCGCGCTGGCGCTGGCGCTGGAGGAACTCGACCTGTCCGGCCTGGTGCGGGCGCAGGTGGACGCCCTGGCGGACCGGCTGACTGCCGCGGCGTGTCCGGTGGAGCTCGATTTCGGGGCGACGGTGGTGGGGCGCTGGGACCGCCTCCGCCTGGGACGGCTCGTCACCAGCCTGCTCCTCAATGCCATGAAGTTCGGCGCGGGCCAGCCCATCACCGTGCGCACGCGGGTGACGGGCGGCTTCGCGCGGCTGGAGGTGCAGGACCGGGGAGCCGGCGTGGACCGCGCCGACCAGGCGCGCATCTTCGAGCGGTTCGAGCAGGCCGTGCCCGCGCACCACTATGGCGGGCTGGGCCTGGGCCTCTACCTCGCACGACAGACGGTCCTCGCCCATGGCGGCACCATCTCCGTGGAGAGCGCGCTCGGCGCCGGCGCCACGTTCGTGGTGGACCTGCCCCTCTGAGGGAGCCCGCCCCGGATGGCCAGCGCGAGGGGACGGCGCGGCAGTCTTCCCGGCACCCTGGGTAAAGGCCTTCGTCCAGTGGGCAGCAGGGTTCCCTTCTGGACGGGCTCCGCGTTCACCACCGCACGAGGCCGCGCTGGCGCACGCCGTGCAATGCGCTGACGCTGGGGCCAGGTCGGGGGAGTCATGCAGCGCGGTGGCGTGGTGCGGGTGGTGGGGTGGTTGGGGTTGGCATGGGTGCTGGCTCGCTGTGGGGAGCCGGCAGTCCTGGAGTCGCAGACGCCGTCAGGCCCGCCGGGCATCGGTACCCAGGCGCCTCCGCCTCCGCCGGACCTCCCTCCCGGGCAGCCCGGTCCCGACGAGGATGACCCGGCGGACGCAGGAGGCACGCCGGACGCGGGCCCGCCGCCAGGGCCACGGGATGAGGGGAACAAGGACCCGTGGCAGGCAGAGGCGGAGAGCCCCGGAACCGAGCACCTGCTGCTGCTTCCCAGTGCGGACATGACGGTGGCGTCCACGTCGCCGACCACGCCCCTGGGCGCCCAGCCCACCCTGCGCGTCGACCCCACGACGGAGGCCTACAGCCAGGTGCAGTTCGACGTGCCCACCTTCCAGGGCACGGTGGCGCGCGCGGTGCTGTGGCTCCATGTCCTGGAGGGCAACGCGGCGCCCGGGCTCTACCTCAACGCGAATCGCTGGGACGAGAAGACGGCGATATGGGAGGGGCGTGTCTTCAACCTCGGGAAGCTGCGCCCCGAGGGGAAGCCCGTCTCGGCGGGGGCGTGGCTCGGCTACGACGTCACGGCCGTGGTGCGCAGCGGCGCGGCGGTGGACCTCGGGCTGATGGCCTACTCGAGCGGCGCCACGGCCTTCGCCTCGCGCGAGCACCCGACGCTGCGCTGCGCC
>JBKGHK010000418.1:0-9072 GCA_046520375.1 Pyxidicoccus sp. 3LFB2
GCCAGTTGCCCTGCGCCAGGGCGAGCCGCGCCGCCGCGAGTGCCTCGGCGTCCGGAGCGCGAGGGGCACCGCGTGCGGAGGAGGGCGGAACAGGCGTGGCGCGAGAGTCCGCTGCGTCGGAAGCGCCGCGTTCCTGGAACGGAGGCAGAACAGGTGACGTGCCGGCAGGCGTCGCCGCGCCTCGTCCCGTGAGCATGGACTCCGAGGGAGCGCGAGCCTCGTACGTCGCGGAGAAGGGCGGCGGAGGCACGGACACCGAGGCACCGGGAAGGGGCCGTCGGTAGAGCACACCCCACGGAGTGAGGACGGGCTCCAGCGGGGCGAGGTCTCCGAGCGGCGGGTCCGACGGGCCGGTGAAGAGGTAGCCCCCTTCCGCGAGCGCATCATGGAGCCTGCGGGCCACGGCCTCGATGGTGGCGCGGTTGAAGTAGATGAGGACGTTGCGGCAGAAGATGACGTCCAGCCGCCAGATGCCGCTGTCGGCCGAGGGCCACGTATCGAGCGCGAGGTTGAGGTAGCCGAAGCGCACGCGCTGCTGCACCTCGGGCGCCAGGGCATACCGGCGGCCCTCGGGGCGAAGGTAGGGGCGGATGCGGTCCGCCCAGGGGCCGCGCAGGGACCACTCGCCATACGTGGCCTGCCGGGCGCGGGCGAGCGCGCCGCGAGACACATCGGTGGCGTACACGGAAGCGTGCTCGCCCCAGCCCTCGGCCTGGAGGAGGACCGCCAGCGAGTAGGGCTCCTCGCCCGAGGAACAGGCCGCGCTCCACACGCGCAGGGGGTGGCCGGGCCCCAGCCGCTCGCGCAGCTCCGGCAGCACGGCGCGGCGCAGGTGCTCGAAGTGCTCGGGGGTGCGGAAGAAGTACGTCTCTCCGACGGTGAGCTCGATGAGCAGGTCATCGAGGCGCCGGCGGAGTCCTCGGTGAGCCGGGCGCGGTAGGCGTCGAGCTCCGCCAGCCGGCGCGGGCCATGGCGCGGGAGATGGCGTCCTCGGCGGCGGCGGGGCAGCTGGGCGCGGCGAGTCCCGCGCGCTCTTCCACGAGTGCGAGCACGGAGGCGAACCCGGGGTGGCTCCAGGGCCCCCAGCTCACGGCGTCTCCGGCGACGGGGCCAGGGCGGCATCCAGCTCCAGGGCCTCGGCCTCGGAGAGGAAGGAGCGCAGGTCATGGACGAGCACGAGGCCGTCCACGAGCTTCGCGGCGCCGGCCACGAGTCCCACGCCGGGCAGCTCGCGAGGGGTGGCGTCCCACTCACCGGGAGCAAGCACGCGCATGCCCTCGGCGCGGTCGACGCGCAGCACGACGTGGCGAGTCCCGGCGCGGGCGACGATGAAGTGGTCCAGGGGCGACAGGGGGCGGGGCGGGTGCCGGAAGCGGCGGCGGAGGTCCAGGACGGGGAGCAGGTCTCCGCGCAGGTTGAGGAGGCCCTCCACGACGGCGGGCGCGCGAGGCAGGGGCGTCAGGCGCGCGGCGCGCACCAGTTCCCGGACGTCCTCGGCGGGCAGTCCATAGCGTTGACCCTCCAAGGTGAACAGCAGCACCTCGCGCGGTGCGGGCTCCATGTCCTGGGACATAGACAGGGAAGTGGTGACTGTCGAACCCTGAAGTCGCCCCGCGTCCCAGGTGTCCACCAGTGCCCAGTGAACACGGCACCGCGGAGGCCAGGACCGAGACGGGCGGTGTGCCTGGACTACACCTCGGTGAACTTCACGCCGGTGGCCTTCACGCGCTCCAGGGCCTGCTTGATGTCCTCGGAGACGATGAGGGCGATCTTCCACCCCCAGGTGCGGAACACCTTGACCTTGCCGACCCTGGCCCGGTCGATACGCATGCCGGAGACGGAGCGATACTGGCCGACCTTCTCTGGCTGGCCGTGCTCCGGCTTCCAGAACCGCACCTCCCTGGAGGCCTGCTCATCGATGCAGCGGATGAGCCTGGTGCTGACCAGGATGAGGTACTGGTCGGGATACCCCTGGATGTCCACGGGAATGAGCTGAACGTCGTCGGGGGCCATTTCCGAGAAGATGGAGGCCACCTTGACGTGGACGACGGGGGTTGCGCCCACTCCCGCGTTGGAGAAGTCCAGGGGACGGCCAGGTTGGTCGACAGGCATTGTCAGGCGACCTTCGATACGCAGAGGCCGCCCTGCCCTGAACATCCAGGGGTCCTCGACCTCCTGTCCATGTTCATCCACGGGGTCGCTCAGGTACCAGTTCCCGGTTTGGACATTCTCCGCGAGGTCGAAAAATCGCTCTGGCATGGCGTATCTCTAGCGCTGCTTTCTTCGGGTCAGGAGCTTGTTGATGTCCGTCCCCCGGGTGACGGCTTCCTCCGCCAGTTCGCGGAGAGCGCTCGTCAGTGCCTCGCGGCATTGCTGGACCTTGCGGCACCCTTCTGTTGCCTCGCTCAATCGACTGAAAACCAGCCGATGATACTCCTCCGGGTGAGGCCCCTTGTGGCCCTGAAGTGGCACGACGTTCTCCGGATCTCTCAGCTCCATCCCCGCCTTCCTGAAGAGGCCCCGGAACCGAGGCGTCCACGGTCCGCCGCGAGCCGCGGACTTCTCATTGCGGATGGTGGCGAGGTGGTGCTTCTGGGTACGGCCTCCGCTGCGCGCATCCCGGACCGCCATGGCCACGGCGTTGGGCGCCAGCGCGATGCTGAATCCCTCGGCGCTCATGGCTACCGAGCGGACGCTTCCCACGGCCACGTAGGCGTAGCCCGCCTGGGACTCGACGGCGAGCGCTGCCTGGGCCGAGCCTGGGAGGCTGGATGCCTTCGCCGCCAGCCCCGCCGTACTCCCGATGGCAGCGGTGGCCAGCATGACGAAGACACGCGCCGCGTTCTCTCCCAGGACCCTGCCGTACGCCTCACCTGCCTCGCTGAGCTGCTCGAAGGTGGTGGCCCGGTCCACGGCGCGCGCCAATGCAACCCACCCATCCAGGAGCCGCCACACCGTGTCGACGCCCAGGTAGGCAATGGCCGTGGCCGTCAGCAGGGCCGCGAGGCCCTTGCTCACCGGCTCGGGCAATGCCCAGAGCAGCAGGTACATGCTGACGGACGCCGTCACCGTGGCCATCAGGGCGCCAGGGTCCGCCATGCCCTTCAGGGCTTCAGCCGTTTCGTCCCAGACCGAATCCATCGCGATGGCCAGGGCGAGCGTGTACCTGCCATCGCTGGCCAGCAGGGGCCCCTCGTCCAGCAGGCGCAGGCAATCTCCGGGCTGGTGCTTGCGCTCGCACCAGCGGCCATAGCCGCGCGTGAGGTCCTCGCCCGAGTAGGACGTCAGCAGGCTCGGGCCCTCCTCCTCGCTCGTCGGAACGAGCAGTTGGCCGCGTTGCTCGTACCAGTAGACACCGCTCCGCTGGGGAACACCCAGTCGCTCCCGGGCCTCGCGGAGCGGGTAGCGAAAGGGCCGCACGTCGCGGGCGAGCTCGGCCACGGCGTCCTCGAACGCGTCCTCCTCCAGCTCCACCGGCCCGCTGTCTTCCTCCGTGCGAGGCATATGGATGAAGGGGGCTTCGTCGCCCGTGTCCAGGCGCACCACCCGCGTTGTCGAACAGGCCGACCCGGCAACAGCCAGCAGCAGCAACCACGGCACGGCCCATCGCGAAGTCATCAGGGCTCCCCGGCGCGGGCGTCCGCCGCCAGGGACAGACTCTACGCCGACTCAGTGCAAAGGAGCCCGGGGCGGCTCAGACGCAGCGGCCCTGTCCTCCGCGTCCTCCCCGGGCGCCGTCACCGGCAGGCGCACGATGAACGTGGACCCCTGTCCGGGAATGCTCTCCACGGAGATGGTGCCTCCCAGCGCCTCCACGAGCTGCCGGGTGATGAAGAGCCCGAGCCCCAGGCCCCCGTAGTTCCGGCTCGACACCGCCCGCTCGAAGCGGCCGAAGATGCGCCGCGCGTCCTCCGGCGCAATCCCGATGCCCCGGTCCCTCACCTCCAGGCACGCGTGGTCTCCCTCGCCGCGCACGCGCACCTCCACCGGCGCGCCATGCCCGTACTTGAGCGCGTTGGACACCAGGTTCGTCAGCACCTGCTCCAGCCGCAGCCGGTCCCACCGCCCGTGGACCGCGGCCGGCGCGTCCACCGTCAACTTCACGCTGGCCGCCTGCGCGTCCGACTCGAAGCGGCGCACCAGCTCACGCACCACCTCGCCCAGCTCCAGCGGCTCGTTCCGCAGCTCCATCCGCCCGTGCATCAACCGCGACACGTCCAGCAGGCTGTCCACCAGCTGGGACAGCCGCGTCGTCTGCCGCTCGCACGACGCCACCCCGCGCTCCAGCCGCTGTGCATCCACTGGCCCGCCCTGCCTCAGCTGGCGATACAGCAGCTGGAGCTGGAGCTTGAGGGACGTGAGCGGCGTGCGAAGCTCATGCGCGGCGACGCCGAGGAACTCGTCGCGCACCGTCACCGCCGTCCGAGCCTCGCTCGCCAGCCGCTGTTGCTCCGCGCTGGCGGCCTCGGCCGCGGCCCGGGCCTTCACCTGCACGAGCGACATCAGGAACAGCAGCAGCGACACCAGCAGGCCGCTGAACACCACCGTGGCCAGCTGCACCCGGCTGTTGCCTTCGATGAATGACTCGCGCGCGGTGAACACCAGCGTCCAGGGCCGGCCCGCCACCGACAGGGCCACCTCGCGGCGCAGGCCCGGCGGCGGGCCCTCCGGCCAGGGACGGTCCCCCTCGAGCGAACTGAAGAGGGCCTCCCCGGCGCGCGTCTCCGTCCCGTCGTAGACCTCCAGGTCCACGGTGCGCTGGAACCCCGGGAAGCGCAGCCCCTGCACCAGGTCCCCCATCCGGAACGGCGCGTAGACGAAGCCTCGCAGGCTGTCCCGGCGCGCCTCGGGCGTGCCAGGCGTCGCGCTCATGTAGACGGGGACGTAGAGCAGGAAGCCGGCCTGGGGCAGGGCATCCCCCTCGGTCTCCTGGACCAGCCGCACCCGGCCACTGGCCGCGGGCAGCGCCGTCTCCATGGCCCGTCGCATGGCCTCCTGGCGGATGGGCTCGGAGAACATGTCGAAGCCGATGGCGCGGCGGTTGCGCGTGTCGAAGGGCTCCAGGAAGACGATGGTGGTGTACGCGTCCCGCTCGCCGTCCGGCCACAGGTGGTAGTCGGGCAGGCCCTCCCGCCGCACCTGGGCCACGTGCCCGTCGCGCTCGCCGGGCTTCAGCCACTGCGCGAAGCCGATGCCCTGGATGCCAGGGTAGCGCCGCCCCAGCTCCAGGCTCTCCACGTACGCGCGGAACTCATCCCGCTCCACGCTCTGGCTGCTGCTGAACAGCCCCCGTGTCCCCAGGAGCATGGCCTGGTACGTGTCCATGCGCTGCTGGAGGCTCAGCGTGCCGTCGCGCACCGCCTCCTCGAAGCGCCGGTGGCGCCGCTCCTCGATGCTCCGCTGCACATAGAGCGCGGCCACGGCGGTGATGGCCAGGCCGACCAGCAGCGCGCCATACGCGGCGGCATAACGGCGCGGATGGGGAGGGGGTCGGGTGGGCACGGTGTGTCGCGAAGAGCACGAAGCGGAGCCGCCTGGATAGGGGCCCCCAGGGCGATAAACAGGCGGGCGGGTCCGGGGGAGTCCCACCCTCCGTGTCAATCGGCATGCATGTCCGCCACCCGAAACGAGCGGAGGGCATCCGTTCTCCCCAGCACCCCACGGAAGGTTGCAACGTTCCGGGCACTCAGGCATCGAAGCGGCCATGGTGCGTCACGTCATCGTCGTGGGAGCCGGGCCCGGGGGGCTGTCCGCCGCCATCAACCTGGCCGGGCAGGGGCTGCGCGTCACCGTGGTGGAGAAGGACGCGGTACCGGGGGGGCGGATGAAGGGGCTGACGCTCGGTGAGGCGGGCCAGTATGCGCTCGACACCGGCCCGTCCATCCTCCAGCTCCCCGGCGTGCTGGAACAGATTTTCCGCCGGTCCGGCAAGCGCATCGAGGACTACGTGAAGCTCGTCCCGCTGGACACCAACACGCGGGTGCACTTCTGGGACGGCACGCACCTGGACACCACGCGGAACATGCCTCGCATGGAGGCGGAGGTGGCGAAGTACGGCCCGGAGCAGGGCGCCGCGCTGCGCCGGTGGATGGAGGAGGGGCGGGAGAAGTACGCCATCGCCTACGAGAAGTTCATCTGCACCAACGCGGGCAGCCTCGGCTACTACGCGCCCTGGCGGCTGGCGCCCACGCTGCGCTTCAAGCCGTGGCAGACGTTGTACCGGCAGCTCGACTCCTTCTTCCACGACGACCGGATTACCTACGCGCTGGCGTACCCGTCGAAGTACCTGGGGCTGCACCCGACGACGTGCTCGTCGGTGTTCAGCGTGATTCCCTTCCTGGAGCTGGCCTTCGGCGTGTGGCACGTGGAGGGCGGCTTCCGTGAGCTGGCGCGCGGGATGATGCGCTGCGCTCAGGATTTGGGCGCCACCTTCCGGATGGGCACGGCGGTGGAGAAGGTGCGCGTGGAGGCGGGCCGGGCGGTGGGGGTGAAGCTGGCGGACGGCGAGGTGTTGGACGCCGACGCGGTGGTGGTGAACGCGGACCTGGCGTACGCGGCGCAGAACCTGATTCCGGCCGAGGCGCGCGAGGGCTCGCGGCTGACGGACGCGGCGTTGGACAAGGCGAAGTACTCGTGCAGCACCTTCATGGCGTACTACGGGCTGGACACGGTGTACGCGGACCTGCCGCACCACCTCATCTACCTGTCCGAGGCCGCGCGGCGCACGGACCGGGACGCGCTGGAGGACCGGCACGTGGACGTGGACGACCCGCCCTTCTACGTGTGCAACCCGTCCGTGACGGACCCGTCTGGCGCGCCGAAGGGGCACTCCACGCTGTACGTGCTGGTGCCCACGCCCAACACGGCGCAGGACGTGGACTGGGCGCAGACGGAGGCGAAGCTGCGGGAGCGCATCCCCGCCATGCTGGAGAAGGTGGGCCTCAAGGGCGTGCGCCAGCACATCCGCGAGGAGCGCTACTTCACGGCGGAGACGTGGCGGGACGACTTCAACGTGTTCCGCGGCGCCGTGTTCAACCTGTCGCATACGTGGCTGCAATTGGGCCCGCTGCGGCCGAAGGTGAAGAACCGCGACATCGAGGGGCTGTACTGGGTGGGCGGAGGCACGCACCCGGGCAGCGGGCTGCTCACCATCATGGAGAGCGCCAACATCGCGGCGGACTACCTCACGCGCGAGGCCGGCAAGGGACCGCTGCCGGGCTGGCCGTACGTGCCGCCGCTCGACTCGGCCGATGCACCGTCCGCGCCCACCACGGGCACGCCACGCCGCCTCGGGCCCGCGCGGGCTGAGGGCTACTCGGGTTCCACGGAGTAGTTGATGGAGCCTGGCGCCGCGGCCCGGGAGAGCGGGTAGATGGCGCGGAGGTGGATGCGGTGGTGGTAGGCGACGAGGTGGGGCTCGCCCGCAATCACGATGACGACCTGGCGCGGCGGCTCCGGCTGGCTGTCGACCCACGCCCTGGCTTCCTCCAGGGTGTCGAACGTGGCCACCGGCGCGGGGAGCCCATCGTCAATCATTGCTCGGAGGTAGTACTCGAGAGAGCGGGCAGCAGGCAGATAGCGACGCTTCAGGTCAGGGGAGCAATTGGCGTAGTGGTACTCACCAGCAATCAATATCTCGGCGCCGGTCGGAGGGTTGGGGTGATTCCTCATCCAGGTTTCGGCGCTCTCTTTCGTATCGAAGGCCGCGATGACGAGAGGGGGGGCATTATCCTTGATGCTCTCGCGAAAGACTTCGAAGTCATGGGACTGGCCGGTTCGTAAAATAAAGTCGAGCGCGGCCATGGCTGTTTCGAGTCGCTCCTTGTCTTCCGCTGAGGGCGTCTCTTCCAGGAGTCGCCCGAGCAGATTCAGGACTCGATAGGGGAACTCCCAGTCCTTCATGGTGAGACCTCCGCCATCCAAGGCTCGAAGGGCGCTGCCGGCGAGGCCACGAGCACGGCAGGGGCGAGAACAACGAGTCCCGCGCCGACGGAGAGCACGACGAAAGCCACGCCTGCCACGAGGACCACACTTCCGAACATGACCGTCCTCCGGTTCCGCTTCAGCCAGTCCAGCGCGTTGTCCACAGTTGTGAACTCCAGTGGTTTTGATTCCTGTAGCTCACTGCAGTCACGATAGGGCTGCCAGCATTTCCCCTGACAGAACTTCCGTTTGCTGACCTCGCTGGCCTTCTTGGATTTGCCAGAGGTGATGTGCCCGAATCCCCGGGCAAGAGGGCGCGTCATGCACTCATCAACACACTCGATGAATTCCTGGTGACAGTCTCTCGGCTGGGCCACCACGGGCACGATGCCTCGGACCCTGCTTCGCGCGCGTGACAGAGCGCCGTACCGCGAGAGGTCGACCTCCTCGGCGCGTTGCCACGAATGGGTGACGGTGCCGTCAGGGAGTTCCTTGATGAAGAGCACGAAGCGGGTGAGCTCGCTGGCGCTGGCCGGTGCGATGTGACGAGTGGAGCCACAGGCCACGAGCAGCACGCTGAGCAGTGCTGCCATGAGTCTTGTCGGTTTCGTGGTGCTTCGCATGTAGGGACCACGCCAGGTCGGGGAGTCGCTTCACGCTAGCAAGCGCGAATCCATGCCCGTCCCGCTAAATGCGCCGACTGGAGCTATCCCCCCTTCGAATCGCAGCACCCAGGGGCGGCATCCACGTCCCCACCCACCAAGGCGGACTGACTGGCTGACAACCAGGGGACGGCTCGCCTGTATCCGGAGGTCGCGAAGGGGTGCGAAGCTGCCCCCCTCTGAATAAGAGGAACAGTCGGACCCGAGGAGCCCGCATGCCCTTCTTCATCCCATTCGCGGTGGGTGGCCTGGTGCTGACGGCGCTGGGGCTCGGCGTGAAGCGGGTCCTGGAGGAGGGCGAGCCCGCGACGCCCGAAGAGGCACGGGTGCGCGCTGCGCGCGAGCGGCAGCGCGAGGCCCTGGCCTCCCTCAAGGCCGCCCGGCTGCGCGCGAGGGACAGCGTCTCCGCCTGGGGCGAGCTCCAGGTCCGGGCCTACGCGGAAGGCACGGTGCCCTTCCGAGCGCTGCTGGCGCGGCTGGAGCGCTG
>JBKGHK010000419.1:0-9059 GCA_046520375.1 Pyxidicoccus sp. 3LFB2
CTGCCCCATGGCCCCTGCCCCCGAGACTCCGCCCCGCCCCGGCTCGTCGCTCGGCCGCTCCGCGGCGCTGGGCCTGTGTGGCGGCCTGCTGCTCGGAGGGCTGGGCCTGCTGCTGGCCGGCCTCCGGGGCCTCTTCGGCACCCTGGACTGCACCGGCCTGGCCGGCGCGGAGTGTGAGTTGCTCCAGCAGGCCACCCGAGAGGTGGGCCGCGTCCAGGCGCTGGCCGGAGGGGCCCTCATCGCGCTCGCCTCCGCCCTCTTCGTCCTGCTGCGGCCGCGCCTCCCCTCCCCGCCCGAGGACACCGACGCTCCCTGAGTCCGGCGGCCCTTCCAGAAGCGCGCCTTCTCTCCAAGGACTGAACGGCCGGGCAGGCCTCTGCCGGGTAAGGCCTTTTCGCTGCGTGAGGTAGGCGAGCTAATTAATTCTGGCCTAATCATTGGGTTTGGGGGTAGGAGAAGGCCTTATGCAGCTCGAATCCTTGAAGATGTTCTGCGACGTGGTCGAGACGGGCTCGTTCTCCCGGGCCGCGCAGCTCAACCATGTGACGCAGTCCGCGGTCAGCCAGCAGATTCGCGCCCTGGAGAATCGCTACGAGCAGAAGCTCCTGTCTCGCAGCGCGCGCCAGGTGACGCCGACGCCGGCGGGCGAGCGGCTGTTCCGGGGGTGCAAGGAAATCCTCGCGCGCTTCGCGGAGGTGGAGCAGGAGATTCGGGAGCAGGCCACCGAGGTGGCCGGCACCAGCACGGTGTCCACCATCTACTCGGTGGGTCTGCACGAGCTGAATGCCGTGCAGAAGCAGCTGCTCAAGGCGCACCCGAAGGTGAACATGCGCCTGAACTACCGGCGCAATGACCAGGTGTACGACGACGTGATTCTGGGCGCGGCGGAGATTGGCATCGTCGCGTACCCGCAGCCGCGCGCGGGCGTGGACATCCTCCCCTTCCGCGACGACAAGCTGGCCGTCATCTGCGCGCCCAACCACGCCTTCGCCACCAAGGCGAAGGTGAGCCTCACCGCGCTGTCCGGCGTGCCCTTCATCGCGTTCGACCGCGAGGCGCCCACGCGCAAGGCGCTCGACAGGCTCTTCCGCGAGAAGAACATCGACATCAACCCGGTGATGGAGATGGACAACGTGGAGACCATCAAGCGCGCGGTGGAGATGGGGCTGGGCGTCGCCATCCTCCCCATCTCCACGTCGCAGAGCGAGGTGAAGGCCGGCACGCTGGTGGCCAAGCCCTTCGCCGAGGGGCCCGTGTCGCGCCCCATCGGCCTGCTCATCCGCAAGGGCAAGTACCTGGACCGCGCGTCCGCCGCGGTGCTGGAGGCCTTCAAGGCCGCCGCCAACATCCCCTCCGCCGCCGAAGAGGCTTGAGGGGTCCGAAGGCGGGCCCTCTTCGGGCCCTTCGTCAGTAGAGCTTCCGGAGCCGCGCGGCGAAGAACCCGTCGAAGCCCTCCGGCCCCGGCAGCGTGCGCAGGTAGGCCTGCGCCATCGGCAGCTTGAGCCCGGGCAGCACCGGCGGCTCGGCCGTCCACTCCGGGTGGCTGCGCAGGAACATCTCCACCTGGTCCTGTGCCTCCTGCGCCTCCACGGTGCACACCGCGTACACGAGCAGGCCGCCTGCGGGCACCGCCTCCTGGCAGTTCTCCAGGATGCGCCGCTGGAGCGTGGCCAGGCGCGCCAGGTCCTCCTCCTTGCGGCGGTAGCGCAGCTCCGGGTGGCGGCGCAGCGTGCCCAGCCCCGAGCACGGCGCATCCACCAGAATCGCGTGGAACTCGCCCCACGCTTCCGGGAACGGCTCCGCCGCGTCATGCGCGTGGGCCTTCAGCCGCTCGGAGAGCCCCAGCCGCTTCGCCTCGGCGTCAATCTTGCGGAGCTTGTTGGCGTGCAGGTCCACCGCCACCACCTCGTGCTCCTGAGCGAGATGGCAGGCCTTGCCGCCCGGCGCGGCGCACGCGTCCAGCACGCGCGCCGTCTCCGGAATGGCGCCGTACACGCCGACGAGCTGCGCGGCCTCGTCCTGCACCTGCCACAGCCCCTCCGAGTAGCCGTACACGTCCTCCACCCGGCCCACGGGCGGCAGGGTGATGCCCACGGGGGAGATGGTGGTGGCCTTCGCCTCCACGCCCGCTTCCTGCAACTGGGCGAGCAGCGCGTCGCGCGTCACCTTCGCGGTGTTGGCGCGCACCACCACGGCCGGGGACTGGTTGTTGGCCACCAGCATGGACTCGGCGCGCTCGCGGCCGAACTGGCGAATCCACCGCTCCACCAGCCACTTCGGGTGGCTCTCGCGGATGGACAGGTGCTCCACCGCGTTCGACTCGGGAGGCAGCGGCGGGCCGGGCAGCTCCGCCAGCTTGCGGAGGATGGCGTTGGTGAAGCCGGCCGCGCGGGCGAGCCCCACCTCCTTCAGCGCCTGCACCGTCTCCGCCACCGCCGCGCGCGCGGGGATGCGGGTGTGGAAGATTTGGTAGGCGCCCACGCGCAGCGCGGCGAGCACCTTGTCCTCCAGCGCATCCAGCTTGCGGTCGGCGAAGCGGGTGATGGCGTAGTCCAGCGCGAGCTGGCGGCGGGTGCTGCCGTAGGCCAGCTCGGTGACGAGCGCGGCGTCGCGCGGGTCCTTCGGCGGTGACTCGGACAGCAGCGTGTCCAGCACCACGTTGAGGTACGCGTCCGTGGCGCGGACGCGCGAGAGCACCTGGATGGCGAGTGCGCGGGCGTTCATCCTTCTTCCAACCGGGTCAATAGGTCCACGAGCTGCTCATCCGAGAGCCGCGTCGCGGGAAGTGTGGAAAGGGTGAGGCTCTGGAGGCTCTCCTCCAAGAGCTCCCGGTGGCCGCTCTCGGCGGGCGCGCCACGCTGCACGGCCTGGTACTGCGTGCGGGCCCAGGCCGCGAGCTCGGCCGGAGTGAGCTTCCCCGCCAGCCGGTCGGAAATCTTCTGCCGCACCAGCGCCCGCGTGAGCAGGTCCGCCGCGGGCGTCAGGTTCTTCGAGCCCCGGCCCAGCGTCTTGCCCGGGCGGGCCTCGGGTTCCTCCTGCTCGGGAGCGGACTTGCGGCCCAGCGTCTTGGTGGACCCGGCCTCCGCCGCGCGGGCCAGCGACTTCGCCGCCGAGCCCACGGACTTCACCAGCGCCACGGGGGCGGGCTTCTCCGACGCGTCCTTCGCGCGGCCCAGGGACTTGCCCTGCACGGCGGGCGCGTCTTCCTTCTTCCGGCCGAGCGTCTTCTTCGGCCCCGCCTGCTCCGGCGTGAAGACGCCGCTGGCGAAGGTCTCCAGCGCCTGGAGGTAGGGCTCGAAGCCGCCCTGGGTGCCATGCACCTGGAGGACACACGCCTCGCCCACCACGGACTCGCGGGCCGGCGGCCGCAGGAGGACTTCAATCGCGGGCACGCCCACCGCCTCCAGCCCTTCCTTCAGCGCATACGAGCCGAAGAGGCCGGCGGGGTTGATGAGGATGCCGTCCACCTCCTCGCGCTCGGCGGCGAGCGTGTCCAGCAGCACGCCCTCATGGTTGGACTGGACCACCTTCAGCTCCAGCTCCAGCTCCTTCGCCCGCGCCGCGAGCTCGGCATCCAGGTCCGACAGCCTGCCCCCGGACGTGCCTTCGCGCACGCCCAGCAGGTTCAGGTTCGGCCCATGCAGCACCAGCAGTCTCATACCCATCCCCGCTTGCCCTCGTTCAGTTCCAACACCGCCGCCCCGCTAGCTCGCGCTGAAGGGAAAGCTGCCGGGCGCCAGCTTGTGCCCCGACAGGAAGTCCGCCGCGCTCATCACCCGCTTGCCCTCCGGCTGGACTTCCAGCAGCACGAGCGAGCCCTCGCCGCACGCCACCTCGATGCCATCCGCGTTGGCCGCCAGCACCGCGCCGGGCGTGCCCGTGCTGCCCGCGGCCCGCACCCGGTGCACCTTGAACAGCTTCCCACCCAACGTGGTGAAGGCGCCGGGCCATGGGGTGAAGGCGCGCAGGCGCCGCTCCAGCTCCACCGCCGGCTTCGTGAAGTCCAGGCGGCCCTGGTCCTTGTCGATGATGGGCGCCAGCACCATGCCCTCCGTGGGCTGCGGCACGGGCTTCAGCTCGCCGCTGAGGTACTTCGGCAGGAACTCGCGCAGCACCTCGCCCCCGAGCGCGGCCAGCTTCACGTGCAGCGAGGCGCTCGTCTCGTCCGGGCCAATGGGCAGCCGCTTCATGGCCAGCACGGGCCCGGTGTCCAGGCCCTCGTCCATCACCATCAGCGACACGCCCGTCTCCGTGTCACCGTGGGCGATGGCCCACTGGATGGGCGCGGCGCCCCGGAAGCGCGGCAGCAGCGAGGCATGGACGTTGACGCAGCCCAGGCGCGGCAGGTCCAGGATGTCCTTGGGCAGGATGCGCCCGTACGCCGTAACGACGCAGATGTCCGGGTGGAACTGGCGCAGCTCCTCGGAGAACGGCGGCGTGCGCAGCTTCACCGGCTGCAGCACGGGCACGCCGCGCGACAGGGCCAGCTCCTTCACCGGCGGCGCGGCCAGGGTGTTGCCACGGCCCTTGGGCTTGTCCGGCTGGGTGACGACGGCCACCACGTCGCCCAACTCGAAGCAGGCGGCGAGCGACGACACGGCGAACTCCGGCGTGCCCATGAAGATGATACGGGGTCGACTCATAGGGGTTGCGCTTCTCCTGGGCCGGGCGACTCAGGCCACGGACTTGAAGGTGCCGCCGGTGGGATTGTCCACCGCCTGACGCTTGCGGGTGTGCAGCGCGGCCAGCGTGTCCAGCGCCTCACGGGCCTCGGGCGTGGTGGCCGTGCCCTTGAGCGCCGCCAGCGCGGACTCCAGCGCGTAGGCCTCCTCGGCCTCGCGCTGGCGGATGCGGTCGAAGGCCTCGCTGAAGCGCTCGAAGAAGCGCTTGAGCTCGTCGCCTTTGCGCAGGGGCCGCAGCCGGGGGTAGCGCCCGGCGGCCAGCGCCGCCACGTAGAGGCTCATCACGTGGACGGGCCCGGCCACCCGGTGGGTGAAGAGCAGGCCGAACAGCCCCAGCGCCACGGCCGTGCCCAGGGTGCCCAGGGCCGTCAGCCACAGCAGCGTCTCTCCGCCGTCCATGCCCGAGGCCACCGCGGACACATGGATGCGGTGCGCCAGGAGCCCGAACACGAGGATGCTGCCCGCGCCAATGCCCGAGAGCAGCAGGATGTATTTGAGCTGGAACTCTCGGTCGAGGATGTACTGCCGGCGGACGTACGAGGGTCGCGTCGCCTTCTGAATGTCATCGGACATGTCGTTGACCAGCGTACCCCAGGTGACCTGGGTGGTTTGCTTCCTTCGTGCCAGGAGGTTTACACGGAAGACAGGACAACCCCGCAGACGCAAAGGAGATCGCATGTTCCGCTCCCACGCCGCGTTGTGTGTCGCGCTGTCGTTCCTCACGCTGGCAGGTTGTAAGGGGGACCCGGCAAGTCCGGAGTACTGGGAGTCGAACATCCAGCAAACGCGGCGTCCGGAGGACCGCGTCCGCATGGTGGAGGCGCTGCGCGCCTCGGGAAAGCTGAACGAGTCCTTCCTGCCCATGCTGCACCAGTACCTGGCCTCCGAGAAGAAGCCGGAGGTCCGGGCCGCGCTGGCCCAGGCGCTGAGGGAAGTGAAGCACGCCTCCTCGGTGGAGCCGCTGAAGGCGGCGCTGGAACCGGCGGCCACGGAGCCGTCCGCGCAGCGCGCCAACAAGGAGCTGGTGGCGACGCTGGGCGCCATCGGCGACACGCGGGCCATCCCCGCGCTGGTGCCGCTGCTGCGCGCGAAGGACAACTACACGCGCATCGAAGCCGCCCAGGTGCTGGGCGCGATGAAGGCGAAGGAGGCGGTGGAGCCGCTCATCGCCCTGGCCACCGACGAGAGCGTGGAGCCCTTCCTCAACAAGAAGGCCATTGAAGCGCTGGGCAACATCGGCGACCCGCGCGCGGCGCCAGCGCTCATCCGGATGCTGACGAAGGAGCGCAAGGGCAAGTCCTTCTACGTGGAGAGCTCCTACGCGCTATTCCAGCTGGGCCAGCCCGCGGCGGATGCGCTGCTGCCCGCCCTGGAGGGGCGAGACCCGGACCTGCTGAAGTGGGCCCAGTCCAACGGCGTCAACCCGGCCAGCTACGCGATGAAGGCCGCGACGGTGCTGGGGGACTTGCGCGAGAAGCGCGCGGTGGGGGCGCTGCTGAAGCAGCTGTCCTTCACGCACTCGGACGCGCAGATTCAGGCGCTGGTGCGGATGCAGGCCGCGGACGCGCTGGCACGCATGCGGGCGCCGGAGGCGGTGAAGCCGCTGGCGGGCCTGGTATCGGAGACGGACCCCACGGTGCGGGATGCCTACGTGCGCGCGCTGTCGCGGCTGGGCGGGCGGGACGCACTGCCGGCGCTGGAGAAGGCGGCGGGCACGGGCGACTTCGACTCGCGGGAAATCGCGGTGCGGGGCCTGGCCATGCTGGGTGACGCGCGCGAGCTGCCGGTGCTCCAGAAGCTCATCACCGCCGAGCCGGCGCGCACCGCGGCCGACTGCAAGAAGACGGGCGAAGAGGGCTGCGACGACGCGGCGGGCCTGGGCAAGAAGCGGGCGGACCTGCTGGCGAAGAACCTGAAGCTGCTGGAGGCCGCGCAGGCGTGCACGGGCAACGCGGGCTGCTGGGTGCAGCGCATGGAGAAGGCGGACCCGCTGATGGTGGAGCGCGCGGCGATGGAGGTGGGTCGCTCCGGCTCGGCCGAGCACGCGCCGGCCCTGGCCGCGCGGCTGGGGGAGCGCAACACCGAGTCGCGCCTGGCCGTCATCCTCGGGCTGGGCTGGCTGATGGAGAGCTCGCCGGACGCGGCCAAGAAGGTGCGCGAGGCGTCGCTGCCCGCGCTGCGCAAGCAGCTCCAGGAGGAGCAGGGCATGGTCCAGTTCGCCAGTGTGAACGAGGACCTGCGCCGGCTGGTGATGCGCATCGACCGCACCTGAGCGTGAGGCGGCGGCCTGCGCCCGGCGTGGCTTTGCGCCCGTGGCGCAGGAGCGCTCATGCAGGCACCGCGGTTGGAGGCACCGCTCACGCGAGCAGCGTGGGCGGCAGCCGCTCCGCCGCGTGGTGCAGCACGGAGAGCTGGCGCACCAGCCGTTCCACCTGGGTGCGGGACAGCGCGTCTCCCTCCACCGGGGGTGACTCCGGAGGCAGCGGCGCTGGCGCACGGCGCTGCTCCACGGCCGTGGCCAGCTCGTCCAGCGCGGCGGCGGTGTAGCGCGCCACGGGCTCCAGGTCCGGAGAGCCCGGCCCCTGCCGGACGGAGGACAGCGCCGTCACCGCCGACGTCAGCCGCCGCGCGTACGTGAGCAGCGCCATGACCGGCTCCAGCTGCTGCGCGGGTCCCCGCCACTCGGTGAGCAGCCGCTGGAACGACGCTTCCGCGGAGAGCAACGCCAGGCCCATGCGTCGCCGGGCCTCACGCACCGCGGGCTCCGCGTCGGAGCGCGAGGCGACCACCTGTCGGAGGTAGTCACGGTCCGCCCGCAGCGCGGTGGCCACCTGCTCCGGGAAGCGTAGGTGCTCAGGACTGGGCCACAGCAACCGTGCTCCCAGGAGCGCGAGCCCGCCGCCCAGCAGCGTGTTGACGATGCGCACCCCGGCCAGGCTCCAGTCGCCTGTCTGCAGCTCGGAGAGCAGCACCAGCGCGGGAGTGAGCAGCACCTGGAACGCGGGCACGCTGATGGGCTGCACGCTCATGGCGACGGCGAACAGCACCATGATGGCCACCAGGATGACGACCGGGTCTCTCACCAGCGCGACGAGCCCCGCCGCCAGCGCCGCGCCCAGGAAGGTCCCCGCCACGCGCTGCAGGCTCCGCTGGAGCGTGAGCCCCGAGTACGGCTGCAGGACGATGATGACGGTGATGATGACCCAGTAACCGTGGTTCAGCCCCAGCCCCCGCACCAGCGCGGTGGCGAGCGCCGCGGACACGCCCAGCCGCAACGCGTGGCGGAAGATGACCGAGCTGGAGTCCAGGTTCTCCCGCAGCGGCTCCAACAGCGAGCGCGAGGGTGCGGCCACGGAGCGGGGCGCCAGCGGAAGCGCCTCCGGCACCGGCTTCCCGTCCTCCAGACTCGCGGCCACGTCGAGGAGCGCCCGCGTGTACTCGAGCAGCCGGCACAGCAGCGCATGCACATGGAAGTAGGCGGCACGGGCCGGCTCGGGCAGCGGGCGCTCGGCCTCGAGCACCTCCAGCGCGTGAAGGACCCGCTCCGGGCCGCAGGCCTTTCGAGCGCTCACGCCCTCCCCCTTCTCCAGGGCCCGGGCGATGCTCCGCGTGTCGGTGGCGAACTCCGCCAGGGCGCGCTGCACCTCGGCGCGGAGGGCGAGGTAGCGGGGCTCGCGAGGCACCACTTCCAGCGTCTCCGTCAGCGCGACGAGCAGCGGCATCAACGCGTCGGCGCCCTCGCGCAGCACCAGCAGGTGCTCACCCCGCCCGCTCTCCCCTACCCGCCCGCGCCGGGTGGCGGCGAGGACGGAGCTGGCGGTCTCCAGGGACTGCCGCATCCGGGGCTCCCAGGGCACCTCCGGCACCGAGGCCGCCGGGCCGTCGAGGGGCCAGCGCCCCACCTCGTCCGCGCGGTCCGAGAGCACGTCGAAGCAGCGGGCGATGGACAGGCGCGCGGGCCGGTAGGGCCGCAGGGGCCACAACAGCAGCGCGAGCAACATCGCCCAGGCACCGCCCACCACGAAGAGGCCCGAGCGGACCAGGGCATCGGCGAAGTCGTTCGCGGGAAGCGAGAGCGACACGACGCCATAGTTGCCGAGCACCACGCCCATGAAGCCGGGCGTCTCGCCGTAGGAGCGGGCGAAGCCACACGCCGCCACCCAGCACAGGGTGAGCCCGACGGCGGCCCAGGCCGGCAGGTGGAAGGCGGAGACGAGCCCCACCCCCGCGCCGAGCAGCGACATTGCGCCCATGGCGCGGGCCCTGTCCCGGTAGGGCCCGCCCCGGTCGACGAGGGTGACGAAGAGCCCCGCCATGCCCACCCAGGTCGCCGCGGGCACGTGCAGCGCGGCGGCCAGGCCATGGGACTCCGACGGC